>JAZRUK010000028.1:0-24791 GCA_045652525.1 Candidatus Gastranaerophilaceae bacterium | reverse complement strand
TACTTTTTGCTTTGTTTATATCTTTGCTTTGTGTTGATTTGTCGCCACCATTTATAAGTAAAACTATTATATTATCAATTTCGGTGTAATAAATTCGATACCCAGCCCCAAATTTAAAGCGAAGCTCTGATATTTCATTATTAATTTTCTTATGATCTCCAAAATTATTTTCTAACAATCTTGTTAATCTACTTTGGATTCTTATTCTTGTGACGTTATCTAACGAGTCCATCCACTCTATAAATGGAGCTCTTTCACCTATTTGAGCAATTTTAACAACTCTTTTTTCCATATTTATAGTGTAATCTATAGCAGACACTTTGTCAATTCTTTTGAAATATTTTCTGAATAACTTCTTAATAAAAATCTTTAGAGAAAAGACTTGACTTTCTCTCGAACAAGAGTGATTAATGTGTGTATAAGATAAATTTGAAAGGATAATTATAGAAAAAGAAGTTTGAAACTGTTGTAAAAATTGAATAATTGACTGTTTTGCGAGTCCCAGCCTCGTGAATCCCCCTATCTAATCAGGACTGTTATAGGGAAACAGGACATTTGATATAAGAAAATTTAATAAAAATCTAGAAAAACAGGCGATTACAGCCTGTTTTTTTAGTATAGAGATGAGTCGGACTATTTTTGCACTTTTGTCACTTTTCTTGCACAAAATTGCACTAAAATTCGTCACCCTGAACTTGTTTCAGGGTCTATCCCCCACGGTGTCTAAACTTCCCCGAGTGCAATAAAGTGCAAAATAGTGCAATTTTATTTTTACACACAAACTGATATATACGAAATTATCTCTAAGATGAGAATACTATTTTTTATTTTCTAATAATTTCAACTGCTCTTACAGTTTTTCTATCATCTTTTTTATTTATATATCGATAAGTACCGACTTCCGCAAAACATTCTTTTCTGCTTAGTTTAATAAGTTGGTCATCTACGTAATTATAATCTGGAGACAAAAATACAAGCTTCCCGTCTAATCTACAAGCTGTTTTAAAATCTGAGTAATCCCAATTTACACGTGGACATATATGCCCCAAAACACCATCATCTAAAACTTGTAATACTAAAAGTTTTGAACCACTAGTACAAGCATCATTTTTCGCAAAAGAAACATTAACACTTAATGATAATAAAAATAGAATTAGACAAATAAATTTTTTCATAACAGCCTCACTATTGTTAAAATAATAATAGCATAAATATATTTTTTATTTACCCCCACTTGACTTCTGTCTCAAACAGAGTGATGAATGTGTGTGCACAGGCATTACAAGGACTTTGAGACGATGCAAAACCAACTTGATACAATCAAATTCACACCGGAAAAGTCAAAGCAAATTGCACTAGCAAGGCTTGATTTAATCCACAAATGGCTTGAGTTTAGGCGAAAAGCAAACAATAAACTTCAAGCTGATTATGATTTTGTGAATTTGCACAACACATCAAACTCGCACCTATTTCAACTCTTGGGCAAAATATCACGTGGGTCTTTGCACAGATGGCACGCTATGCTTGGCGGAACTGACGATTATCAAAAGCTACTACCACAGTACAAATATGCTAGCGTTAACGATTATCGCACTTGCCTTACTGACGAAGAAATTAAAATTTTTATGAGCTTACTTTTGCACCCAAACCGAATTTCTATCGGCAAGGCGACTGCGCTTACAAAATACAAACTGCGTGAGCAAGGGCAAAATTTTATCCCTGCAGATATCACGTTCCGCCGTTACGCAATGTGGTTCAAGAACAACAATTACGATCAATGGGTGCTTGCTCGAGATGGCGAAAAAGCTTTGTCGGACAAGGTTGAACCATACATAAAACGTGATGCGAGTCTGCTTGATGTAGGTGATATTTTGGTCGCAGACGGACACAAACTAGCGTTCCAAGTAATAAATCCATTTACAGGCAAACCAAGTAGAGCAACGCTTGTCGGTTTTTTGGATTGGAAATCGACAGCACTTGTCGGCTATGAAATTATGCTCGAAGAAAATGTTCAATGTATTGCATCGGCACTCAGAAACGCAATTATAAACCTCGATATGATGCCTAAAATCGTTTATCAGGATAACGGCAGAGCGTTCAGGGCTAAGTATTTCACAGACGATAAAAGCTTTGGCGAATTAGGGTTTTATGGTTTGTACGCAAAACTAGGAATTGAAACTGTTTTTGCAAAACCCTACAACGCACGAGCAAAAGTGATTGAGCGATTTTTTAAAGAGTTCCAAGAAGGCTTTGAAAAACTTCTGCCAAGCTACGTCGGCTCGTCCATCGACAACAAACCTGCATACCTTTTAAGGAATGAAAAGTTGCACAAAAATTGGCATTCGGATTATGTTCCGACAATTGACGAGGCGATAAAAATGATTGATATGTGGCTGAATTTCAAAAACTCTCAGCCCTGCACAAATGCTCCAAATATGACAGTTGCAGAGGTTTTAGAGGCTCGCAAAAGGCAGAATATTGACACAAATCAGCTTGATGATTTAATGCTTGCGACAGAGATCAAAACCATTCAGCGAAACGGTATTCGTTTTTTAAACTGCGATTATTTTGACGAGCGTCTTTATGGATTCAAGAGCAAAGTGCTTATAAAATACAACCTTTTTGACCTGACGCATATCAAGGTCTACACCCTAAAAGGCGAGTTTTTATGCACAGCAGAACGTGTAACCGAAACGCATCCGATGGCGAAAATTTTAGGAACTGTCGAGGATATGGAAGATTTTAAGCAAAAAATCCAAAAACAAAAACGACTAAAAAGAAAGACGATAAATAGCCTCAAAGCCTATTTACCACAAGAAGAAATTAAATTAATCGAAGCATCCTCACCCGAATTTCTGGCAGATAAATCTGCCGAAATTCTACCCTCTCCGCCTTTCGCTATTGCTTCTCGGAGAGGGGCGACAAAACAGCCCGTTGAGCAAACCGAGTTCAAAGAGTGTTCAATTGCCATTCAAGGAATGTTCAAAAATAATAGTGAAAAATATGAGTACCTAATCAAGCATAACCCCGATGATGCTTGGATTACAGAATTTAAAAAGACAAAGGAGTATAAATTATTGTATGAATAGCGGCTTGCGAGCAGAGGGCCGAAGCGTAAGCGTGCCCGTTTAACGCGAGCAAGCCAAGAAAGGATAATACATGAATAAAACATTCATAAAAACGCAGAATGTGCGAAATTTTATCGGACTTATTGAAAATTTGCAAAACAAACCCAAGAATATTCCTAAAATGGCGTTAGTTTATGGCGAGCCTGGACTAGGTAAATCGCAAACAGCACTTTGGCTTGCGTGTAAATATGATGCAATTTATTTAAGGGCTGCAAATTTGATGTCCGTCCGTTGGCTTTTAGAGGAATTGGTCAAAGAAATGGACGAAATTCCAAGCTACTTGAGCTCAAATAATTTTAATATCGTTGTTAAAAAGCTCAAAGCCAAACCACAGCTGATTATTATTGACGAAATCGACTATCTGCTGAACGATTTTAAGACGATTGAAACCCTGAGGGATATCCACGACAAAACCGAGTGTCCGATTGTGTTTGTGGGGATGAGTTTGGTGCATAAAAAGCTCGAACGCTACAAACATTTATACGATAGATTTTCAGAAATCGTGAAGTTTGAAACTTTTAGCGTGGCGGATTTAAAACAGATTTTCGATAGCCTTTCGGAAATTCCGTTTACGACTGAAAGCATTGAATACATTCACCCAAAATACAATCGCTTTAGACAAATCGTCCAGCTTATTAACCAACTTGAAACCTACGCCAAAGACAATAGAATAACCGAATATACGCTAGAAACGATTAGAGGTTTATTATGAACATAGAAAAATTAGCGAAACGATTGAGTGAGTTTACACTCGACGAAATCGAAATGATAGCTGAGGCAGACCTTGAAACAGAACTTGAACAGCTTTTGAACGAGGGTAAAATAGCATTTGAACGAGGACGCTATAAATACACTGAAAAAGCAGAAACAATCAACTATGCGATATTTTCAGCTGAAGCTTTGAACGATACGCCCTTGAATTTTGAAACAGCTGTAAAATATTTTCTAGAAAAATATGCCAAAACAACTTGCACCAAAAGGACTTACGAAACTTATGAATCGATTTTTAGGATAAATATTTTGCCATTTTTTAAGGGCAAAGTTGTTCAAGAAATCACAATTGACAATATAAAAGCTTTTTATGCAAGTTGCAAAACTAGGAATTTAGGACATAGAAGATTGAAAAACACTTTGACACAACTCAACCAGCTTTTGAAATACTGTAAGTCGCAAGGCTTGGTCTCAAAATGCTGTAGTTTTCAGGTTAAGAGGCTTAATGAGAAGAACGAATTTAGTATGAATAGAATAATTTTTGAGGATTAAAATGAGTAAAATGAAATATTATAAACATGCTGAAACTCTGTTTTTGCAAGATAATTTGTCTATTGATGAGATTTGTAAAAACCTAAATGTTTCTCGCCGTACACTTTTTTATTGGAGAGAAAAGTACGAGTGGGACAGAAAAAAGGCTGAAAAATTGGCAACAAAAGAGAACTTTTCAAAAGAGCTGCAGGGTTTTACAGAAAAACTAATGGCAAAATTAACAATGGATATGCAAAACAAAAAGCCTGTGAATCAGTCAGAGTATTATACTCTAACAAATTTGCTAAAATACTTGCCAGACTTGGTAAAAAACGAACTCAAAGAACAAACCCAAACCCCTAAACCAACCGGCCAACTCTCCGAAGATTTTGTTAAACAAATTGAAAAAGAATTCTTTGGAATGGAGTAATTATAAATATTTTGATAAATTGTATGCATTTGCTCCATATGTCAAAGCTCTGCCATCTGCTGTTTGTGGTGGATCTAGCATATCAAGTAAACCAAATACCCCATCATAAAAACGTTTAGCTTTCCATCTTTCTATAGGATGTACGGAATTAATCATTAAGTTTGACAATAAATTTTTGAAAACATGTTTTTGCAAATCTTGTTCTAATGCTTGTAAGTATTCTGAACAATATCCTTGGTATGGGTAGTACATCTTTATTTCCTCATTTTGTTTTATATTATCATTTTTAAAGTTTTTACAAAAATTTCAATAGCCTACTAAGGCTATAAATATTAAAATTTCTTCTTTTTGTGATAGGATAAAGAAAAAGGAGTTGCGTATGACAATACCTGCACATGATGATTTAATGCTACCATTTTTAAAGATTTTAGCTGATGGAAAAGAACATAGAATTACAGATATAACTAATATCCTGGCCAAGGAATTTAATCTTACAGAAGAAGAAATTGCAGAAGAAATTCCAAGTGGTGGTAGAAAATTTGCAGGTAGAGTCGGTTGGGCAAGGACATATTTAAAAGGTGCAAAATTAATCGAATCTCCTCAAAGAGCATATTTTATTATCAATGAACGTGGTAAAAAAGCATTAGAGGATGCTCCTCAAAATATGTTGCACTACCTAAAACAATATCCTGAATATTTAGAATTTATGGGTATTAATAAGAAAGATAATACAGAAAAGCAATTAGAACCTATTGAAAATAATGAAACTCCAGATGAGATGTTATCTAGAGCCCAAAATGCCTATAATGATAATCTTCAAAGTGAATTATTAACAAGATTAAAGCAGGTTGATCCTGTAAGGTTTGAACAAATAGTTTTAATTCTTATGGAAAAAATGAATTACGGTGTTGGTAAAATGACAAAACTTAGTCATGATGGCGGCATCGATGGAATTATTGATGAAGATGAATTAGGGTTAGAAAAAATATACCTTCAAGCTAAAAGGTATTCTGATAATAAAGTTAATGAAAAAGAAATGCAAAATTTTGCTGGCGCTCTTGGTTGCTCTCCTGTAAGAAAAGGGGTATTTATTACAACAAGCTACTTTGACGAAAGAGCTAAAAAGAAAGCCGAATCCCTTCAGGGAAAAGTTATCAGATTAGTTGATGGCAATGAGTTAACTCGTTTAATGATAAAACATAATGTTGGGGTTCAAACAAAAACTAAAATTGAAATAAAAAAACTTGATGAAGATTTCTTTAGTGAAGAGTAATTTTATACCAATTTTTCTTTGAGTTTTTGTAATATAGTTTCAGCCCTATTTGTTATTATTTTAGTACAGCATTCAATATAATTTTGTGCAAATGATATATATTGTTGTTTGTCTAGTTCTGAAATATTTTTGTTCATCCAATGATATAGGTAGGGAGAAAACAAATCTTTAATATCATTATTATCAACATAATCTGTTAAAAAGTTAATTTTTATATAATTTTCAAAAGAGTTTTCAAGAAGCTCAAAATAAAAATTATTTTTATCAATCAAAGAACACAAGAAGATATCTTTATCAACTTCATTTTCTAAGCACTTCTTTAGCTCTAATAAATATTTATCTTGATAATCTCTCCAAGAATTAGTTCCTCTAAAAGTGTTTATTGTATGAGTTGTATTACCAATTTCTATAGCTTTGTTCGGTAATGGCAAAAAATTTCCAATCGAAAAACAATATTTTTTGAAATTTTCAACAGACTTTATAAAAATGATGTCGTTTGTATACTTGCGAATCCCGTTGTAATCTTTTCCAAATAATGTGTTAAAAGTATTTAATGTATCCCCGCGATACAAACAGCCTGTGCCAATATTATCAAAACTTAAATTTGGAATTAAATCTGACCAAATTATTATATATAATGCTTTAGCAATATTTGTATCATCAGGATCAAAGTTTCTACCTGGGCATCCAAATCGCTTGTCCTGTTCTAATAAGCAAAAATCAAAACTGGCTAAATTATCAATATCAGCATCAAGATATTCTGCTGTAAATTCTTGTACTAAATTTTTTGCTTTTAAAAAATCATTTACCATCTTTCTTATTATATTATAAAGATTTTTACGTTATTATTTACAATTTCTCAATATACCAAACCGAATTTCCAAAATGATTGAAATTCCATTGGAGTTGGAAGTAGAAATTAAACTCCATTGAATTATCGTCTTTGTAGTTATAAAAAGGTTTATTTAGTTCGGTTTTGCGAAAACTTTCAAAGGCAATTTGAATTTCTTTTGCAAACTTTTTTCTAAACTCAGAATATTCAATTTCTAAAGTTTCTCGAGTTCTTCTATTTTTCAAAATCATCTTCAAACCCTCTTATATTATCAAGTTCAATATTGTACCTTTTGCCTTGCCTATCAACACAAGTAGCGAAATCTGCTTCAGCATCGGCAAATTTGTTTTTCCAAGTACAAATCAATAATCCAATTTCCTGCGTTTTTAAATTTAAAATCTTTGTCCCGTATAAGTGGTAATCTTTTTCTACCATTTATTGCTCCTTTCATGCTATGACATTAATCACTCTTTCAGCCTGAAACATCAACTTGTACAGCGGTTTTTGTATCATTTCAACATACTTAATATTCAAGCTTGTATTAAAAATTTGAGTTATAATTGGAGTATGGAAAACGAGCTTCAAAAGGGTGAAGTAGTTATTGCAAATTGTGCTTGGTGTTTTGAATAAATAGGGTTGCGATGAACAAAAAACAGCTTATTAAAAGATGCCTGATAGATGAAGATGCGATTGAAACTTATCCTTTTGCGGATGATAAGTACGGAAACATGCCGATTTTGCGACACAAGTCTAATAACAAATGGTTTGGCGTAGTTTTCGAACAAGAAGACAAGCTTTTTATTAACCTTAAAGCTGAACCAGAAACAATTTTTATCCTAAAAGACCAATACCCAGAAAGCATTCTTCCTGCTTGGCATATGAACAAAACGCATTGGTGCAAAGTTGATGTGAATAATATTGAGCCTGCCGTTTTGGATGCAATCATCCGAAAAAGCTTTGATATAACCGCACCAAAACGCAAAAAACGAGTTAAAAATATTGAATAAAGGAGTTTTATATGAAAAAAGTTTTGATATTATCAGGTAGCCCTAGACGTGGTGGAAATTCAGATACACTTTGCGACGAGTTTATGAAAGGCGCTATTGAAGCCGGAAACGAAGTCGAAAAAATATTCGTTGCGGGGAAGAATATCGGCTATTGCAAGGCTTGCTACGCTTGTAAAGATACAGGAGTTTGCGTAATTAAAGACAATATGACTGAAGTTTTGCAAAAAATGCTTGATGCTGATGTAATTGTGCTTTCAAGTCCTGTTTATTTCTATTCGATTTCTGCACAACTAAAGGCTGTGATTGATAGAACTGTTGCTCGTTGGTTGGAGTTTAGAGATAAAGATTTTTATTATATTATGACTGCGGCTGAGGATGAAAAACACACAATGGACTGCACTTTAGAGTGTTTTAGAGGGCTAGCTGCATGCCTTGAAGGCTCAAAAGAAATGGGCGTAATTTATGCAAAAGGTGTCTACGAACGTAGCGAAATCAACGGCACACCGTTTATTCAACAAGCCTACGAAATGGGCAAAGGTGTGTAAGACGATATGATTTTAAAGACTTCAAACTGGATAACTTTGATCGTGGTTGCACTAGCCGTCGCAGGTTGTGCAAGGTTTTGTAATTCAGAATTTATGCAAATCGATTCCTGCCTAGACCACGGCGGACGATGGGATTATGAAGCGAAAGTTTGTATTGATCCACCGCCTAGAACTTAAAATTCAACTTTATAATTTGTAGAATGTTTGTTGAAAAGATATTCAAATTCAAAGTAGAAATTGAATTCAAGCGAGAAGTCATCTTTAAAATAATCAGGAAATAGGGTTAGCTTTTCATCTCGATAGTTGCTGAAAGCTTCTTTAATTGCGTCTGCGTATTCTTCTCTGAAGAAGTTAAAATCGATGTCAATTTCTCTACCTGTTTCAATGCTTTTTAGTATCATATTGTGCTCCATTGGGGTTACCTTACACTAACATTAATCACTTACGTCGCAGCACAAATCAACCCCAAAGACACAAAAATTATCAAAATAGCAAAGGGGAAAACCCCTTTTGCTAAGTTTCTGTATTCTCCATATCAAAATCTTCAAAGATTTCTGTATCGTATAATAACTCAACAGGATTTATACCACTGAAATCACGCTTTAAACAGCCCGATTTTGAGTACTTCCAATTTGCCATTTTTTGCAAACAATAAGCTACTAAACCACTACAAATAAAAGTTTGTCGCCCAATTCTATTTTTACAGAAATGATCCCAAAGCTTATCTTTAGTTATTAAATCAATAATATGACCAGCAACTAAACCTCTACATAAGCTCATGAAAATAACTTTAGCTGAATAAGGTGCTCCAAGCTGTTCCAAAGCTTGATTAACAATTCCTTTACCTAAAGTTGCATTATATTCTTTAGGGGCTTTTATAACAATATTAAACTCTTCACTGTCAAAATATTTAGACAGTGGAGAAATTACTACACCTTTACCCATTAAAGCTTCTATACATTCGTGTTCATTTATAATAATCAACGCATGCGTTGCTTCAATTTTATTCTGTTTGTCATATTTTGTACCCCACTTTATAGCCTTGGCTATTGCGCTATTATTATTAGAGAAACCAATATGACCGACGTTATAATTCACGCCCCATTGAGGTCTTTCATCTATTAACTTAAGTATACCATTTTTATTTATTACTTTTTTTAAACTCATAGTTTTTCTCCTTCATTATTGAACTAAAAAAGAGAGACAATAAGTCTCTCTTCTACTAACCTTTTGGTGGGAAAGGATCATTAAAATAAGAATTACGCTCCCTTATTTGCCCTTGTTTATTATGTATAAATAGCTCAGAGCTCTGATTCATAGCGATCTGCCTACCAATGTTTATAGCTTCCTTTTGTGTATTAGTAATTACAGTTGCTTTTGAAGCACCTGCTGCTTTAACTTGCCAGCCTCCATTTGGATGTGGTGTTATATGCTGATTTGACATTATAATTACCTCTTTGACGGTCTGCATTGATAACAAAGTCCGTCATCACTTTGTTATCAAAAACTTGCCAAATTAGCATTTTGCATTTTACCTATGTTAAGCTTGCATTTAAAAGTATTATATGCAAAAATCTAATGAGGCAAAGGTTATTTCCTATGTCGATAGAGACGTGTCGTAAGTGGTTATCAATGCGTCTCTTTTTTAATAAGCCATTATCTTTTCCGAATAATACGCATAACGAATCTTTAAAATGCACTGCGTCTTCTCTAAACTTACTTTCTCATTCGCAGCCTTATAATACATAGTTTGCATATTTCTCACCCCCATTTAAATTGTACTCCTCGCTACTAGCAGTGCTAATCGACCGACAGCACAGAGTTATATTAATTTTTGTGATGTTGTTTATAGGATATCACCAACCCCTTGTTTGTGAAAAGCTTCACCTTCATTTTAATAATAACATATTTTGGTTAATTCACAACTCTATATTAACAAAACTTTACTATTTATGTAAATATAGATAATATCAATTGATTTAGTCAATCTTTTCTGTTAATATATACATGGAGATAATATATGAAAAGTATAGAACCTAACTTTATCGCAGGTAAATTAATTAGAACTGACCACTTTGAAGCTTTTTTACCCAATTATATAAATAAAGAATTTCACTTACAAAATAATAAAACATTAATGCTTTTAGAAAAAGCATCTGCTACCATTGGCAAGCTTAATTACCTATGTGGACAGCTTCCATTGAACAACTATGTTTCAATGCTAATTTTATTAGAAGCTATGGGCTCAAGTTCTATAGAAGGGACTCACTCAAGTGCAGAAGAAGTTCTTAGCCCCGATACTGGTAACGACGAAAATCAGGAAGTAAACAATCTTTTTGATACAATTAATGAATACTACAATGGTAAGAATAGAAATTCAAATATTAGCGATATTAAAACCATAGAAAATATACACCATTCACTAATGTTTAATACAAAAAAAAATCAAACTGAAGTGGGGAAAATCCGAACTGGACAAAACTTTATTGGTGGCAAAAGTGAATTAAGCGCTCTTTTTGTTCCTCCTCCTGCCAAATATCTGAAAGACCTCCTTATTGATTTAGGTAATTTCTGGGAAAATCCTATATTATATATACCTATACTCATAAAAATCGCAATATATCATTATCAATTTGAAACTATTCATCCTTTTTACGATGGCAATGGTAGAACTGGCAGAGTTTTAATAAATTTACAACTTAAAGAATCCGGTCTACTAAATTATCCAGTCCTTTGCTTAAGTGAATATTGGGGGCAGAATAAAAGTTACTACTATGACGCTTTAACAATAGTTCGTTCTTCAAACGATATTGAATATTGGATACGCTTTTTCCTAGAATCTATTATCAATACTTGTGAAGAACGAATTACTACAATCACTAAAATCAACAAGCTACGTGAAGATACTTTAAGAAAAATAGAGTCTAATATTAAATCCTCAACAAAACATAAAGCTTTCTTGGATTTAATTCTTCAAAAACCATATATAACGGTGGGTGAAACAAAAGACAAACTAAATATAACCTATCAAGCTGCTAATAGAATAATAACAGATTTTGTTAAGCTTAATATACTCACTGCCAAGAACGATAATAAACGCAATAGAATTTTTGAGTTTAAAGAATATCAAGATATTATTTTTAAATATTTTATATAATAAAGTCATGCAAAAAAATAAAATTAATATTTTTTACTACAAATCACCAATTGGGATATTAGAAATTGAGCTCGAAAACGATACTATTCAAAGGCTTAGAGTTGTTGAAAGTTGCTTAAAAATTTCCGAACGAACAGGCTATTTTGTAGAAATAGTAAAACAATTTGATGAATATTTTGCTGGGAAAAGAACTAATTTTGAGCTAAACATTTCACCAAAAGGAACTGAATTTCAGAAAAAAGTTTGGACAGAATTATTAAAAATCCCTTATGGTAAAACAAAATCTTATCAAGAAATTGCTGAAGCTGTAGGCAAGCCTAATACACAAAGAACAGTAGGCTCAGCTTGTAATAAAAATCCAATCTTGCTCATCATACCTTGCCATAGAGTAGTTTCAAAAACTGGCAAACTAACAGGCTTCGCTTGCGGCGTTGACAGAAAAGAACAACTTTTGAATTTGGAAGCTAATCAATGCTTTCAGGATAATTTATGAAAAATGCATTAACTTGGTCGGCATCACGACGAAGATTTTTCACAATCGGCGCAAGGTTATAAAGTTCTTCGTATTCCTTTTGCGATGAACAAAAATAATCAATCACAACCGCTGTGTTGTAAATATTCTCAGCATATCGCTCAAGCTTTTTAAAATCTTTTCTTTTGATAACAAATCTTTCTTCCATATACAACCTCCTTTTAGGTTGTGTCATTCATCACTTGCAAGTGTTTGGAAATCAAGTTTTTATTTAATAACAAAATTATCTGTTTAATACTGATTTTTAGTTTCTGTGGTATAAATTTTCTATGTTATAATAAAGAAAAAGGAGTAATATGAGACTTAGGGATTATCAAGAGTTAATCAATAGAGCGATACCTATTATTGAAGCATTATCAGTTTCTACTAATCCTGTTAGCGGTTATCCGGGTATGTATCAAATTTCCAATATACAAGGTTTTTTGACTATAACAGCCGAAATAAAAAAGTCAAATTTATTTTTAGACACTATAAATAAAATAGATAAAATTGCAAATTTTACCAATACTATTGAAAATAGTACAATGGTAAGCCAACAAACAAAAAACTCTTTAAATACGATTAAAACGGACTTATTGGTATCTGCAAAAATTTTACAACAAACACTAAAAGAAGTTTTAACAGAAGAAGATGAAAACGTTTTAAATATTAAACTTCCAGAAAAATATTCCTCAATTAGTGATTATATTAAATTCTTTGAAACTTTAAAAGATATATGCCTACCATTTAAGTATGTCGGTGAAGAAGTTGCTGTTGTCAATTTCGATGTTGGTAGCGAGTGGTTGGGACTTAATTTTACAGGAAATACTCTTTCTTTATTTTTAACATTAGCAGATAAAGGTGCCAATCTTTTTCATCATGTGTTAGAGTGTCAAAAAACATTTGAAGATTTGGAAAAGGCAAAAATTGATAAATCTACTGCAAAGCTCAAACATATCGAGGAAACCATTAACATTGTTAAAGCTGATAAAGCAAGAGAAAAACAAGAATATATTGATAAATTAATAGAAGAAGCTATTAGTGAAAGTGAATTTATTTTACAAGAGAATACTAATTCTAATGAATTTAAAAATCTTTTAAGGTTATCATTAGAAAAACTCAGTATGCTATTGATTCAAGGAATCGAAATTGTTCCCGCAATTAAATCAAAACCAATAATAAAAGAGTTGTCAAAGAAAACAACAAATAATATACACGCAAAAAGAAAACTAATAATTGGTTGCGATGAACAAAAATATCTAACTTTATTAGATTCCAGAATTAATCCTAAAGAACTTCCGGCAGATACAGTAGAAATGAATAGTGATGAAAACGAACTCATATAAGGTAGTTCGCAGTCAAGCATTAAGTATCACTATTATTCCAATTCGTAAAACTTTATAAATTGTCCTATTGCAAATGTTTGTATTATAATTAAGATGGATTGATAGTGCGTTTTATATTGGGTGGCAGTGGAAGTTTTAAAAATCAAAGATAAAAAACAAGAATTAAAAAATCTCTTTAATAAAAATTTAAAAGCTGCGGTATATTCAATTTATCAGGATGATAATAAAAATGAAGAATATATTAATTTTAAGTTGCAATTTTTAAGCCAAAATATTAAAAGAAAATATAAAAGCGTTCAATCATTATTGAAAAGCAATTATGGTAATACTATATTCTTTGAGTATTATAAAAATTTACTGTATATATTAGCTGAATATAATATTGATGAGAAAGGCTTTCAGCAAGAATTAGAAAAATTAAATGAACGGACCAATATTCAAAAGAGTAACGGTGTGTATTATACCCCAGAAGACGTCTCTGAATATATAATTTACAATTGCATTTATCAATTAATTTGTAACAAAATAAACAAAAAATATTATCCTCAAAATATTGAATCTATAATCAAATCAATAAAAACAATAATTAATAAAAACTCGGAAATTTATAATTTTATTATAAATTTGAAAATATTAGATCCAACTTGTGGTACTGGCGCATTTTTAGTTAAGGCTTTTGAATGCAAGGTTAATTTATTAACCCAGATTAATAACAAAATAACTGCCAATGATGTTTGTAAAATTATTAACTCAATCCATGGAAACGATATTGATAGATATTCAACATATATTTCAAAAATGCGTTTATTGTTCAAAGCTCTACATGTTTGCAGTTCCGTAGACATTAACGTAATTTACGATTATTTAGAATTTAATTTTTATAATTTAAATTTTATAACAAGTGCTGCAGAATTTATGGATGAATATCAACTAATTATCGGCAACCCACCATATGTTGAAAAAAATACTGTTGATTATTCCAATTCTGTACTATACGGCAACTTGTATGCAGATGTGATTCATAATAGCTTAAACTTATTAAAAGAAGATGGAGTAATCGGATATATTATTCCAATTTCATATATTTCAACTACTAGAATGTCATGCATAAGAGATTTTGTTGAAAATAATACAAACAAGCAGTATATTTTAAGTTTTGCTGATAGACCAGACTGTTTGTTTGTGGGTGTTCATCAAAAATTAAATATTTTAATTGCTCAAAAATCATCAAAAAAAGAAAAACATGAAATATATACTTCAGATTATAAATATTGGTACAAAACTGAACGAAAAAATCTATTCACTAAAAACGAATTAATTTTAAATCAGTATAAACAAGATAATTTTTATCCTAAATTATCAAATTTTATCGAAGAAAATATATACTCAAAAATTCACAATAAAAAGACTTCAATTATTTCAAAACAAATTTCGGAAAAAGAAAATCCATTATTCTTAAACAAAAGGGCGGCCTTTTGGATAAAATCTTTTGTTGAATCGCCATATAAAAGTAATGAGTATTCAATCTTGTATTATGATAAAAAATATTTACATTTAATAAATTGCATACTTAACTCAAGTTTATATTGGTGGTACTGGATTAAAGTTTCTGATTGTTGGCATATAACAAATAAAGAATTGGAACAATTCTTCGTACCAGAGATTACAAATTATCAAGCAAAAAAATATAAAAAATTATCAATTGAGTTAAATAATTTACTAGAAACCACTAAGATTAAAATAAACTCTAAACAATCGATGTATGAATACAAACACAGATTTTGTAAGTCATGTATTGATAATATAGATAACGAATTAGCTAAATTATATAATTTAACACAAGAAGAATTGAATTATATAAAAAATTATCAATTATATTATCGTTCAGCAGGTGAAATAAGTGAAAAAGAATAAAGTTATTGATTTATTTTCTGGGGCCGGTGGTTTTTCAGTAGGATTTGAAAAGGCGGGCTTTGATATCGTTGCAGCAGTTGAATATGATAAACAAATTGCTGAAACTTATTCTTATAATCATCCAAATACCACTATGTATGCCATGGATATAAAACAAGCTGTAGAAGAAATAGATTTCTCTGAAATTAGTGCCGATGTTATTATTGGAGGACCACCTTGTCAAGGTTTTTCAATGGCAGGAGCAAGAATTAGAAAAAATAATTTTATAGATGATCCAAGAAATTATTTGTTTAAATATTATTTTAAAATTGTTCAGCAAGTTCGACCAAAAATTTTTATCCTGGAAAATGTCAAAGGGATATTAACAATGGAAAAAGGTGAAATTTTTGAACAAATTTTAACTTTGTTTTCAGATGAAAAAAACTTTGAAGGTGATAGATATTATTTACAACATATAGTTGTAAAAGCTCTTGATTACGGTATTCCACAACAAAGAGAAAGAGTTTTTATTATAGGTTCTTTAAATAAGGAATTAGATATTGACAATTTAATAAAATCTACTCAAAATTCACTTAAAAAGAAATATCCTAGTTTCTTTGATAAGGTGACTGTTTGGGATGCTATTTCTAATTTAAAAAATGAAAATACAGAAGGTGTAATTAAGGACTTACATCCTCAATCTAAATATCAGGAATTTTTATCAAATACTAAGCATTGTACTTATAATCATGTAAAACCAAATCACAGCGAAATTGCTGTAAGAAGAATAAAGCAAATATCAGCTGGTGAAAATTGGACTAAATTAAATGATGTCATAAAGTCTGTCCATAGTGGTGCATATGGAAGACTCGAAAAAACAGGAGTCGCACCGACTATAACAACAAGGTTTGATACACCTTCTGGTGGTAGATTTATTCATCCAATTGAAGATAGGACTTTATCTCCAAGAGAAGGTGCAAGAATACAGAGTTTTCCAGATGATTTCAAGTTTTTAGGAAATAAAACTTCCGTTTATAAACAAATAGGAAATGCCGTACCACCTAAATTAGCTTATTTTTGGGGAACCTTAATTCAAGGAGTATTAAATGATGATTAGTGCTGAAGAATATTTAAATAATCTTAATAAAAAATCTGTATGGTTATTTACAAAACAACAAGTAAGTAGTTTCGATGAAATTATAAAAGTTACTAATTTTTTTGAAAATATTCCTGACAGAGAAAATACTAATATTGAACAATATTTTGCTGAACATCATTCGGAATTTGGGATTGGAACAGATAGACATAGAACTTTGGTAATACCTCAGTTCTTTGGCTTAATAACTAAAACACCTTTTTATCAAAAAGGTGGTCAATACAATAAAGAAAAACCAACGGCAGTATATGATAAATTAAAAACTATTAATCCGAATCTTAATTTATATGAATATAATAAAATAATTACTGAACAAATATTAAAACTAAAAATCCATGCTATTGTTGATACTGCAAATAATAATGAAGATTATAATATTTTGCCAGTTGTATTTATATACAAAGTATTAAAGGAATTGCAAATACAATATAATATAAACGAAATTTCAATAGATCACTTATATACTTATATTATGACTTGTAAAAATTATTCTCAATGGCAACAAGCCGTTGAATATATTAAAAATAATTCACCAGTCTCTAAATATGTAAGTTATTATAAAGGGAATAGCAGAATTCAAACAGTTATTAGAAATAATACAAATCTTTTTATATTTACAAGTCAGACAATTGCCCTTAATCCAAGTTTTGACGATTATTTTTACCGTAATTTTATGCAAAAATACGATATAGAAGAATTAAATGAAATTCTTTTGCGCGACGTTGATTATTCGTATTTCTTGTACAACATTCAAGATTTTAATATCAATCTTATCAATGAACCACAATGTGAAATCAATATAGAGGAAAATGTTGCAATTCAAGAAAAAGAAATAATAGAATCTGAAGAATCTGATGAAGAAAAAGACGATAATTACATAGATAAAATTGATAATATAAACGAATATAATGTCAACCCGGATGTTGCTGTTGGTGCATCAGAAATAGCTCCTGCCCAATATAGTGAAACATCTATAAGTAGAAAATATAGAAGAAATCCTTTATTAGGAAGAATTGCAATACAGAATGCTTATTATGCTTGTGAAAATAATCATGAGCACAAAACATTTAAATCTGCAAAAACTCAAAAGAACTTTATGGAAGCTCACCATTTGGTTCCTGTAAAATATCAACAAAAAATCTGGCAAAAATATAACATAAATGTTGATTGCGTAGAAAATATTGTTTCTTTGTGTCCAACTTGTCATAGAGCATTTCATAATGGAACAAAAGAAGTTAAAGCTCAATTAATCGAAAATATATATAACCAAATTGTTCCAAGGTATAATTCGATTGGTTTTGAAATCACTTTAGACGAAATTAAGGAATTATACAAACTTTAAAATTCAAAATTCAATTAAATTATATAGTATTTTGCAAAGAATTCTTAAATTCTTGCAATATCAAAATATATTTTAGGTAAGGGTTTGTTTAATCTAGCAGCTATTTTAATTGTTTCAAGCGCATCATTTTTATGCCATTTTAACAATTCGGGGTAAAGCCAATTATAAAAATAGTTTGTTGTTTGAAAGTATTTCACGAAGAGCTCCTCTAAGTAAATAGACTCTCCGCAATTACTTATGTATTTTTTTGATAGGGAATTCCATTCATCTGATATTTTAAATAAGCATTCTGTATCCCATAAAATTTTGTCATCATCAGACAAATATGCAATTATCAATCTTTTATGTGTATGTATATTTCGATATTTTTGTACAAAAGCAATTTCTAAATTGTTTGCAAATATCTTTTGTGTGTTTTCTTTTATTGAATTACCAAAAATTGTATTATCATAAAATTTAACCATTTCATTAGTATTATCTCTTAAAGCCATAGCGGCAGATATAAAATTAAAAATGTATTGATTTATATTATTTAGCATCAAATCAACTCTTTTGGAGTATTCTAACTGCGGATTTTGAATTTTTGAAATTATGTTCATTAAATCTTGATAATTCTGTAGGAAAATATGGTGCATTTCAGCGAAAGCACCAATCCTATTTATTACTTGCCAGCCATTTGACTCGAATAATTTTTGTTCGTCTTCATTCATAATTTTATTTATATCATAAAATCACAAATAAAAATCCCGATACACTGCATCTATATCTTCCTGTTCGATGCCGATGTAGCGGAGGGTGATTTGGGGTGAGGAATGATTGAAAATCTTTTGCAGCAGTACGACATCATCATATTTTTGGTAGCAATGGTAGCCAAAAGTTTTCCTCAATGTATGTGTGCCTATCCGTCTTGTTATTCCCACCGCTCTCGCTGCCTTATTTAAAATCTTATACGCTCTGCTCCTTTCCATTCGTCTTCCCTTCTGAGTATAAAACAATGGTTGATCCTCTGGCATTCCTTTAGTAAATTCTTCAATCTCCTGCTTCAACTTATCATTAATCGGAAATACTTTTCGTTTGCCGGTTTTCAGTTCTCTAATTTCAATATACTCTTTACCCCTAACATCCCCGACATTAAGCGCAAGTATATCAGAAATCCTCAGTCCGCTATTTATCCCAAAGCTAAAGAGCAAAGCGTTCCTCGGCTTTTTCGCCAAGAACTCTTTCATTTTTCTAATATCTTCAAGGCTTTTTATTGGGTCAACAGCATTCATCTATAAACCTTTCGAGTAACATACATCACTCAAAAGCAAGAAGAAGTAAAGTGAGAGGGTAAATGCACGTTAAAATTTTTTTAAAAGACTTTTAAATTGCGTTTAAATTCTGTTTAAAACAGTTTAAGAAGCGTTTTAATTATGCGTTCAAGTATTCAATCACTTCATCAACGTGGCCTTTGACTTTCACTTTGCGCCATTCTTTAATAATATTTAAGTTTTCATCTAGCACAAAAGTTGAGCGTTCAATGCCCATATATTTTCTGCCATACATAGATTTTTCAGTCCAAACATTAAAAGCTTCAGCAAGTTTGTGTTCTGGGTCAGAAAGTAAAATAAAATTAAGCCCTTGTTTTTCTTTAAATTTCAAGTGGCTTTTAATGCTATCTGAGCTAACGCCAATTACAGTTGTGAAACTTGTTAGCCTATTTATATTATCTCTAAAATCACACGCTTCTTGTGTGCAGCCAGAAGTATTATCTTTTGGGTAAAAGTACAAAATAACTTTTTGCCCCTTAAAATCATTCAATGAATATTCTTTTTCTATGCCATCAGTATCAATGCCTTGTAGTTTTATTTCTTTCATTACATATATCCTTATGAAAACATTTTAATATTATCTGAACTCCATTGTATTAGCATTTTGTATAAATTTTCAAGTTCAATTGTAGCTTTTTCGTTAATATTATTTCTATTAATGCAAATATTCAAATTATCTCTACCAATTCCATTTAGTATTTCTAAAAGTTGATTTTTGGTTGGAATATATTTTTTAGTTTCTATAAAATATTTTGTCTGCAAAATAAAAAATGTGCTTTTATATAGATTTTTCAAATCTTCAGCACGATTATTAGAATGAATAAAGCTATGAACAGCAGTGTGATATAAGTTTTCGGAACTAATTTTGACGGCTTGTGTTGCATCTTCTATAGTTGGAGCTTGAATTAAATCTTGCAGGTTGCCAATAAGAGATTTTGTATCATAGAAAAATTGAAATAAGTCCGATTTAGACCAATTTTGCAGTTCCTCTATACCTGAAATAAAACCACAAGCTTTATCTTTATCCGCCATACTATCAATTATCAAATGATATTTTTTTAAGTCTTCAAAACTTAAATTATCTAAAATTACCACAAGATCAATATCACTACTATGGGTCGCTTCACCTCTGTTATAACTACCTTGGAGCCCAACAAATAATAATCTTTGCTCAAATTCGTTTTGTAATTTTTTGATTATAATATCAAGCCAAACATTAATATCAAACACAGCTACACCTCTTTTTGAATAATAGCACAAATCATTTGACTTAACTACTTGCTAAGTTATCTGGTATTTCCGGATAACTGAAATTTTATATTTAACCAAAAAGGTAACATACGTCACTCGAAAGCAAGAGAAAGTAAAGTGGGAGTGGCAAATAAACACTAAAAAGCTTTTAAATAGAGTTTAAACGCAGTTTAAAGAAGATTTAAATATTTTAAAACTATCGTGCTTTTTTAATTTTTAGAATTGCATCAGCAAAACGTTCATGCATTATTTCTTCGTGAGAGCTATCTATTGATTTTATATGTTTTTTTAGTGCATATAAAAATTCTGAAAAATATGGAACCTTTTTATATAAACTTTTATTTTTTTCAAAAAAATTATAAATTTCACTAAATTCAATCAATTTATAATATTCTCCACACTCATAGTTTTCTAATTTTATATGATTATAATTAGGTGCAAAAATAAAATAATAACGTTCTTTTTCAGAATGATTTTTTTCCACATATTTATGATAATCAGCTAGTTGAGATTGGACTAGCTTGCTTCCAATATCGTGTCTTTCACAGATTCCATTAATATTTGATTTAATTTTATTCTCAATAACAATAGCTTTATCATCGCTTAATAACAATAAATCGATATTTTCTTTCTCTCTTAAAGTACAAAAATCAGAGCTAAAGCTATCAATACTTAAAACCTCTTTTGCAAACTTACTAAAAGCTAATGGATTTGCATCAAAAATATATTTAAATAAGTTAGAAAAGACTAATTCGTCATTTTGCTTTTGAATAATATCAATAAAGTTATTAGCTCCTTTGTCTTTATTTTTTCTTTTGTTCAAAATTTCTTGAACTTTAGGTGTTGTATTTTTATCTTCCCAAAGAGTATCGTTGCTAATAATTTTCTCTAAAACATCAAAGCCTTTAGTCCCTTCTTCAATATACATTTTAGGACTTTGAGAGGGAAAATGCTCAACATCTTCCATAAAATAACAATCGGTATTTGATTTATCTGTAGTAATATAGATTGGCTTAGAAGCTTTTCTTATGTTATTAGCTTTAAAAGTAATATAAATACATTCGTCATTGCCTTTGTTATGCTCGCAAATTTTGTATTGTTTTAGTCCACCATAAGTAATCTTATTTTTATCTAAATAATCTAATTGAAATTGATGTTGGATTTGTCTTTCATCTTTAGTAAAAGCTTTTTGGATATATGCAACTTGCTCTAAATCAGTAGCTTTCGCGATTATTTCAATAATCTTAGAACTACATCTTTTAACAAGTAAAATAGATTTAATTTTATCATTATGTTTTTTACTCATTGAGCCATAAGGTAAAACATAGATATAATTGCTGCCATTATCAGCTTTAAATAAATTTATAATCTCATGTCCTATATTGGCATTCTCATCTTCAAGATAAGTACCTGTATACATAATGTTCAATAAAATTTCTTTTGTCATATAGCCTCTTCTAATGCTAATTTTAATTCCATCAAATTTAATTTTATTTTAACACAATGTCAATATAGGTCGTATTTCTTAATTTTAGTTATCCGGTAATTCCGGACAACCTGTTTAAAAGTGAACCTGTAAGGAATACTTAATAGTTCAAATTTTGGGGAGAAATTCAAAAATGGCAACATAACATTCCGGAAATGCCCTTTCCTCTGAATAAGGCGCCACGCAACTCAAAAGTAGTTATTTCCAAAATGGAAATAGCTCGACTAACAATACTTATACAAATTATTTTTGCTTAACTTTTTCTTCTGGATTGAGAATAGGTTTAAGTACATTCATGACTGGAGATACCATTTTAGCTACTACAAGTGGACATAAAACAGTTAAAATAAGACCACTGCCTATCATTTTGATAACCTCCATACCCCCTTTTGTATGTTGGAGTTGTTTAGCCTGTTCAGCAGTTGTTGACAGCTGACCTTTAGAAAATGTGTCATAAACTTTTGTAAAATCTTTTATATTATCTATGCCGTTTAGGGCATCATATTTTTTAAATTTTGGTAATTTTTTCAAGAATTTATAACCACCCTTTTGAAAAACAGTAGTTATAATAGCAAAATACATAGCCATACTAACAGATTGAAAGATTAGTTCTTTAGTTGCCGAATATTTTCTAGCCTCAAGACTTGCACTTTTATCAGCCAAAGTAAATGCCGGTCTAGCAACAGCTTTAAGACATCCCTCTGAAAGAACTTGGAATGCAGAGTCCTGAACCAATTTTGAAGCAGTATTACTTGTTATAGCATTTAATCCTAGTCCCATCTGTTAAACCCTCATTCCTGTAGAATAATTTATAAAACGATCCCTAAAACTATTAACCGCCTCGTGCGTTTTTAAATGTGTAAAATCTGGTCGTATTAATGGTTTTGTATTAAGTGGCTGTTGTTCTACAGAACTTTTTTCTGCAACGTTACCTGTTTTTTGTGCAACCTTTTTCATTATTGGAGCAATTACAGCATTACAAAGAGGAGGAATAATCGCAACAGCCAATACCCATACTGATAGTTGAGATAAAGCTATTCTTGTATTATGAAATACTTTTAATGGTTTTAGTATTTCAGTCTTTCCTGCTTGCTTTGCTACTTTTTCTACATTATCACTTGATATGTTATTTTTTAAATTAGACACATAACTTTCTAATGATTGTTTTATAGGTTTTTCTCCACTGCCATTAACTTTTTCAACAATTCCATTTAATTTTTCTATATATTGAGATACGTCCGCCGGTAGTTCTTTTCTATTAGGTGAAAGTCTATTTAAAAAATCTTCACCCGCCATTTTTATTTTTTTAGAATCAACATTGCGCAAAGTATCCAACTCATCCTGCGTCAATAGCCCAGTTTTTTCAAGTTTTTTGGCTTTATCTTTAAAATAGGCACTGCATATAGGAGCTGTAGCATGCTTTTGAATTTGACCAGTAACCCCAATATAAGTTATTAAAGCCAATCCTTCCATAATAACGTCCCGAACTATTGTATAAATTTTTTGCTCTGGAGTCGCGGTTTTATCTGTTGCTGTAGCAATAGGTAAAAAAAACATCTTAAAGCCAGCTAATACCGCTGTCGCTATTTGTGATGAATTATTTGTACCTAGTGTTGTTAATATTTTATCTATTTTTGACATTATTATAAATTTTTAAATTCTCAATTACATGAACAGTAATATCAAAACTCAAAAAAAAAAATTTTGCTAATAAATTTAAAATTTTTTACATAAAAGTTTTCTAATTCGCAAACACTAATATAACATCCAAAGCGCCAATGCTTTTGGATTTATAGGGCTTTTAAACAAGGACACACTTAATTCATATAACTTAATAATCATTTAGGATATTATTTATTTAATACAGTTCTATATATTACTTGAAATTTTTTAATAAATAAAATCTTTAGATAATTCTAAACTATACTATTTTATATTCATCTTTTTGATATTTTTTCCAATTTCTCAATTCAAAATGATGCTCTTCGTTTTTCTTATTCCAGTCGCCACCCCAAGCTATTTGGTTATTACTTTTTTGTTTCACAAGATTAGCAAATTCTCTAAATTGTGCAGATTTAGTACTTACTTGTTTACCGTCTTTAAACAAACAAATATCACAAGCTGTACCATAGTTATGTGGTGATTTTCCGCCAGCGGCTACAATATTTCCTTTTTTCTTACGTGCTGCATTAGATGCAGAAACACTTCTGTCCATATCACTATATACCAAAGTTAAACCAAGTTCTTCAGCAGCTTCAATCATATGTTTTTGCAATCCCAACCATTCAGGTTGTGATTTAGAGAAGCTACTCCAATTACAAACATAAACTTTTGATCCGTTTATCGTACTTGTTCTAACTTTATAAGTTTTTTTGAAATTTTCCCATGTTGCTGTAGATTTTGCATTATCTGTATTGTCAAAAGTTTTACCTTTATAAGCAGTACCACTTGTATAAGTACTAGATGAATTGCCACCATTTATGAATAAATAATTATCTCTTTTGATAGTAGGCTTATTTAAAAATCCAAAAAGATTATCATTTCTAGAATTTGTGATTGTAGAATTAAAAATACTTGGATTAGAAAAACTGTTTAAATATAAATTATTTGAATTTGTTATGCCACTATATATGCTATTTAAATAGGAATTATTTCCATCCCAAGCATTATTCAAAAAATTAATAGGTTGTAAATAAGCAGGTTTATACGCGCTAAAAACATCCATAGGAGAATAGCTATTATAATTCATCCCATAATAAACAGGATTACTCAAATGGCTATAAGTACTTGCTACATTACTAAAATACATTTTAGTTATATATCCCCTTTTAGTTTACTCCATAGAAATGTCATAACATTCCCCGTATATATATAAAGTATTT
>JAZRUK010000027.1:0-27258 GCA_045652525.1 Candidatus Gastranaerophilaceae bacterium | reverse complement strand
GTTTGTTTCTGAATGTTCTGCTTTATATTTAATAGGATTCCATTCAAACTGATTTTCTTCAAAAATTAGGTCTTTGAATTCGAGTTCTTTTATTTCTTTATTATTATCCATATACAACCTCACTTGCACTAATAATTGAATTTAAATATTTTCTATTTTTATTATGAAGATTCTTTCTTACAATTTTCGTTAATAAATGCGCTCTATGTTCAATAAAATTGAGCGTATTTTTACTTTCAAAGTCATTATAGTGAATATGTATCAATTCATGTAAAAGTGATGTTACAGGCTTATTTTTCCCATGAGTATTTAGCAATATAATATATTCGTTACCATCAAGCTCACATGCACCACCTATTTTATATGATAGTTTAGCTTTATAAACTCTTACATTATCTTGCTTTAAAATGTCTAATAAATCTTTTATCTTTACAGTCCCCATGCCGGTTCCTTTCTCTATTTTGGTTATACTTGCTTATTTGTTGATAATACCGCTGGCAAGCCCCCCCCCACTTGACAGCGGTATGCTTTTCTATTGAAAAGCATTTTTCTTGTATTGTGCAGGCATGATATCTTGCTTATTCGTCTGCCGGCATGTTCTATTCTTGTTCAGGAATGAACCCTTCACGATAAAGTGATTCAATAATTCCTCTTGTTAAATCTTTAGATAGTAAATTAATTTTATATAAACGACCTTTATATTCAGGTTTTAATAACAAACCGCTAGAAACCATTTTTGCTATTAATGTAGTTACTTGTCGTGTAGTTTTATCTTTCAATAGTTCTTGTATATCTTTGGATTTAATGAATCCATCACCTTTGTTTAATGATAACTCTAATACTTGTTTTTGCTCTTGATTAATAAAGTGCAATTCAAGAGCTTTATTAATTGCCGGCATAACAATTTTGCTAGTAAAAAACGACTTATCCATTAATTTTGACACTTTGGACATTTCATTATTTATACCATTAAGTACATATTCACACCATTCTAATACCTCATTATCCGTACCATTATCAGCTTTTTGAAGCATATCAAAATAGTTATTTCTATCTATGCAAAATACAGCGGTAGAATTCAATAAAAATGCCATATCAAAACCATATTGTTTCAGCATTGCATAAGTTAAAATTCGTGACATTCTTCCATTCCCATTATCAAAAGGGTGTATCCAAGTAAATGAATGGTGTGCAATGGCCACTTTAAGCATTTGCATTTGATTTTTATCATCAGCATTTATCCAATTGATTAACTGTTCCATATAATCATTTACCAAAATCATATCTGGTGGAGTATGTATAGCATTTTTAATCGATACATTACAAGTTCTATATTTGCCACTTTCCTTACTTCCTTCTGTTTTTAAACCTTGTGTGATAATACTATGCAATTCTTTTAAGAAATGACTAGAAAGTTTAAATTTTTTATCCTCATTGTAACATTGATTAACATAATTAATTGCAGTTTCAATATTTATAATTTCTTGCACATCTTCACGATGATTAGAATATTCATATTTAGCAACAACATAATCTGATATTGTTGTTCGATTGCCTTCTATACGTGCTGATTGTAAGCTTTCAATCATATGAAAAATTTCTTTAACTTGTAGAAATAAATCTGGATCAATTTGTATTTTTACAGACGTATTACGTAAAACTTCTAACTGTAAGATTAGTTGAACCAAATTGCTATCAAAATTAATAGGTGGAATATTTAAGTTTAGTTCTGTATTCATTTTTATCTCCATTTATAAACTTGTTTACATGAAATTATTTACATTGTGTGTTTGTATTATTTACATTTTTTATTGAAAATATTCGATTATTACTGAATTTTATTATACAATATGTTTTTCATTATTTACATTTATTTAATAAATTATTTACAAAATTGAATATTTTTATTTACATATTCATTGGGAATTTATACGTATATTTTTAAACATTTCTTGATTCATTGTTTCAAGTACTGTTGCAGTATGCCCTTTTGTAAGGTGCGAATATCTTTGTACCATTGCAAGGGTTTTATGCCCTAATATAGTAGCTATTTCTAGTAAACTTGCACCGCCTTTGGCTAAATAACTCGCTGCAGTATGGCGCAGATCGTGAAAATGGAAATCTTTTATTTTTGCTCGTTTTAATGCACGTTCAAATTGTCCTCGCAGATATAGGACATTATTTTCGTTATTCGAAAATACAAGGTCGCTACCAATCCTTTGAACTTTCTTAAATTCCTTTAGTCTCTCATAAACATTGGATGTAATTGCAACTCCTCTATCTTCGCCATTTTTAGTGTTTAGGAAGTGGAATTGTTTATGTTTCATATCAATATTTTTCCAAGTAAGATTAGTTATCTCGCTATATCTTGCACCAGTTGAGAGAGCAATTAACACGCACAAATACAACTCATAAGACTCTTTTTGACATTCTACAAGTAATTTTGCTACTTCTTTATCTTCTAAAAATCTAACTCTACCTCTAGGCTCTTTCTTTTTTATAACTTTTAGCATTGGATTTTCTTCAATCCAACCATATTCTTTTACTGCTACACTCAAAACCGTCGATAAAGATGCCATATAACGATTTACAGTAGCATTTGAGCGAGTTTTCTCGCTTATTTTAGGGCTCATTCCCTTTCTAGGAATTAAACAATTCTCTTTTGAAAGTCTATCTCGGTATTCAGTAAGCATAATATTATCAAGCGCAGAAAGATAATATGCGCCAATTTGCTTGCGCCACCATTCAAGATGCATTTTGTATTTGTCTTGGTCTGATTTGCGGTGCGGTAATTCAAATTCTATATATCTATCAATAAGTTCTGCAACTGTATGCTTTTGCGATACGGATTCTTTAATGTGTTTACCCTTTTTGCGAGGTGTTTCGTTTTCTGAAATCCAAATTTGCGCATCTGTTAGCTTTTCAAAGGTTGCAGATAAGCTAGGATAGCCTTTTATTCTGATTGTTGCTGTGTAACTATACTTTCCGTTCTTCTTTTTTCTCTTTTTGATTTCTGCCATTAGATATTACCTTTTTATATTTTTGTCGAAATTGTCGTAATTTTGTCGTAATAAAATTAAAATATTGTCAAAAATTTATAAAACAATTCTAAAATATAATTTAGCAAAAGTCAATATATAATAGGTTTTACGGATGATATTTCTTTTTGAAAATTTTTGAATTTTATATAAACCAAAGGACTCATAATCCTTTGGTCGTGGGTTCGAATCCCTCCGGGCCCATTTTTTGTGCCCAAAAATATGATAAAATGCTGCGTCTCGCATTAAACGGCACCGTTCACGTTTGCAACGAAAGCTCAACGCTTCCGTTGATGCACGTTCAACTCTCGCTTACGCTCGTGCCTCTGCTCGACTTGCTCCGAACCCATTTTTTGTACCTAAAAATATGATAAAATTTAGGTGCAAGCTGAAATTTTTAGTTCTTTTTATTTGTGAAATTTTCAATAACTTTACTTATAAAAACAGATTCTTTTTCAGTTAATTTATATGATTTGTTGCTTTGATTTATAGATTTTAGAAAGTCTGCGATTTCGTATCTTAAACCATCACCGTCGAATTTAGTGAATATTTTTTGTGTTTTGTTCAAGTCTTCAAATCTTATTTCAAAATATTCTGTTTTCCACCAAGGAGCTGGAATATAAATATAGCCATTTGTCCCAGATATGACACAATTACCTTCTTTCTTTACGCCTATTCCAACATTTGCAGTTGCAATTGCATTAGGATAATTCATAATTACTTTTGTATAAGTGTCTACACCTGTTTCGTTATCAAAGTATGAAATATAATTAATATCAACAGGATTAGTTCCAAGTAACTTTGTGATTATACAAAGCGGGTAACTACCTAATTCAGTTAAACTGCCCCCACCTAGTTCTTTATCAAATTCTCGTAAACTCTTGTCATTAATCAGTTTTGTAAATGTTGCATCTACATCTCTAATTTCACCAATAATTCCGCTTTGAGCCATACTTATTAATTTTTCAAAGCAAGGTGCATACGCTGTTTTTATTGCTTCTTGAAGTATTAAATTTCTGTCATTTGCAATTGTATATAATTCTTTGGTTTGTTCTTCAGATAGTGTTATTGGTTTTTCGCAAAGTACGTGTTTATTAGCTAATAGAGCTTGTTTTGTATATTCATAATGTTGCAAATGAGGTACTGCAACGTACACAGCATCAACTTGTTCCAAAAAAGTTTCATAATTAGTAAAATAGTTTTTGAGCTCAAATTGTTCACAAACTTCTTTTAAAGTGTTTTCATTTCTTCCAAAAATAAATTCAACATCTACACCACTTACAAATTTAGATTCATAGATAAATCTTTTGGCAATTCTGCCATTTCCTACAATACCAAGGCGAAGAATGTTGTTTTTCTCGTTTCTCATTTCAGTTGAAGACACGCCTTTTGTTCTGTCCAAATAAATAACTTCGCAAAATGGTTTTAAATAATCAAATTTGTTTATCCAATCTGAACCAATTACAAAAGTATCAATATTATATTTTTTAATATCATTGATTTTTTGTCCAAGATATTCTTCGACGATAATTTCATCTGCCAAACCACTTTTTCGAACGTTTTCAATTCGTTCTGTGAGAGATTGTGAAATATTTAGTTTCCCTCTTGAAATATCATAATTTTCACTTGTAACACCAACTACAAGATAGTCTCCAAGTGCTTTAGCTCTTTTAAGAATGTTTACATGTCCTTGGTGAAAAAGATCAAATGTACCATATGTGATTACTTTTTTCATTTATGCCTCATTTATTATTTTTTTAATTCTTTCTACAACTCTTTTGGATGAATTCCCATCTAGAATATATTTCTTATCTTGTAAATAATTTTGGACTTTATTTAAATAATGGTTTTCATCAAAATTTTGAATATTTTTAATTAAATCTGCATTGTTTTCAGCTATCGGAAATGGTGTGTCTGAAAGAGGGAAATAAAAACCTCTTTCTCTTTTGTAAAGTTCTAGGTCTGTAGCGAAAATAAAACATTTTTTGTATTCTAGCATTGCATCAAGTATGCCACTTGAATAATCGGTAATAATTATATCAGAGGCAATTAAAAGTTCTTGTATGTCAGGATATGATATTGCATCTACAATTCTTTTATCTTTAAAATCAAAAAGATCTTTAACCTCTTTTGGAGTGTTTGGATGTAATTTAATTGCTGCAATGTGGCTTTTGTTAAATTTGTTATTTGTAGTGTCAAGAACTCTCAATATGTCTAAATTAAAGGCGGTTGTCCTGCAATCATCTCTAAAAGTTGGCAAATATAATAACATTTGTTGGTCTAATGGTATATTAAGATTGCGGTATACTTTTTCTTTGATTTTGAGCTTTTCGTTTTCTGGAAGGAAGAAAATGTCGTTTCTAGGATAACCACTTTTGAAAATTTCACCTTTATACCAAAAACATTTGCTTAAAATGTTTTTATCAGTTGTGTTTGATGCCAATAAGCAATCAATGTTTTTTGAATCAAATTTGGCCCACTTTCGCCAAGAATGATTTTCTTTTTTGATTGATGCTTCAATTTTTTTCATTCCTAAAGGTCCGTGCCAAGTTTGTATATAGTATTGAGATGTTTTTTTGTGAAGACCTTGTTTCCAATATGAATATAATCTGTTATTATTAACCCAGACTTTTGCAGTTGCTAATTCGCTAAAAGCTTCTGTTGAATCGTATTCAACAACTCGAACGTTTTTAGGGAATTCATCGTTCTTATTTTTTGCGTCATTGACCAACCAAACTAATTCGTATGGAAGTTTTTGGCGTATAATTTCTTCTGTAATATATTTGGGATTGCATCCGTATGATTTGCCAAAATAATTGCAAAATACAATTTTATTAGGTGAAATTGGGAGCTTTTTTATATTAGCTCTATTTCTCCATCTTTTAAAATTTAATTTAAGTGACACCCCGAAAAAGGTAACCTTTTTGCAACCATCTTTATCCGTAATGGAAAAGATAGTTTGAATAATGTTTTTCATTCTTAATTCCCTTATTCTTTTATTACATAATAAGTATGTTTTTGTGTCAATATTCGATTAAGTTTTGTCATAGATCAGAGAATAAATTTATTTATATTCTAGACATATTTTTTTATATATTTTATAATTATTTTATGCTTATAACAAATGAAATTATGTTGATAGCATCTATTCTTTTGATTAGTGCTATTATATTTAATAAAATTGGCGGCAAGTTTGGAGTCCCGTCTTTAATATTGTTTATTTTTGTTGGTATTCTTGCCGGATCCGATGGTATTGGCGGTATTTATTTTGAGGATTATTATTTATCGCAATTTATTGGTATCGTCGCAATTTCATACATCTTGTTTATGGGTGGATTAAGCGTAAATACAGATGAACTTAAACCAGTTTTTACTGAAGGTGCCGTATTGGCGACTTTGGGAGTTTTTGTTACGGCTATAGTTACAGGAATGTGTGCATATTTATTTTTGAATTTAAATTTTTTGGAATGTATGCTTTTAGGGGCGATTATATCTTCAACAGATGCTGCTGCTGTATTTAGTGTTTTGAGGTCAAAAAGTATTAGTTTAGGAAATCATCTAAAACCACTATTAGAATTTGAGTCAGGTAGTAATGACCCGATGGCGGTATTTTTGACATTAGGATGTATTGGGCTTATTACTGCACAATTGAATTTGCCGTCACTTATTTTTGATTTTTTCAAGCAAATGACTTTAGGTATAGTATTTGGTTATTTGATAGCTAAAGCTATTGTTTATGGCATAAATAGAATTAAATTAGAATATGACAGTTTATATGTTGTAATAACTTTGGCAGGTGTTTTATTTACTTATTCATTGATATCACTTATTGGTGGTAATGGATTTATTGGTGTTTACGTATGCGGTTTAGCAATGGCTGGCATGAAGTTTGTTAATAAAAAGACACTTACAAAATTTCATGATGCTGTTGCGTGGATAATGCAGATAGTAATGTTCTTGATATTAGGGCTGTTAGTGAACTTTAAGTCAGGTTTTGCGTTTACAGGACAAGCATTGTTAATTGCTTTAATTCTTACATTTATTGCAAGACCGATTGCTGTATTTTTAACAACAATACCTTTTAAACGCAATGTGAATGAAAAATTGATGATTTCTTGGGTTGGTTTGCGTGGTGCAGCTCCGATTGTATTGGCAACATTTCCATTGACAGCTGAAATACCTCACGCTATGGAAATTTTTAATATAGTCTTTTTTGTCGTAATTATATCGGTTCTTTTGCAAGGTACGACAATTCCATATTTGGCAAAAAAATTAAAAGTAGATGCGCCATTAGAAGTAAATCATAAAGCCATTTTTGATTATGATGGTACTAATACAAACAATAAGATGATAGAATTTACTGTTCCTCAAAATTCTCAAATCGTTGGTAAACAAATTTTTGAACTTAATTTCCCCAAAGGTTCTTTAGTTAATTTGATTTATAAAAATGGGGATTATATTATACCAACAGGAAGTACAACTGTTGAAGCTTGTGATGTTTTATTTGTTCTTTTAGACTATAGAAATGAAAGAATGATCAGGGAGATTATTTGTACTCCTAAGGTTTAAGATTTTTTTGTTTGAAATTATTTACCTGCCCGTTAGCTTCAAATCTTTTAAGGCTTGGGTCTACGAATTTTTCAATAATTACATGTTCAACAAATTTGTCAATAGGTTGGATTAGTAGGCCTAATGCTACGAATCCTCCGAGAGTTTTAACTAGCTTAAGTTTGAAAACTTTTGAATTCTCTATAGCTTTTATAGTGTCTTTGGCTGCTGTTTCTTTATAATCGTGTAAGTGTAATGGATCTTTCTTATATTCAGATTTTAAATTATTAAATTGATCAAATATCTTTTTCGATACAGATTTTGGTTGTTTGCCTTCAATTAATTGTTGTCTTGTTTCAAACACATCATTTATATGTTGGTTTATGTATTCATGAATTTTTGGTCTTTGGCTTTTTCCTAAAACATCTCGATGTCGGCTGCCAAAAATTGTGTTAATAAAGGTTTTTATAGGACTTTGGTTTTTGTGAGTTCGCATTGTCTCATCAATATAGTTATCCAAAGCTAGATTATATTGTTCTTTATAAGTCGAAAGTTCGTGGTTGCGAAGTTTTCTATTGCTCATATATTCACTATGGTGTTGAATAATTTCTTCTCGAGTTTGAAGTGAAAGTCCTGTTTTGTCCATTTTTGCGCCAAGAGAAAAAGCTTTTTGCCCTAAATGAACTGCTACAATAGGGAAAAGTATACTCGCGAATGTTTGAAACATTGCTTGTTTAAGCCCTCTACGTGCGCTAGGATCATAGGATTCTTTGTCATTTCTATATTTGTCGTAAATGTCTGCACCAAAGTACATTAAAGCAGGTACCCAAAATAACGTTCCGGCTTTTGGTGCAATATCCATAATAGCTGCACCAATATCATTGGTAAAAGCCATACCACGAACAGGCCACTGCATTAGTGGGTCTTTATATTCTTTTTTCTTTGGTAGTTTTTCAAAAGTTTCAATAGACGTATTGGTTGTGTTTAATGAAAAACCTGCAAAGTCTTTGACTGGGGCGATACCGCTCAAGTTAAAATCTCCGTATTTGTCTTCCAGATATCTACATTAGTGTTTATCATTCTACTATAAACGTAAAAAGAGGGCAAGGGTTACTTGTCCTCTTTTAGTTGTAATTATTTGTTATGCTTGTACAGCTGCAGCAGCTTTTTTTGATTGTTGTTTCTCAACAATTGCATCACGAACTTTGTTAGCTGCAAATGCTGCAACCCCTGTAATAAGAGCTACACCAATGTATGATGCTGCGCCTAAAATATGTGTCTTGGTTACAGGTTTCATTAAATGTTTAGGTAAAACTTGTTTTGCTAATTTTTGACCTTTTACAGATGCCATGATTTCTTCTGCAACAATAGGAGTGAAGCAAAGAGTTGTTAATTTACCTACATTTTCCTTGACGAAATTAGTGAATTTTTGCCATTTAGTTTTAGGTGGATTTTCCTCTGTACGTTTGTTAGTAAATAATGATAACATTAATAAAGAGCTTGCAATCATTGTGGCAGGAGTACGCATACTTTGTAGTACTTTACCAATTTTTGACATATTTCTGTTCATTGCGTGTCCCATTTCGTGGAAGCCTGCAAAACCTAATTTTTCAGAATTGATTATGATTTTGTTTGAACCAAATAAGTATGCAGCATTTTTCCCATCAGCAAATATTGGTCCCATTTTGTTTGTTATATTTTTAAATACGGTTTCACCCGCAGGATGTTCTGCAAGTTTTTTTGTTAGAGGATTAAGTTTATATTCATCTAGTAACATATCAGAAACTTGGTTTGCAACTGTTCTTGTTGTTGAGAAAAGAGTGCCAGGTTTTGTTATTTCGATATCTGTCATTTTTGCGATATCAACAAGTTCAGTTCCTTTAGAATCCAAGCCACTAACTTTAATAGCTTCTTTTAGTGCGTTTCCAATGTTATCTTCAGGATTAGGTTTAAAGCGAGTTAAACCATTCAAAATGCTATTCCCAACACTAGCTTGGTAGGCATTAGTTATGAATGAGTTTGTCATAGCACCGCCCATATAGCCTAAAAACATTGCTCCAGCGCCTGTATTCTTTTTATCTTTGTTTCTACCATTAAATGAGTTTAAAGTTGCGTAATTGTTAAAATTGTTAGTAACTTGCATTCCTTCACACTGACCCTTTCGTACTGGTTTTAAATTATGTGAATATTTATTTTTGCTAGTTTTAAGGTGAAATTTTACAAAGATTTACTTTCTAATACTGCATCTTTCAAGCCTACGAACAAATCTTACAAGTTTAGATTCTGTATCTGCAGTAATAGAATCTACCAAAATTGTTTTGCAACCTAAAATTTTACCGCAAAGAATATCTGTTAAAGGTCTATCACCAACGATTACACAGTCTTTGGCCTCAACATTGTGTTTTTTTAAAAACTCTCTGACAGGTCCTGTTTTAGGTTTGCAAGCGCCAAATAATAGTGGGAAATCAGATATTGCTCTAACTTTTTCAATGTATTCTTCATTGTTATTGTTAGAAACAACTGCCATAAAGAAGTTTTCTCTAACGATATTTAACCATTGACGCATTTCGTCAGTATAGTGTGCCGATTTAGATGCCATAATAGTACTGTCTAAATCAAAAAGCATTGCTTTTACGCCGTTTTGTTTAAGTTCTTCAAGGTTGATGTCGTATATGCTTTTTAAGTTTTTATCGGGTTTGAGAAACATATTCTTTTACTCCTATTGTGCGAGCTAATGCATATTTGTATTCAATCGGAGCTTTGTCAAATTTTAAGTATACATCATCGTTTGTGTTGCCTAAAGGTTGTTCTTCTCCGTCTTTATTTTTGATTTCTAAAATTCTTGTTGTAAATTGTTCTGATGGAGTAATAATTTCGACTTCATCATTCAAAAGAACCTTATTTTTGATTTTAACCAAGTAGCTATCATCAGCTTTGTCGTGGAATTCAAATAAGAAATCAGCACCAGCAAGCCCTTTTGATATGTCATAGCTATAACTGTCAGGTTTGTTCTCGCCTAAAGCAAAACCTGTTGTATAACCTCTGTTGCCTACTTTTTGAAGTTCGATGAAATATTTTTCCATATCAGCATCTGGATTTTTCATTAACTCATCAATTGCATTTCTATACGTTTTTGAAACTGCTGAAACGTAGTATAAACTTTTTGTTCTACCTTCAACTTTTAATGAATCAATACCGGCATCGATAAGTTCTTTCAAGTGTTTTACAAGACATAAATCTTTTGGGCTTAAGATATGTGAGCCTCTTTCATCCTGATTGATTTCATAATATTGATCAGGTCTTGTGCTTTCAACAAGTTTATAACTCCAGCGACAAGGTTGAGAACAGTTGCCGTGGTTTGCTTTTCTTTCTCCGTTGGTAAAATAATCGCTCAATAAACATCTTCCTGAGAATGATACGCATTGTGATCCATGAATGAAACTTTCTAACTCAACATCAGGAACTTTATTTCTGATTTCAGCAATATCTTTTATAGGAAGTTCTCGGGCTAAAATTACACGTTCAGCACCAAAATCTCTCCAGAATTTTACACTTTCATAATTCAAAGTATTTGTTTGGGTGCTTATGTGAATAGGTGTATTTGGCATATATTTTTTAACCATATTGATTACACCAAAATCGCTCACAATAACCGCATCAGGATTGGCATCTTTTAGTCTGTCTATACAACTTTCAAGAAGTTTAATATCATTATTGAATGCAAAAATATTCAAGGTTAAATATGCTTTTGCACCCAAATTATGAGCCAAATCAACGGCATGTTTTAAGTTATCAAGGGTAATGATTTCCCCTTTTCTCATTGCACGTAAACTAAAGTCCACAACGCCTAGGTAAACAGCGTTAGCACCATATCTTACGGCATATTCTAATTTTTCCAAATTGCCCGCAGGCATTAATAATTCTACATCTCGCATATTAGAATGATACTCAAAAGTTGATAAATAATCAACCGATTAGGTGATGTTGTTTTTTGATTTATGTAGAAAATAGAATATATAAAGATTTATTGGAGAAAATTTATATGCAAACTATAGAAAACGCAGCAATTACAATTAAAGAAATTTGGCAATACCAACATCCTGTTATGCACACTTGGTTTGTTCTTAGTGCTGTTTCTCTTTGCTCTATGTTTGCAGTTTTATATTTTGTTATCTAAAATTATGCTATAATTGCTCTATGAAGAATTTAAGAGTGGTTTTTGGTTATTTTGTATTGGTTATTGTTGCGGTAAGCATGCTGTATCCGTTTTTTGCAATGATTAACTTATCTTTTGTTTCAAATGATGAAATATTTACAAATGTTGGTAGAATTTTTCATTCATCTTTAACTGCAGAAAATTATAAAAATGTCTTTGAAGAAATACCTTTAAGTACATATTTTATGAATAGCTTAATTGTAGCGATTATTACAACCGTTGGGCAAGTCGTTATTGCATCAATGGCTGGTTATGCATTTGCAAGATTGAATTTTAAATATCGTGATGCTTTATTTTTAATAATTTTGATTACAATGCTTATTCCTCCGCAAGTTAATATTATTCCACTATTCTTTTTGATGAGAGAATTACATTTAATAGATACATATCAGGCATTAATTTTACCAGGGTTGTTTGGTGGTTTTGGTGTATTTATGATGCGACAATATTTTTTGGGTTTGCCAAAAGACTTAGAAGAATCTGCGAAAATTGACGGATGTAATCCGTTTGAAACATTCTTTAAAATTGCTTTGCCGTTGGCTATGCCGGTTGTGGCAACGCTTGCGATATTTACATTCGTTTCAACTTGGAACAGTTTTATGTGGCCTTTGATTGTGACAAACTCAGAAGGAATGCGAACTCTACCTGTTGGGCTTGCAATTTTTAAAAGCAGTTTTAGAGAAATAACTCTCTGGGGCGAATTATTGGCGTGTTCTGTTATTTGTACAATTCCTGTCGTAGGTGTATTTTTATTAGGTAAAAAATATTTTATAAATGATATATTGCAAGGTGGTGTAAAAGAATAGCAAGAACCAATTAGTTCTTGCTATTCTGCTATTTTACCATGTCTTTTGAATTATGCATTTTTATTGCCGAATAAGAAGTTTCCTACAGTTAATACACCTGCTGCGATTAAACCATATTTACCAGCTTTTTGCCATTTGAAGTTTTTAAGAGCAGTGTTGTATGTACCTTTATTGGTTAATGCGCCTTTAACATTTTTGCCAAAAGTTCCATTTTTAAAGCTAGAAGTCCATTTAGAACCGTTTGCTTTTAAGTCTTTTCCGATTTGAGATGCAATGCTTTTTGTTTCTTTTACTGTTAAAGCTTGAGGAATTTTTACTTTTCCAATAGCTGTTTCAGCTGCTTTTAGTGCTTTTTCTGCTGATTTTGCATCTTTTACAGTTGCAGGTAATGCTGCTTTGACAGCTTTAGGCAATCCTTTTAATTTACAACCGTTTTCTACGTACGCTTTTACTGCATTATATTGTGTTAAATTTTTAATTGAGCCTTTGTATCCTTTTGCTGTTAATGCTCCGTTTATTGCTTTTGTCTGTTTTTCAAGAAGTTTTGCTGCTTCTAATTCTTGAGTTGCTGTTTTTGTATAAGATTTAACAAATTGGTCTGTAAATTGACCATTTTTAATAGGATTAGCAAGGAAATAACCTGCCGCAGCAGCTGCGCCACCACCTAAAAGTGCTGTACCAAGACCAAGTCCGCCACCACCAGCTTGTGCAGCTTGAGAAGCATCAGTTCCTTCAGCTCCTGTAAAACCTGGGCCCCCTGCATAATTACCATAGTTTCCATAATTGTACGCGCCATAAGGATTGTTGTAACCACCCATTGTAGCATTGTACATAAAATCATTTGAAAAACCTGTCATCCTAACCTACCTTTTTAAAAATAATAAAACCTAACCTTACATTTATATAAACAATTTTTGTATTTAAAAATTGCTTTTTATGTAAAGTTATGTTAACGAAAAGGTATTTTCAAAAGCCTGAAACTTGTATTCAGGCTTTTGAATTGTTTCTATTTGATTTAAGCTGCAGCGTTAAAACTTCCTTTTGCGATAAGATCATTCATGCTAACACCTTGTTTAGCTAAGTGTTTTGAAATTTTAGCTGCGTCTGTAAGTTCTACTGAGTTTTTAACTAATTCACCAGCTTTGTTACGTTGGAATAATTCAACTTTTGTAATAACACCATCTTTAACGTGATAGATGTTTCCGTTTGCGTGGCGTACAGCACCGTCAGTGATTGTTTGTACAGCTTTAGCTTCTACTTTTGCTGCTGTTTTTGCAGTAACTAATTTTTCAGCACCTGTGCTATTATTAGCAATTGAGTTCAATTCAGCCCTTTGTGCTGCGTTTGCTGCGTGACGTTCTGCCATTGCTGTTTTTTGCGCAGCGGTTGGTGCTTGATATGCAATAGCTTTATCATAAGCTTTTTGTTGTGCTGGAGTTACGGTGCCTGTGCCTGCTTTTTCTACAAATTTTCTTGTATTTGCATTTGTGTGTGATAAATTGATATTTTCCACAACTTGTGCTTCTCTTGCATTCGTAATAGGCTTTGGATTTCTGTTTGGTACAGTATGTTCCAGTCTATGTTTGCGAGGGGCTTTTTTAGGAGTTTGCACTTTATTTGCATTGTTTTTTATAGTTTGTTGAGCCGTTGTTTGAGTTTTTGTGCCACCTTTTTTGAACTTTTTAACAATATCGTCAACATATTGGCTTACTTTAGTCCAGTTTTTCTTTAATAAAACTGCACCGCCAACTACTGTGGCCAAAGTTAATAACTTACCTAAAGCTCCTTTTTTCTTCGGAGTTTCATCTTCTGCACCTGTAAATTGAGGTGTAAATGTGTCTTGTTGCAATGGTTGTGTCATCCTTTTTAGAGGCGCATTGTATCTATAGTTGTCACTAATAATCTCTTGACCATTTTGCACACCATAAATAGCATGTGGTGGAATGTTTTGTACCATACTGACCTACCTTTTAAATTTTAAAAATAACCTTCTAAAGTTATAAACAAATATGAGAGGTAGAAATTGCTAATTATGTTAAATTATGTTAATAAATTGCTGAACAGTCTTTCAAATTCAGGGAATGAGATATTTACCCATTCAAAACCGTTGATTAAAACTTCTTTATCACAGATTAATCCTGCTACATACAAGCTCATTGCCAAGCGGTGATCATGGTATGTTTCGACAATAGTATTTCCAGCCAAAGAAATTTTTCCATTGATAATCATACCGTCATTTGTTTCTTCAATATCAGCTCCAAGTTTTTTAAGTTCAGTAACCACAGCTTTAATTCTATCAGATTCTTTATTTCTCAAATCTTGTGCATTTTTAATGACGGTTGTTCCTTTTGCTTGAGTTGCAAGGACTGCAATAATAGGTATTTCATCTATTAATCTTGGAATTAAATCTCCGCTGATTTCACAAGCTGTTAGGTCTGAAGTTTTAACTTTTATATCTCCAACAATTTCATTTGAAATAATTGCTTGGTTTAGAATTTCGATGCAGCCCCCCATAGCTTTAATAGTATCAATAATACCAGTTCTTGTTGGGTTTAATCCAACATTTTTTAGGATTATTTCGGAGTTAGGTACAATAAGACCTGCAGCTATAAAATAAGCAGCGCTAGAAATATCTCCACAAATTTCTATTGTTTTAGGTTCAAGTGTTGATTTTTGGATTGTTGTAGTTGTGTTATTGGTTTCAATATCAGCTCCCATATATGCCAGCATCAATTCAGTATGGTTTCGTGATAAAAAAGGCTCAGTTACTTTTGTTTTTCCATTTGCGTATAATCCAGCAAGCAGTATAGCGGATTTAACTTGAGCAGAGGCTATTGGAGTTTGATATTCAATGCCTGTTAAATTTTGTCCATAAATTTCAAGAGGGGATTTATTTTCGTTGGATTTGATTTTAGCACCCATAAGAGATAAAGGTTCAATAATCCTTTTCATGGGACGTTTTGACAAGCTTTCATCTCCGATTAATATGCTATCAAAATTTTGGCCAGCAAGGATACCAGAAATAAGTCGCATAGTTGTACCTGAATTTCCACAATCCAATGTTTTGTTTATAGGGATTAATTTGCCGCACGAAGTTACATGTAATTCATCATTTACGAAATCAAAGTTGACACCTAAATTTTTAAATATTTGCAATGTCGAATGAGGGTCAGCGCCATTTGAAAAATTTTTAATTATAGATTTCCCGTTTGCAAGTGAAGAAAACATTACAGCTCTATGAGAAATAGATTTGTCTGCAGGTATAGTTATTTCACCACGTAATCCTTTTTCAGCTTTAGAAATTTTTTTATCCATAAGTTGATTTTACCACAATCCTACCAGTAATAATATGGTCTATAAAATCTATAAGGCGAATAATAATAATTGTATCTGCTGTAATATAACATTTGTTGTTGCATTTGCATCATTCTACGCATCATAAGTTCTTGTTCTTTTTGACGTTGAATTTCTTTTAATTCTTTTAATTGTTCTTTAATATCAGCAGTTTTCTTTTCTTCAGAAATATTTAGAGCATCAAAGCATTTGGCTAGGTTCGAGCCATTGTATTTTGATATACAATTATTTGCTGTTTTAAAAAATTCGTCTTGGCGAGTGGACCAATTTTTAACATAGAAGTTTATGTTTGGAGAGTTGTCAATAAAAATGACTTTCCAGTCTGGTTTAACGACAAAATCTGTAAGTTTGCTGTATGCTTTTTCGATTTTTTCTTGTTCGATCTCTGCAATCATTGAATCTATTAAGTAAATTTGTTCATTAGGTTGACTTAATAACAATCTTTTTGCTCTATAAAGAAAATCTAATTTTTGGGATTTATTGTTTTTGCAGCAGAAAGCGGCACGAATGAAATTTTGAGGTTCGTTTGGTTTTAAGTTGATAAGGTTTTTGGCATATTTTAATGCATTAATTGTATCATCTTTTTTTAGATAAGAACTGTATAAAAGCTCATTAGCTTCATAATAATTGAAATCTTGGGCAGGGACTTTCAAGGCATATTTTATGGTTTTATCATAATCATTCAGCTTGAAATATGTGCTTGCAAGTATTGTGTAATTACGTTTTAGAAGATTTTGATCAGTAATTTTTTCAAATTCATTTGCTGCATTGATATAATTGTGAAGTTTTAAATTGCTGCGAGCAATTATGTCTGTAATCATATCAGCAGGGATAATATTGTCGAAATTAAGTTCTCTTAATTTGGTTGCATAATTCAAAACTTGTTGAGCGTTATCTTGATTTGCGTATAAAAAAGTTAATTCATAAATTGCTGGCATGTAGTCAGGCGATGTTTTAAGAATTTTTTCATAGTATTTTATTTTCTTAGAGTTTTTTTTAGCTGAAGATGCTTTTAGCATGAGTTTTTCAGCTTTTTTATCAATTTTGTTTGTCGATTCTGTAATAACAAATTTCATTGTTTGAGAATCGAATTTGTAAGGAGCCGAGAATGCGGGAGTTGCTAATAAAATTAATATTAGAAATAAAACAATCTTTTTCATAGTTATTAAGTAACAAATTTTCTAGTAAAAGTCAATCTAAAATGTGTTTGTGTTAAGATAATTTTAACCATAGAGGGATGTCCGAGTGGTTGATGGTGCGATCTTGGAAGGGTCGTGTGGGAGCAATTCCACCGTGGGTTCGAATCCCATTCCCTCTGAATAAAGACGGTCAGATATAATCTAGGCCGTTTTTTTATGGGAATGAGGATGAGAACCCACTAAATAAGGTTCGAGCGTGAGCGAGCTGAGGGCGAAGGTGTTTTCTTTGTAGCAAACCAAGTTTGCGAAAAGAAAAACCGTAGACCCGTTAAACGCGAGCGAACAAGACAATCCCATTCCCTCTGAATTAAATTGAGCTAGGCTTATGCCATAGCTCAATTTTATTATCAAGGTAAAGTGAATTAGACGAACCCACGCAAGGTGAAGCCTTGCCAAGTGGGCGAGAATGCTACGACAAACAAGGCGAAGAATGAGCCGTAGTTTGACGGATGCAACCAGCTAGTTTGAGTTGAGCAAAGCGATTACTCAAACAGCGAGTTTGCCATTCCCTCTGAATAAAGACGGTCAGATATAATCTAGGCCGTTTTTTAGTAATATGTTAAAAAAGGATTGTTCTTAGGAAGTTTACAAATTTAAACCTACAATAGTATAATTTATTCCCATCGTAAAACTGAACGGTTAGTTATAAAATCATTGAAATTCTTCATGCTTAATATATATGTCGGAGAGCCGTTTATTGGTTCCGTCTCTGTAAAAATATTTTTATTGTTAAAATCTTTATATGTACTTAAAAATAATTCGGAATTATTCATTGATTCTTGAATCAATAAATTATCACCTTTAACACCTACAACACTTATAGCATGTTCAATTTCACTATCACTATTGATATCCATTAAACTTAATACTGCAGCCCCATTTCCAGAGCCTACAATTTTATGTATTTGTCTATAACTAATACCGTTGCCCAAAGAAATACCTTTGGGAATTTCATTAGATACTTCAGAGGTTGAACTAATAATAGTGGTAGTGCCGCCAGTTATTATTTCAAAAAATCTACTACTTAAATTACCATCCACAATATCGTTTGTATATTTATGGGAATTGCCCATTTCTGCAGCTAATTCGGGTTTGCATTTATTTAGTTCTTCAAAATATTTATCAATAGCTAACAAGTACGCGACGGAATCGCCATCGCCTTCCGCAATTGTTTCACCAGCATTAACAATATCTTGAGGTGTAATAATATAAATCCCGCCACTCGGTAACCCACAATTTTCAGCTTCTTTTAAACGTATTGCATAAATACCACTTTCTTCATCTCTATAACGGTAATTTTCTAATAAAGCTAAACCAACTTTAGATTGCGCTAGTGAGTTTATGCCACCGAGTCCCCAACAGACATCAGATTTTTGATAAACTGTCTCATTGAAGTCACCATCTCCAGTGTCAAAGTTTTTTGCATTATCTGTTGATATTGACTTGTTTGTTGCAAGATATTCTTTAACTTTTGCTTCTAAAATTTCTTTTGGTGGTGGATTTTTGATATTTTCCAATACATCTTTACTGTTTTTTTCAGCATTTTCTATAAAATCTAAGACTTTCAGCCTTTGTTTAATTTGAAAAGCATAATCGCCCCAAAAAGGTTCAGGCATTCCAAGTTCTCTCATATAAGCTTCTAAAGCTAAATTTATTTTGTCTTTAGCTTGTTTTAATTCTTCTTCTGATAAATAATTAGGAGGAGCCATTAATAATTCATCGAATCTATCCAAATATTTTTTCAAATTTTCTCTTGTTACGATATTTCCTTCAACTTTGTCATTAGTGAAATCTCCCCATTTTTCGTTTAATTGGGTAAATAGGTTTTTTAGAGCTTTCTTATCTGATCTGTTTATTTTTTCTAGATCAACACCTTCTATTTTGTAAGAGCCATTTAAGTATTGACCTAGTAAATTGTATTCTTTTTGCGTATCAATTTGAGATGGATGTTTACCTAAAGCATCAAAGCCACCAATATGAGAGATAATTTTTTGCATGTTTGGTGAAATTTCTTTCATAATAGATTTCTACCTTTTAATTAGTAATATAAACATTAACCTGCTCACTATTATTTACGGCATTTTCATAAAAAACTTCAATTTTTTTGTTGCATTTCAAAAAAATGTTACAATACATTGAAAATATTACTGATTGAATGTTAAAAGAAGAATTTATTTTAATATTACATTTTTTAGAGTGTTAAAATAAATTTTTGCCTAATAGCAAAAAAAATAATTTACGCTTTTTAATTTTTTCATATAGGAGAATTTTAATGCGAATTTCAGCAATCACACCAAATTATCAAGCGTATAGAAATAATAATTATAGAAAAACAAATATCGTTAGTGCCCCTACATTCAAATCAAGTCAAGAAGATGAAGAATGGAATAATGGTTTAAGATATTTGAATTCAAAAACTACTCAAATTTATCAAGGTTTTAGCTCAGATAAATTTAGATCGGAAGTTAAAGATATAACAATAAAATATATGTGTATGGGGCTTAACAGTGTCGGCTTAATGCAGGTTGCAAACAAAGATTTGCCTGTGTTGTTAGGTAGGTATTATGATAAATGCGATACCAAAGACAAAATAGGTTTGTGTATGGTTATGGGTGAACCTGTTGGAGATGTTGCAGATATGGATGAAATTTACGAAGTTAAAATATTTGTAGATACTCAAGAACGCATTGATAGTATTTTCCAAAAAGGTATAAGTTATAGTAATATGAATTAATAGATTACAACATTGTCTAAGCTTTTGATTGTGTATTCAGAGGTTAGTGCAAGTGTTTCAATATCGATTTGACCTGTTGCGACGAGAATTGTTTTATCAATGTTGGCATTTTGTGCCGAAATGTAATCCATAGGAGCATCGCCAATCATTACAGTTGTTTTAGGATTTGCATTTAGTTCTTCGAGAGCAAGTTTTGTTGGTTTACCACTTTCTTTTGTGTGAGGTGAAGATTCTCTACCTATCACAGATGTGAAAAGATGCTCCCAACCGAATTGTTGTAATGTGAGAAGCGTTGATTCAACTGAATCTGAAGTTACTATACCTAGTTTTGTGCCTTTGGAATGTAGTTTGTAGATAAAATCTATTGCACTAATAATAGGTTTTGTATAATTTTGCATGTTTTTATAAAACTCTGTGCTGACGTCATCAAAAATTTTTTCAAGTTCTTTTTCGGTTGTCGTTATTCCAAAATCTAGAAGATTATTTTTAAAGATTTCAATTATTTTTGAACGTGAATACATTGCTGTAATGCCATCAGAAAGCATTTTAGAAGATTTGATGTCGTAGCCTAGGCAAAGACAAAGTTGTTCAAAGCATTTTTGATTGATTTTGAATATGTCAATAATTTTTTGAACTCTTAGTTCTGTCATTTTGCCCCAAAAATAATGCAAATCGATAAATGTTCCATCTTTGTCAAATAAAACTGTTTCAATGTTTTCAATCTGCCAGTTTGGGGTTTTTAGACTAATCATCTTGCATATTCTCCAATGAAATATCGATTAATGATTTAGCAATTTTTATAGCTTCAGCCATGGCTTTTTCGTTTTGTAATAGGTCGTCCATTGCTAAATATTCTTTGATTATTTTTCTTGCATATGATCCTACTGCAAGGCAATTAGGTTTTACTCCACACATTTTTGCTAATGCTGTAGATCTTGTATTGGTCCCGCCAGACATCATTATGTATACAGGTAAGTTTGCATTTTGGAATAATTGAGCGGTTGCAACAGCTTGAAGTGTTGTTCCGCATTCATCATTATTACCACTCATAGCAACACCATCAGCTTGAATTATTGTGGTATAAGGTTTTCTGTTTTTTATCATTCGAGTAACACGTTCAACAAGTTTTTTATCGCCGAGTTCAGAACGGTCAAGAGAAATACATAGCATACCGTCAAATAATTCTTGAATTTGTTCCCATTTTTCATCTACGTCATATTCGTCAGTTGAAATTGCATGAAATTCTATACAATCAATGTTTTTTGCTATAAGTTCAGGTAAAACTTCCTTGTAATCTATTAATTGTGATTCCATGGTTATGGCATTATGTGGACACGATTTTGCACATTGTGTACAACCAAGGCAACGAGCTTTTTTAACTTTGTACTTGTCGAGTTCAATAATGGCATCGTGAGGACAAATAAGTTTGCATTTCCCACATTTTTTGCATTTGTCTTGGTCAATAAATGCTTTTGTAATATGCGGATCTCCGCTTATCCCAACACTAACGCAAAGATAACGATTCTCTATGATGCCTGAATTTTTGATCCCACGCTTTGCTGCATCCACAATTTCTGGTTTTGCACAGACATCAAAAAATGGACAGCCAGCTTTCGAATATATAGTTACAAGTTTTTCTACTTCTGCGGCATCTTCGTTGCCGGCACCGCACACAAGTTTAAAACCTTTTCGTTGTCTTAATAAGTCTTTTAGCATAATAATCTTTCTTTAAATGTATCTCATAACTTTGCAAGGGTTGCCAGCTGAAACAGTATTTGAAGGGATATTTTTTGTAATCACGCTTCCTGAACCAATTACACAATTATCGCCGATATTTACACCAGGATTAACAGTAACGTTTCCTCCGAACCAGACGTTATGACCGACAGTAATTGGTTTTGCATATTCTAAAAGGGAATTTCTCGTTTTGGCATCGATTGGATGTGCAGCTGTATAAAATCCGCAATTAGGGCCAATCATAACATTGTCGCCAAAAGTTACTTTTGCACAATCTAAAATTACGAGGTTATGATTTGAATAAAAATTTTCGCCGATTTCGATATTGTAGCCGTAATCACAGAAAAAAGAGGGTTCTATTGTAAAATTTTCACCAGTTTTTTGAAATAAATTGCTTATGATGTCATTCATTTCTCTACGATTTGTGTAAGGTATTCTGTTGTATTCGTAGCATAAACTTTTTGCATAAAGTCTATCTGCTACAAGATCTTTGTCAGTAGAATTGTACAATTCGCCATTAAGCATTTTCTCTTTTTCTGTCATAGCGCTACTCCTATTAAACTTATAATAATATTTCAATTCAAATTATGTCAAATTTATTAAAAATCATGTAAATTTTTTTTTAAATTTATTTATTTTGCGCCTTCATTATTTAATAATTAAGTCATAGAAAATAAAGGGGAATTTATGAAAAAAGGTTTAAAAATTTTAGGATATACAGTACTTTCAGTTATAGTATTACTTTATTTGGCTTTTCTTTTTGTATTGCCAAGAAAAGTTGATTTGAATGCGTTCAAATCTGATATTCAAAAAATTGTTTCTGAACAAGCCCATATGAATATAGATTTTGATAATGCAAAAATAATCACAACGCCAATACTGGAAGCGGGTGTAAAAATTGATGGCATAAAAGTTACTTTGCCTGATGGATCAGATTTGTTGACGGCCGATGCATTTAAAACAAAAGTCTCTTTGCCTAATTTGTTTATTTTGGCTGTAAGAGTATCTGAAATTTCAATTGATAATCCTAAAATAAATGTGGAAATTGAAGAAGATGGTTCTCAATATAAAATTATGCAAATTGTTGAAAACCTAATCAATGAGCAAAAACAAAAACAAGAAGTAGCTCCACAAAAACCTAATTTTTTTGCTAAGCTTATTCGAATTAAGGTACCGAATGTAAAAGTGAATAATTATTCAGTTTTGATTAATGATTTGCAATCAAAACATTATTTGACGCTTCGTGGTGAAGAATTAAAAGCTGCTTGTAATAATTTAAAAACTTTTAAAGTTAAAACGAATGCTGAATTTTTAAGTGATGAAAATGTCAATATGACTGCAAAAGTTGATATAAATTCATTTATCCCGCCAGCGGTGGAATTAGATGAAGAAGATGATCCTGATTATCGTGCAGATATGGCGTTTATGAATCCAGTTTTGATGTATAGAAACTATGATTTAAAGACAAATGTAGAAACTAAGATTAAAGCTCGTCAAACTCGTAAAGGTCAGGTTGTATTAAAAGGTTTTGTTAATGTTGAAGATTTGACAATGAATCTTTCTGGTTACCAATTACCAAACAGCTATTTTAGGGCAAAATTTAAAGGTCATAGAGCTAAAATAAATACAAATTTATATGTAGCTAAAGATCAAAATATTTTCTTAACTGGTTTAGTTAACTATGGCAAACATCCAAGAGTCAATTTAAATGTATTAACTAAAAAAATCTATTTTAATGATTTAGTTAAACTAACTAAAGCATTTATGGATACTTTGCAAATTAAAAACGACTTGGATGATTTGCATGCTGAAGGTTATGTAACTGCCAATTTACGTGTTAAAACAAATTTTAAAAAGATAAAATCAAATGGTGCAATTGTTGTTAGAAATGGAAACATTTCAAATAGTGCATTAGGTTTGTTGTTCAAAGATATCAATGCAAATGTATTATTTATGGATAAGACATTAAAACTTTCTGATACTCATATGTATATTAATGATGCTATTTTGAAGGCAGAAGGTCAGATTAATGATAAAGCTGTTGCTGATATTTCTATATTCGCAGAAAAACTTCCATTACCTGGATTGTTTGCAGCATTTGCACCTGTTGATCTCAAAAAAGCTTATGATATCAAATCGGGTGATGTTTTCTTAGATATCAAATTGTTAGGTGAACTCAAAAAAGCAATTTCAAATATTGAAATTGTATTATCAAATCTAGATTTAGTAACAAAAGATAATAGTTTTAGAGTCACTGATGGATCTACTGAAATTAATTTTGTAAGTAATTTCAAATCAATTGTGGGTGATATTGTAAATAGAGATTTTAAATTGCACTTGTTGCCTACAGCTTCTGTAATTTCAAATCCTGAGTTAAAAATTGTTGTAGATGATCAAGATGTTATTATAAATCCATTTAAAGTATTTTTAAACCAATCATCTGTAATTAATGCGCAAGGACAAATATTAGAATATACTAGAGAACCGTTAATTGATTTTAAAGCGGAAGGTAGTTTATCATCATTAGATTTAAAACAAATTCTTGGTGAAGCTGCAAAACCTTTTATTGAAGCAAAAGGATTTATACCTTTTAAATTCTTATTAAACGGTAATTCAAAACGTCAGGATATGATATGTCAAATCAAAGCCGACAAATTGAATTATATTACTCCTATTGATATAATTTCAGTTAAAAGTTTGCAGAGTATAATTCAAGCAAAAATTTCATTTAAAGGCGATAGACTAAATATCAAAGATACAGGTTTGTATGTAAAACACGAACCTACAGTGTTTTCAAACGATTTCGAAACAAATATGCTAGGGGCAAAAGAAGTCGCAGTTGTATCAGGTACAATTACCAAATTAAATACTCCAGCTCCTTTTATAAATCAAATTAATATTGTGATTCCTGAAGATTTAGAAATTAAAATTTGTGCTTTCAAAGAATCATTATTAAATTTAGGCGGAAAACTTCTTGTATTTGGACAAGCACATTCTCCAAAATATAGAGGCGGTTTCCAAGTATGGGATTTAGATATACCTGAATTGTTTACAACCTTGAAAACTTTAGATTTAGATTTTCTTGCTAAAAACTTAAATATTAAGGTTGAGGAATTGTTGCTAAACGGTTCAGATATAGAAGTTACATCAACTGCGAGCTTAGAACCTGCAGAAGTTTTAACAGTAAACAATTTAGAAGTAACTTCTAAAAACTTTGATGTCCCAAAAGTTATGAAGATTGCAGAAGTTGCTATGCAATATGCCCCTCCTGCGCAACCAACAAATGCTAAGCCTGCAGATATTCCATTGGAATTGAAAAACGGTGCAATTAACTTTGGTCGTATTTCTTCACCTCCAATTTTGTTAGAAAATACAACAGGTGAAATTTCATTGGAAAATAATGAATTTTATCTTGATAATTTGAACACTTCAACTCTGGGCGGTAAAGTGTCAGGAAATGTTTCAGCTAATTTATTGAATATGCTTTTAGCTGCAAAAGTTAAAGGTAATGATATTGACGTTGAAAGAGCATTTTTAGAAGTTATGAATATGAAAGATACTTTGTCTGGTACTGCTTCGTTTGATACAGATTTAACCATCAATGCGGCTGCAACTACATTGGAAGACCAGATGAAAGGAGTTAATGGAACTATTAACTTCAAAATTACTGATGGTCAGCTTGGACCATTCGGCAGATTGGAAAACTTGATTTTGGCTGAAAACATCAGAGAATCTCAATTCTTCCAAACCGCATTAGGTGGAGTTATAAATTCATTAACATCAATTCAAACATCACACTTTGATGTATTGAATGGTCATATTGTAATGAACAATGGCGATGTAACACTTGATCCGATAACTTCTGTAGGGCCTGTAATGTGTATGAATATTTCGGGTGGAATGAATTTAATCAGTAACGAGGCTGATATGAAGTTAAGAGCAAGATTAGGTTCAAAAATAGCTGATATGCTAGGGCCTATCGCTGCAGTAAATCCTATTAACTTGGTAAAAGCAACACCAGGATTGAATGTTGCAGCTGCAAAAATGTTTGCATTTTTCTGTGAAGAAGTTACTCAAGAAGAAATGAATCAAATTCCTCAATTTAAAGAAGAATTTAATGCGATGAGTACAACAAACTTCCAAGTAGTATTGAAAGGTGATGTTCAAAAACCATTGTCATTGATTGATTCGTTCAAATGGTTAACAACAGTTGAAGATATGCAAGCAGCAGAAAGCTTTGTAGCTACATTACCACCTGCAGATGCAAATAATCCAAATGCGACATTGGAAGAGCTTTTGGCAGCTCAAGCAGAGGCCGAAAGAATTGCAAACGAGAATATATTCCAAAAGACAGTAAGAAAAATCAAAAATTTATTTGACGAAGATAAAAAATAATAAAACAAAGGAGGGCGTTCACCCTCCTGTATTATTGTTGATACCCTCTCCCCTTGCGGGAGAGGGAGAAGTTGTACGAACATAGTGAGTTACAAATTCGGGTGAGGGGTTTTGTATAGTCAAGGTGCGTTACCCCTCACCTGAACACTAATGCTCGTAAACTCGCAAAGTGTTCATTCCTCTCCCGCATGGGGAGAGGGAAAAGATATTTGTTATCTTTAACCGAAGGTCGGAGATCTATATTTTAAGCTAATCACCCAAACAAACCGCCAGCCAATTGCAATAGCGGCCGTCGTAGCTCCAGGTCGTACTGGTAGAGCCGAAGCCCCTGGAGTAGCTGTTCTTGGAGTACTCCTTACCTGACCAAAGGCCGAAGGTAGGAGAAGGAAGACCTAGTTCAGCTGCTTTGGTTGGATCGAAGGTTAAGCTAGATATTGTCCCTGTTGAAGTCACACTATCTGTATTGTATACATAATTAGCAATCTTTGCTAAATCTGCTCCACTTGCCATTTTATCTGTTCCACCACATAATTCTGCAGCACCTGCCCAATAGTCACTACCATTATAGCAATATTGTATCCCATAATCCGACATGAATTTTAGATCTTCTGGGTCAGTAGACGTTCCACCAGAACATGCATTCCATATATGTGCTGTAGGTTTTTGTGGAGCCATAGCTAAACACACCCCATTAACCTCAGCAAAACAACCTTTACCAAGTTTTGTTACATTTATACCTCTTAAATCTTTAGCAGATTTGTTAGGACTTTTAAACCCATTAGTATCATAAAGAATAGCAAGAGCATTAGTACCAAGTTCTACCGAACCTTTTTTACCATCAGAACTACCTGAGATATTAACAATTTGATTAGAATAAGGATCTTGCTTAGCATCTTTGTTGTACGCAATTAAAGCACTAGTCCCATCAGCAAATTGAACCCCAATAACATTAGATTCTTGCCAATCTTTTTGACCAAAGTTTTTAGCTTTAGTAACAGTAGTCATATCAACAGCTTCCGGAGTAGTATCACCAGCCCCCCATAAAACTTCACTTTCAAAACAATCCATAAGTTTATCATTAGCACAAGTCTTAGTAACTTTAATATGTTTACTTAATTCTTTAACAAAATCTTCAGTAGAATTATGTCCAGCTAAAGTCATTTGACTATTCATAACTTTAAGAGCTTCCCCGAGCTTTCTTTGAAACACAGTAGCCGCAGTATTAAAACTT
>JAZRUK010000026.1:0-6435 GCA_045652525.1 Candidatus Gastranaerophilaceae bacterium | reverse complement strand
CAGCAAAACAACCACTACCTAATTTTGCAATATTTATACCTCTTAAATCTTTAGAAGATTTATTAGGCGATTTAAACCCATTAGTATCATAAAGAATAGCAAGAGCAGTAGTACCTAAAGAAACAGAACCTTTTTTACCATTAGTACCACCAGAGATATTAACAATCTGATTAGAATAAGGATCTTGCTTAGCATCTTTGTTATATGCAATTAACGCAGAAACACCATTAGCAAATTGAACCCCAATGATATCAGTTTCCTCCCAATCTTTTTGTCCAAAGTGTTTAGATGTTTTAATAGCAGTCATATCAACAGCTTCTGGAGTAGCATCACCTGTACCCCAATAAACAGTATCACCAAAACAATCCATCAATTTATCATTAGCACAAGTTCTAACAATTTTAAAATGTTTAGATAATTCCTCAACAAAACTTTCAGTAGAAGTGTGTCCTGCAAGAGTTTGTTGTGAGTTCATAATTTTTAAAGCTTCACCAAGCTTTCTTTCAAAAGTAGTAGCAGCAGTGTTAAAACTTCTATCTTGATAATCAGCAACAAGAGTTGGAATAGTCATCGCAGCAACTACACCAATGATACCTAAAGTAATTAAAACTTCAGCAAGTGTAAAACCCGCTCTAGGAGAGTGTTCTACCCCCCCCCCCTAATGGCTTAAAGCCTTTTGTAATAAGTCTTTTCATGCTTTTTCTCTCCTTTTTTACGTGAGTATTGTTAGTAAAGTGAGTAGAGTGAGTAATGTACGTTAATGATAAGGACTTTACTTACTTCACTTACTTTACTAACTTATACTAACATTTTTTCTTAATCTTGGCAATGTTTCATAAATTTAACTTATTTGCAATATTAGAAATCCTTGTTAACATAAAATTATGGGGAAGATTTTATTTGTATCTGAAAGAATAGATAAAGTTCAACAGTATTCCAAAATGTTTGATAAAAGACCTTTTGAGTTTTTTACATCTGCTGAGGAAAATTCTGTAATGGATATTGTGAATGTTAATACACCAGATGTTATTATTTTTGATGTGTTGTTACCTGCTGTTAAAAGTGTTATTAAAAAAGTCAAATCAATTGCATCTTCAACTGCATTTATTCTTTTAACCCCAAATAGTGAAATTGATTCAGATTTATTAAAATATATTAATGCATTTATAACAGAAGATATGTCAGAAAGCCTTGTCATTTCAACTGTGAATGTGAATTTGAAAACAAAGACATCTTTAGAACAACTTTCCAACACAAACAAAAATTTGGCGGATAGTTTGTATAGATTGAATGTTTTGTATAGTACAAGTTCGCAATTTGCTGGGTCTTTGGATAAGCAAAAACTGATTGATTACATGATTGAAGGCTTGGATAAGTCTTTGAGTTTTGATTTGACTTGTACGTTGTGTACTGATACTGAACCTGTTTTAATTTTGAATTCTTTATATGAAATCTCAGAAGAATTATTAAGCGCAATAAAAGTCAGAACTGTATTAAATTATAAATCATTGTTCGAGAACAAAGTCCCTCCATTTGAAATTGATGTCGAAACATTAAAAGTTATTAAAAACGTTAAATATCCAGCGAATAGATTTACTTTTTCGTTGTTCCAATTTGATAATATGTTTGCACCTATAAGTTTGGGTGAAAATTTCTTCGGTTGTATTGAAATTTTTAAGGAAGCTTCATTTACATCAGATGATGCTACTTGTTTTCAGACAATTGCACAGCAAGTTTCTTTGCCTTTAAAAAGTGCTACACTGTATCAGGAAATTAAAGAAACTAACTTGAAGCTTGAAAAATTAGAACGCTTGAAATCTGAGTTTATTTCAATTGTTTCTCACGAGCTACGCACGCCGTTAACTGCTATTAAAAATTCATTGGATATTTTGATGACAGGTAAATGTGGGGAATTAAATGAATCGGGAGCTAAATTCTTGTCTATGGCGCAAAGGAATGTTCAAAGACTCTCAGGAATTATCAATGACTTGTTAGATCTTTCTAAAATTGAAGCGGGTAAAATGGATTATCATTTTGCTGATGTTAATATTCATTCTGTTATTGATTATGTAATGTCTTCGCTCTCAGGCTTGGCAAAAGAAAAAGGATTGAATTTAATTGCTGAAGAAACAGATAATTTGCCGCAAATTTTTGCAGACGAACAAAGATTAGAGCAAGTTTTAACAAATTTAGTATCTAATGCCATTAAATTTACACCTGAAGGAAAAACGATCACGGTTCGTTCGCATATTGCTGATGCCAAACAATTAACAGCAAGCGACTGTTTTAAAGAAGATTTGAATAAATTATCAGGACAATATATTGTTGTTTGTGTAGAAGATGAAGGTATCGGTATTGCAGAAAAAGATTTGTTACGCGCTTTTGATAAGTTTGCCCAAATTGAAAATTCTTTATCTAGAAAAGTTGGAGGCTCTGGTTTAGGATTGCCAATAGCAAAACAATTACTAGAAGCTCACCAAGGCACAATTTGGTGCGATAGTGAGCTTGAAAAAGGTTCTAAATTCTATTTTGCAATCCCTGTAGCAGAAGCAAGAGTTCTTACTTTAAGTTAACGTTCTTTGTTATAAAATCTACAATATCAAAAGTTTTGTCTTCAGCTTCGAATAATTCAGCCACTTTTGGTAATGTTGTAATGTTTTCTTCTACAAGTGTACTAGGAGCATCACTTTGTAAGAATTTTTCTAGATAAATTGGGTTTTCTCCTGCTATATTATCAGCGGTTTTAGATAATTTGGGCAATAATTCCAGTTTATCAATACGTACATCAGGATTTACTAGAGTTTGAACAAATTTCATAAAGTTTCGTTGCTTAGAGTAATCCATCGTATAACCACCAGATAATGTTTGTTCTGCAATTTCTCTTACCATAGGTTTTGCCGCAATAAAGTGATTGCTTAATTCTGGTTTGTCGATTACACCCATTAAATTAGCTAAAAAATATTTAGAGGTAATTGTGTCTGTGTTATTTATAACTTCTTGGGTAAATTCCAATGCTCCAGGATTTTCTTTTGAGGCTTTTGGTAATACTTGCATGATTTTTTGTATTAAAGACATTCCATTTTCTTGTGAAATTTTGTTCATGTTAATTGCTGTTGGCAATAATTCCATGCGTTGTGATAGTTCTAAAGTGTCTGCGGCTAAGCCTAGGTACTTGCGGTCCATTTTGTGTAAATCTCCTGCAAATTCTTCAATTTCTGGAGATTTCTTAAGTATTTCATTGATTGTATTAATTATTTGTTCATTAGTTCGATTGTCGGCTGAGCGTTGTACAAATCCTATAGGCTCCCAAGCTGATTTGAATCTATATACTGCCTTATTTGCAGATTTTGAAGTTATTCCAAACATTATTTTCTCCTTGTTGATTTTTTTAGTTTAAAAAGTCTAAAGATATTTTTTTGATATTGCATTAACAAAATTTAACAAACTATACCTTATTAGTACGTATGCTATAATAGTATAAATAGGGGAATATTGTATGAAAAAAATTCTTATTGTTGATGATGAACAGGATATAGTAGAAAGCTTGAAGTTTGTTTTGGAAGCTTCTGATTACGCTTGTTATTGCGCATATAACGGTGAAGACGGTCTAAAGTTAGCAAAGGAACTTGTACCTGACTTGATGATTTTGGATGTTATGATGCCAAAAATTAATGGTTACAAGATTAGTCGACTTTTAAAGTACGATAACAAATATAAGGATATTCCTATATTAATGGTTACAGCTCGATCTCAAGAAGAAGATAAGCTGATTGGTGAAGAAACAGGAGTTAATGAATATATTACAAAACCGTTTGATTTGAATGAAGTTGTCAGTAAAGTAAAACAATATTTAGGCTAATAATGGAAACAGTAACTAACAAAACATTAGAAAAATTAAAATATGATTTAGTAAGAGCGGGACTTGTTCAGTATGAAACAATTGAACAGGCAGAAGAGATTTCTAATGCACAAAATATTAACATTGGTCAGGCTTTAATTAATTCTGGTGTTATTACAGAAGAATCATTATTGAAATTTTTGGAAGCTAAATTACATATTCCATATGTAAACTTAGATGATTATTCGCTTGATCCAAATTGTTTGAAATATGTTAGTTATTCAGATGCAAAAAGATACAGAATTATTCCTTTATTTAAAATTGAGGATACTTTAACTGTAGCAATGGCAGATCCTTTGGACTTGTTTGCGATAGATAAGATTATTGAAACGGCAGAATGTTCAATTGAGCCAGTAATCTCATCTGAACCTGGTATTATTAAAAAAATCGATGAATATTATAAAACAGATAGTATTGTTGGTGAAATTTATACAGATTCTAACGTTGAATTCGATTGGCGTGATGAGTTGCATAGCGAAGATTTGAGTGATAATCATATACAAAAAATCGTTAGAGCGATTTTGAAACAAGCTATAATGGAAGATGTCCATGAAGTAACTTTTCAAGGCGAAGATGATGGATTTGGTGTTAACTTTAAGAAAAACGCTGAACTGATAAATAAAGGTGTTATTCCTAATGTTTTGATGTCTTCATTTGTTGCTAAATTGAAAACACTTGCAGAATTAGATCCTTCTGTTTCAGAAGTTCCACAGTTAGGGAAATTGAATTTTAAAGTTGATGATGTTCAACTTGTTGCAAGCATTTCAACTTTTCCAACTATTATGGGTGAGAGAATTTTTCTTAAAATATACAAACCACCTTACGCTTTAAATAAAATAATTACTAACGATAAACATCTTAAAAATGTTAAAAAATCGCTTTCAGAACCTGGTATAATTTTAGTTTGTGGTTCTCCGTTAAGTGGTAAAACTCACGTTATTTATTCATTATTGTTGGAAGCGGCGAAAAACGAAACTCAGAATATAATGACTTTGGAAAGTATTGCAAAATATACTTTAAAAGGCGTTAATCAATGCGAATTGAATGAGAATGTTGGTTTTAATATGGACAAAGCATCAAGATTTATTGAGTTTCAATCACCAGATGTGATTTATCTTGAAGGTATTAAAACAAAAGAATCATTTGACTATTTTGCAGGTCTTGTTTTTGATGGCAAAACAATTATTATGGAATTTTTAGCAAACAATATGGAAGATTTGCGAAATAAAATGGCGTTTTCAGATTTTGAAACGTTAAAATCTTTGATAAGTAGCATGGTGTTCATTCACTCAAGAAATAGTGTTGAGGTCTTTGACAAAGCTACAATTCAAAAGTACTTGGTTTAAGCAATATAAAATGCCAAATTGATTAAAAAGTCTGCAATTAATAAGTATACGGTAGTTGTTATTGCAGCTTGAGTTGTGGAAATGCCAACTTCTTTTGCTCCGCCTCTTGTTTCATAACCTTGAGTGGAGCAAACAAGTGCCATCAACCCTCCAAAAATAAATCCTTTGAATAGGCTGATATAAATGTCTTTTGTGGAAAGCCATAACCAAACTGAATTCATGTATCTTGCTGGGTGCAAATCTATAGTGTTTGCAGATACAAGCATGCCACCTAATATACCGACAATTTCGGCAAGAAATACAACCATTGGCACGGTAAGTGCTGCAGCAATTATTCTAGGCGTGAAATAATAACCAATAGGATCAACTTTTAAGGTTTTTATTGCATCAACTTGTGAAGTTACTTGCATATTTGCTATTTCTGCAGAAATAGCGGTTCCTGCTCTAGCTCCAATTGCAAGGGCAACAAAACCTGGTGCGATTTCTCTTATCATTACAATTGCAATAGTTCCGCCGATGTATGTTTCTGCACCTGTCATTAAAAATTGCTTTGATACTTGGATTGCAATAACCGCTGCGGCAATAAAGGCAATTGTTAATGATATTGTTAATGAGTCGTAACTAATTGCGGCCGCTTGGTTTATTATGCTGGAAAATCGTACCTGCCCCTTAATCAGATATTTCACACATTTTATTAAATTTTGAACGCATAATCCCAAAAAAGTTATCATACAAAAAATATAACATAAAAGATTGATTTTGCTAAGTAAAAATTCTTAATAAAACTTGCTAAATCATAGTAGCATTGTTATAATTTGGTTAGGATTGGGATTTTTATAATTATGACAGGGATTGGAGTATATATGAAAAGACAAGGTTTTACGTTAGCAGAAATGATGGTAGTAATGCTGATATTAACAGTAATGTTAGCAGCGTTTGCACCTTTGATGACAAAACGAAAAGCAGGAAGTGCTTCAGAAAGTCCTTGGCGTTATGCAGTGAATAATACGGATGCATATTTTGGTATTGGTGATAATCAAACAGCAATGATAGGCCAACGAGCAAAAAATGCTAATAATACATATGAAAAACAAACAAAATTAATAATATCATCCAATGAACAAACATCTCCAATCACATTTAAAACAACTAACGATGACGGTTCATTTTACACCAACTTAAAGATAAATC
>JAZRUK010000025.1:0-4192 GCA_045652525.1 Candidatus Gastranaerophilaceae bacterium | reverse complement strand
ACGACAGTATTGTAATAATTCAGCATACGAAACAATATTATTTTCAATACAAAAGTCTATCATTTCGCCAATAGCTTTATACTTATCAGTAACAAGACCAATAACAGATATGTAATCAGCACCACAAAAAGCAGAAACATTATCAACACTATATTGTGCTTTTTCAGGGTTATCTAAGTGACATAAATATCGTGCATAACCTCTTAAACTTTGCACAACCTCACAACCGACACCGCCGATTTTTTTAAAAATCTCTTTAGCTTGTTCTGTAGTCTTAACCCCATCAAACATTATAATTACATGGTAATGCTCTTTTTTTAGTTCGCCAGTAGGATTAATATCCATATCGTGCAAAGGACTAACAAAAGCAGGGACAAATTGCTCTATTAATATTTCTTTCCAATTCTCAGGGGAACTCTCAGGATAAACTACACACGCAAAGTTACGAGTTCTACCGCGACCACTTGATTTTTTTTCTGTAGCCATATAAAATTAACCTACCTTTTATAAATTTTCGTGAACAATGAACAATGAACACTGGTGGGTGTGTCGTAGTGACACCCACCAATTTTTTGTTGATAAGGGGTTTTGACAAACTATGTTTATCAAACCCCCCACAAAAAGTATAATTTTAAAATATTTGTCAATTATAAACGGTTGTATTTGCTACGCAAATCTCCACCGCCAAGTATGGTAATTGACAAGATTAACTAATACTTGCGACAGGTATTTTGCGCAAAATCCACATAACAAAATGGTATAAAGCAATACCAATATCAATAGCAAGAACAACACCAAGTAAAATTATTAAATAACCTAAATCTGTATAATTAGCAAGTATACCGATACCAGCAGCAACATACTCGAACGCGTCACTTAAAAAAGTATGTACATTATCTGGTAAAGGCGGAATACTTATTGGTGTAGTCAATAGGCTAAAAACACTATAAAGAGCATCTAAAAGCAATTCTATAATCATTGTTCAACCCCCATAACCTCGTCATATCTCTTGCGTAAACTATTAACAAAAAGGAACGTACACGCAATGGATATTATTTTTTTACATATTTCAATAAGAATAGTAAAACCAGTTGGTACAATTTGAATGTTATAACCACCAAAAGAAAAAGGAATACCAGCACTATTAAGATTAACAGACGGCATATAAATAGTATTTGTTTTATCTGCTACTTGAATTTGACCGACAAAATCGTGAATAATTGTTGCAACGTCATAAATAGCACCAAAACGACTACTCAATAATGTATCCCACTTATCACTATAACTTGCCATATACTCACTATCAGGTACAAACAAACTTTTTAGACCATCACTAATCAAAGACCATAACTTAGCAGGTAGTTCAATAATTGAATTAAAAATACCTTTAATCCACTCAATAATACCGGATAATAATCCAGCTTCTTCACTTGATTTTTCTAAGGTAACAGTAAAGTTTAAACCAAGAGATTGAAAAGGAGTTCCAAACGTTTGACCAAAAGTAACTGATTTACCAACATAAGAACTGGGAATAGTAACTTGATTATCAACATACACAATTAACTGATAAACATCTTTAGTAGGTTTTGCTTTAAGTTTTATACTATAAGTTTCTGTATTATTGTTATAAATTAAAGAAATATTACCATCATTATAAAAGCGTTCGGAACGAGTACCATCATTATAAACGTATAAATAATAATCAATATAAGTACCATCATTAAATATAACACCAGAACTTGAATTATAATAATAGTAAGTACCTAAAAGTAAATTATCAGTAGTAAAAGAATATGTATTATCAGCATTAAACAAAGCTTTACCAGTAGTATCAACAAAAGTTAATTGCTGCCTAAAAACACCAGTAGTTGAATTTGGCACAACAGTAACAGTTCCAGCTTCCTTATAAGCCTCACCGACAAGTAAATCTAAATTGCCAAATAAAGGATTATTTAGACCAAAAAAGCCAATACCATAAGCATATACATTTACTTTATAATTAGATGTATCAATAGTTTCAGCGTTTGCTTGAATTGAAAATAGACCGAATGATAATACAAATACAAGCAGTAGAGAGCAATACCGTTTGTAATATTTCATAGCGTTGACCCCTTTCCTCTAATTGAGGATAACCGCCCAAGTCACTATATACTATTCTGTCATTTGTATTTAACTTAAAATTACTTATAGTAGAATTAGAGTAAGTATAATAACTATTACTACCAGTTGAAGTGTTAAGATTATAAATTGAACAAAATTCATTAGAACTAAAAACCCCGTTATTATAATCCAATTTACCTACAACCATTTTATAAGTATTTTGACCATCTCTAAAAACAACATAATTATCTAAAATAGATATATCTGGCAGAGTATCGCGAAAATAGGTTAATTGTGTACTTGATAGATTACCCGGATAAGTATCGTATGTAGCCGCTGAAACCGAGCCGCAAAACGCGGCTGCGGTTGTCAGCATGGCCATAAAAATTATTATATATTTTTTTACTTTCCAAACCATAGTCGACCACCAAACGCAACACGCATGAACGTGCAGACTAAAAGATTACAGATTTCAAAAACAACCGCAATAGGTAAAGCAATTTCTAATATTTGTGTAAATGAATTAATAGCAAATTCAACCATTATATTTTCCCCCTTTTAATTTAAATTGTCGACCCGCTTTTTCTATTTTAAAAAGTGTATCATAACTGTTATATAATTCTGGCTTATGAAACCAAAAACGTTTACAAACTATTTTAGCTTCTAAAATTCCGTTACGTTCAACAGACTCAGACGGGTCAAGAACTGTATTGCACTGTAATAAACCAAAAATATTTTTACAATCAATAGCATATTGTAACTGCTCCCTAATAGGTTTAGCAATTCGGCTATATACTTGTGACGTTCCGATAATCACACGTCTATTTTTTCGCATTTGACAAAAACAAGCCATTTCACTAATGGGAATATCTTTACTCTCTAAAGAATTCCACAAAATATGTAATTCATCTAAAAAAAATATAATGCCTTCAATACCATTATCCAAAGTTTTTAACTGTTCGTAATCAGTAAAGGGAATTACTAAATTATTAATACCTTTAATATCCAAATTAGAGCAAACAATAGCTTTAGGATACTCTTTACAAATTTTTTTCAAACATTGAACTGCAGACAATGTTTTACCTGAACCTTGGGGACCACAAAATACCCAAATCCCAGCAGGATAAAAATAATCAGGATTATTACGAGCAAATAATATATTGTGTCGTATAGTTTTAATAGCATTAACGGGATTTAAACTACCTTTTAAAAATTCTTTTATATTACTCATTTAAAAAACCACCTTATAAATTTACGAATAATCGCATAAGAAAACATACCTAACAAAAAACTAACAAAATCCATTATATCAACCTTTCAAAAAAATAGTGAGGGTTAAAAACCCTCACTAAATGTAAGTTATTAGAGGGAAACTTTACCCTTTTTAAATGCAGCCATAAGAACACGAACAAGTTTTCTTACGCCCCACCACATAAAAGCAAGACCAACAGCAGCGCCAGCAGCAAGTGCTAAAACACTAACAACTGTGCTAACAGAAATTTGACCTTGTAATGCAGTTAAAACAGATGAAAAATCGGTAGTACTAATAGTTGTAACGTCCATTTAAGCATTTCCCCTTTCGTCAATATTTAATTAGTGAAAATTTTTCACTTAATTAGTTAAATTAACCAAATGTTTCTCGGCTGGAGTTAAAAAAACTAATTTTTCATAACCAGACGGAAAAACAATAAGTAGAGCAGAATAAGGTTGACCATTCTTTGATATTCTTTCTACTAACTTAACAGAAAACTCCATATAAACAAAACTCCTTTCTTAAATTTTCACTTATATTATAAACTAAAAAAATGTAAATTTCAAGCAAATTTTACAAAATTCGCAAAAATAATTAAAAAAATTATCTATTTTGAGTCCATAAACGACTTTTTAAATATTCTTTCATTACAATAGTACCGTTATCACAAAGGACTCTAAACCAATCAAAACGATTTAAACGACAGTATTGTAATAATTCAGCATACGAAACAATATTATTTTCAATACAAAAGTCTATCATTTCGCCAATAGCTTTATACTTATCAGTAACAAGACCAATAACAGATATGTAATCAGCACCACAAAAAGCAGAAACATT
>JAZRUK010000024.1:0-95954 GCA_045652525.1 Candidatus Gastranaerophilaceae bacterium | reverse complement strand
ATAACGAAATAATCGATATTATATTATTAAAAAAACTTATAAAATCAAATCCTGAAATATTTGAAGATGCAGAATTTGAAAAAATTTTAAACAATAAGAAGTATAAAAAATATTTTAACAGAAATACTCGCTTATTATATGAATTTTACAAAAATCATGGGTATCCAACATCCATTTTAAGCCGTTTAAACGCGTTTTTACATAATATATATTATAGGTATGTATCTAGAAGTTATAAAATGGCTTTAAAATACCTTAAACTAAACGATTTTCGTTTTGAGCCTCAAATTACTGATGCCAGAATTGCTTTAAAAGAGGATCAAAATCGATATGATTATATATTTTTAGATGCATTTACTCCAGCTAAATGTCCTTGCTTATGGACACTAGAGTTTTTTAAATTATTACATAGTCACTTAGATGACAACGGTATGATACTTACTTACTCAAATGCAGCATCAATTAGAAATGCATTTATACAAGCTGGCTTTTGGGTTGGTAAAATATACAACAAAGAAAATGATAAATTTATAGGGACTATAGCTACTAAAAAATTAGAGTTAATAAAATATGGTCTCTCAGAATACGATTTAGGGCTTATAAATACAAAGGCAGGTATCATTTATAGGGACGAGACATTATCTCTTGATAATGAGGCTATAATCGCTGCTCACGACAAAAGTGTTGCCACAAGTGGATTACAGTCCAGTTCAAAATTTATAAAACAGTTTAGAGGTGCTAAATAATGTATGATATAGTGATAGTTGGTGGTGGAACTGCAGGCTGTGCAGCGGCATATATAGCTGGTAAGCTAGGATTAAAAACTTTACTAATCGAAAAAAATATACATTTAGGCGGGACAATAAGCTCAGGGCTTGTGATTCCGGTTATGAAATCTGGTGAAAATCAAGTAAATACAGACTTTTACAATGATTTAATTTCTGAAATGCAAATTTTGGGCGGTCAAACAACATATCAAGATAATCCAGGTTGGTTCAATCCGGAACTGATAAAAATTGCTCTAGATAATATGATGTCAAAAGCCAATGTAGAAGTGTATTTTAATACTCGTGTACATAAAATAACTCATAATTGTAAACTATTACAGACACTATACATTAATAGGGATATATTATCGGAATCTAACTATACGATACAAGATGATGATTTAATGTTATTTGAACCTATCGCAGCGAAATATGTAATTGATGCTACAGGAAATTGTGAAATTGGAAAAATTTTAAATTGTAATTTTTTAGAAAATAAAAATGAATTTCAACCAGTAAGTTTACGTTTTATAATGAGTGGTATAAACTTTGAAGAGTTTTCGTCTTGGTTACAAGATTATGATACAGACCGATCTGTTACGACTTGTGAACATATAGAGGGACAAATACATCTATCTACAGCATATACCTGGGATACTGACAAAAAGTGGGCATTAGCACCGTTGTTTAACGACGCTGTATCAAAAAATATCCTAAAAGACAGTGATAGAAACTATTTTCAGGTATTCAGTATTCCTGGAATGTTTGATTCTTTGGCTTTTAACTGCCCTAGAATTATGAATAACACCAATCCAGAAAGCATTTTAGACGTCTCAATAGCCTTAAAAGAAGGACGCCAAGCTATTTTTAGATTAGCTAATTTTTGTAAACTTTATTTTCCAGGATTCAAAAATGCGTATATATCAAATATTGCAGATTCACTCGGAGTAAGAGTTTCAAGCCGAATTAAAGGGAAATATGTTTATACTTATCAAGATTTAATATCAGGTAAAAAATTTGATAATCCTGCTGTTATTTCCAATTATCCTGTTGACATTCATTCCAAAGATAGAAATACTTCTATTTTAGAAACTACTGGTGAATACCAACTACCAATAGAAGCTCTAATGTCTGCAGATTATGACAATTTATTTGTAGCAGGAAGATGTCTTTCTGCTGATTTCAAAGCACAGGCAGCTTTAAGAGTCCAAGCAAGCTGTTTTTCAATGGGTGAAGCTGTATCAAAATATATTGCAAATCTTATATAAACTACTAGCAAAAAAAATATTTACGGGTTTTATATAAGCGTTAGGAGAATATAATGCGAGTTTCAGAAATTAATACTTCAAACTTTTCAGGACGCCTTAAAAGAGGTGATATACTTAAAAAACTTAATTCTTTAAACGAAGCTGCAAAAATTAAAGGGGTTGCAATTTATAACAAGTCTGACGCAAAAGCAGAAGCATCTGTATACAAAATATTTGATAACCCTGATCACTTAACTCCTAAAGATAATAGCAAAATATTAGCTAGCGGAAGTTCAGGAGCTACAAGCGTTTTAGGATCTAGCACATCTTCTTTGGCTAATTCTTATGATACATGGTCCATATTTTCAATCTTTTCATAAATTTATATGTCGCAATTAGTTAGAAAAATAGCAAATTTTATTGATTACGCTCCTAGACGCATATATAATCGTGCTTTGTATGTAATAAATAAAAAAGATATCGATTCATTACATAAAACGATTCAAAATATCGACATTGGATCAAGCGAATACTGTGCAGGAATGGCCGAATTTGCAGATGTATTTTTGAAGAGAAAAGATGTATTATGCAATTTCGAAGCTCCTACATTAAAAAAAATAGCCGATTCAGATTTACCTGTAATATATGTGATGAATCATAACGCTCAGGGTAAGGACCCAGCTCTAATGCTTTTGTATAATGCGCTATTGAATATAAAATATTTAGAACTTGGGAAAAGTGCATCAGCACCTAGACCTCAAATACTTATGAACCAAAATATCATAAAAAGTCAAACTGCAAAAATGCGCGAAATATATGAGAGAAACGGTGCTATTGGGATTGATATATTTTCAGAAAAAGCTAATAATACCGCATCAATTCTTCATGTAATAAAAGGTTATTTAAGCGGGAAATCTAATATTTTTATTTTTCCAGAAGGGCGGAACGGTATAAGACGTGATCTACCGTTCGAAGATCGTTTTCAAGATGGTGTTTCTAGCATTATAAAAATGATAACCTCTACTGGTAAAACTGCAAAAGTTGTACCACTAGGATTTGATTATGGTAAAGATTCAAGCATTTTAGGTTCAATTTATATCGGTGAACCAATATATTTTAAACAATCTGGTGGAAAACTCTTAACAAATTCAGCAAATACCTCATCTGAATATGCTTCAAGCGGTTTAAAAGAAAGTTTCAAAGGTAAATTTATAAAAGAAGTTCAAAGTATAAAAGAAATTTCAGCGCACATAATTGAAAACATGAAAATTTGCGTAGCAGAAGCAAACAAAAGACTATTATCACCAGATAATATTTCACTGGATTAACGTTGCAATTTTTTATTTAATATTTGTGCAGCATTCAAAAGCGGGTCAATTGTTGGAGAAAAAGGGGGAGCATAAGTAATATCATTTCTGGTGAATTCTTCAACCGTCAATCTTCCTAAAAGCGCTGCTGTCAAAGTGTTTATACGTTTATCTGCATCACCAGCGCCAATAGCTTGCCCGCCTAATAGCAAACCAGTTCTATTATCAGCTATAAGTTTTAGAGAAATATTGTTTACATCGGGCATATATCCTACTTTATCATATTTTTCTACAATAGTTGATATAGGATCGAATCCCACTAGTTTTGCCCTTTTTTCAGTTAAACCAGTCATCGCCATTGTCAAAGCCATACATCTGACAACAGCAGAACCTAAAATACCATCAAAATCTTCGTCACCACCACTTAAATTTATAGCTGCAACGCGTCCCTCTTTGTTTGCAGTTGATCCTAGAGGAACCCATAATTTCATACCTGTAATTAGCGATGTTTTTTCAGCACAATCACCACATGCATAGACGTGTGGCAAATTTGTATGCATATGCTTATTTACCTTTATCGCACCAGTTTCACCAAGCGCGATACCACCAGTGATTGCAAATTCAACATTTGGCTTTACACCTGTACAAATAACAACCATATTCGTATCAAATTGCTTACCTGTTCCAGTTTTTACACCAGACACAGAACCTGTAGCATCTGAAATCAACTCCGTTACAAATTCTGATGTCATGATGCTAAAACGCCCATTATTAATTGTGTGTAACTGCTCTGATATAATTTCAGAAATATCTTCATCAAATACTGGGGCAATTTGTGCAGCAAATTCAACCATTGTGACTTTAAGACCTAATTCAACAAAAGCCTCTAATAATTCTAAACCTATAAAACCAGTTCCAATTATAGTCACGTGTTTGGACTTTAAAGCACATTCTCTAATAGCGATTCCATCTTCAATTTTTCGTAAAGTATAAACATTTTTCAATGATACATTTTTGATTTCAGGAATAACTGGTCTAGCCCCTGTAGCAATCACAAGTTTGTCATATTCAACCAAATGCGATCTATTATTTTCCGTATTCAAAATCAAAACCTGCTGAGTTTCTGGCAATAGTTTTAATGCCCTATGTTTCAGATGGACTTTGACTCCTTGCTGCTCAAATTCCTCTGGACTACGCACTAGTAAGGTTTTATAATCTTGAAAATTACCTTGGATATAATATGGCAATCCACAAGATGAATAAGATACATGCGTATCATCTGTATACAAATCAATTTGAGCATCTGGCAGTAATCTACTAGCTTTTGCTGCAGTCTTAGCACCAGCGGCTACCCCGCCTAAAATTACAAGTTTCATACCATAATTTTGACAGTAAAATAAAATTTTCCATTCTACAACAGACTAATTAATACCTGAAGTTGCCAAAAAAGTTTGTTTCATAAAATCACAATATGCATCAATATCGCTTTGAAATTCTTCCGCTGTATCTATTAAAGTTTTTAATTCAACAATAATATCATTTTTCTTTAATTCTTCATACATAATAATACACACCCCATGTTATCTATTTACATGTAAAGATACGGAATGTGTATTATAAATCTTTAATAATTTATTCAATTGTTTTACATTATTTAATACTTACGCTAAAATATTTAGCTTTTTCGCGTTGTGTCCTCCATTTCGTTCAAAATTAATACTGCCTTGTGGATCAAATTGTTCCACATCAAAACCCTTGTTTTCTTTATTTTCTCGTTTTTCTACTCTATTAACTTTGCCAACATTTGTTGTCGAAATAAAATTTGCAAATTCTGCAAAACTTATTACACCATCTCCGTCTTTATCAAATCGGTCAAATGTCAATTGTTCAAACGAATTAAGCGATGCTCGATGCATACCTTGAGTAATTGCTAGCATAGTAAAGCTCCTTTATTAAAATCTCTCTTATGTTTCAATAAAGTATTTTTAAAAGTTGCAATTTCAAAAAGAAATATTTATGTTACATTAGTTAATAATTAATGCTCGTTATAAACAATTTTTTTTCGCAAATTCCACTGTACTAATGTTAAAACTAGAATTATAACAAATAAAACATATGCAATGGCAGAGGCTTTCCCAATATTAAAGAATTCAAAAGCATTTTTATATATTGCATAGACAAGAACGTTTGTACTATCTAATGGGCCACCTTGGGTCATCAAATAAATCAAATCAAACACCTGAAAAGAACTAATCGTAGTTATTATAACGACAAAAAATATTGTCGGCGAAAGCAGTGGAACAGTAACATTTACAAAGGTTTGAAAAGGGTTTGCTCCATCTATTTTAGCAGCCTCAAACATACTTTGACTTATTCCGCTTAATGCAGACAAAAATATAATCATATTGTAGCCAATTAACTTCCAAACTGAAACGATAATAAGCGCAGGCAAAGCAAAATTCACGTCATAAAGCCAATTAATATGCAAATGCAAAAATTGATTCAAAAGCCCAATATTCGGATCAAAAATCCATTCCCAAATAACACCAATAACAATCATAGGGGTTATAAATGGTAAAAAATATGCTGTTTTATAGAATTCTGAACCACGTATTCTTGTATTTAAAACAGAAGCCAAAAGTAATGGTATAATTACCCCTAATACAGATGTAGAAATTGCAAAAACAACCGTATTCAGTAATATTTTAAAAAATAACGGCTCATTAAATAAATCGAGATAATTTTTAAAGCCTATAAATTCTACAGGCCCAAGCAAATCCCAATCTGTAAAACTCAATCCAAATGAACAAATAACTGGAATAATAATAAAAATTAACGTTCCTATAAGTGCTGGCAAAATGAATATCCAAGCAACTGAAGATTCTTTATTGAAAGTTACATGTCCCAATTTCATGATATAATTATACAATAAGGGAGAGGTATTATGCAAAAATATGATCACGCTTTTGGTAAAAACGATATTAGAGGAATATATAACGAAGACATTACTGAAGAACTATATTTTAATATAGGAATTGGATTTGTTGAATGGTTAAAAAAACAATCCGGAAAAAATGCTAATGATATGACTCTTACAGTTTGTCGAGATGCAAGGTTACATTCGCCACAATTGTCTGAAGCACTTATATCAGGTGTTACTTCTACAGGTGCCAAAGTTATTAATTTAGGGCTTGCTCCAACACCAATCGGTTATTATTCAGAAGTAACAATGGATAAAGTTATATCAGCAATGATTATCACAGCCAGCCATAATCCGTCTGAATATAACGGTCTTAAAATGACTTATGAACACCAAACCCTTAATGAAAAGCAAATTCAAGAAGTTAAAGAATTAACTTATGCAAACTGGTCTGACAATATTTTACCTGTAAATGCTTCAGACGTAGAAAGCTATGATATTATTCCTGAATATATAAAAGATATGAAATCTCGTTTTGGCAATATCGGTAACGGTATAAAAGTAGTTGTAGACAGCGCAAATGCAACCGGTGGTATTGTCGGGCCACAATTATACAAAGAACTTGGCTGTGATGTTATTGAATTATACTCAGAACCTGATGGCAGATTTCCTAATCACCATCCAAATCCAAGTGATTTAAAAACATTAAAAGATTTGCAAAAATCAGTTTTAGATAATAGTGCTGATGTTGGGATTGCGTTTGATGGTGACAGTGACAGAATAGGTATTGTCGATGCTAACGGAAATACAATGACTGGGGATAAATTACTACTTATTTATGCCACCGATTTAATTTCTAATTGTGACACAAAACCAACAGTTGTGTCAGAAGTAAAATGTTCACAAGTATTGTTTGACACAATTAACAACACTGGTGCAACAGCAGTTATGTGTAAGACGGGACATGGCTATATTAAAGAAAAAATGAAAGAAACTGGTGCAATTTTGGCTGGAGAAATGAGTGGACACACTTTCTTTAAGGACAGATATTTTGGATTTGATGATGCTATTTACGCAGGCTGTAGAATTATAGAAATCATTGCTAAAAACAGAAAAAATAACTCGCAATTTAAAATACAAGATATGTTAAAACCGTTTGAAGCCGTTTACACTTCAAACGAATTGAGATATCCTTGTCCTAATGAGTTAAAGAAACCAACTTTGGCAAAATTAAGTGATTATGTTTCTTGCAACAAAGATATGTTTGGTACTGAAATTAAAGATATTGTAACTCTAGACGGTATGAGAATAATATTTGATGGTGGTTTTGCAATGATCCGCCAAAGTAATACAGAACCAGTGTTTACTTTACGTTTCGAAGCTAAAACAAAAGAACAGTGCGAACATTTCCAAGAATGCATGGTTAAAAAATTAGACGAATATGTAAAATTATAAAAAGACGAGACAACAATTCTCGTCTTTTTTACTAGCAAATTATTTTTTTACGAGTTTTATAAATTCCATAGGTATAGCTATGCGAATAAATAACTGCGATCAAACTTGTTTTAAAGCAATATACAAAATACCCAATTCGAATCTCGAACAATACAACAAAACTTGCGAGATTTTAGAGCCAATTTGTAAGAATATGCTCGGCGAAGACATCTGTATTTTTTATGGTAACAATCCTAATTCGGAAGCACTTCCGCACGTAGTTAATACTGTTAGAGCTTCAGAAGGCACGTCATATGATTGGTTTAGACAAAATGCCGCTAATCACGGCATAAAAGTATTAGATCTAAACGACATGGATATTTGGGTTTTAACAGACGAAGATGTAAATCTTGTAGATGAATTTTACCAAAGGGCGAAAAAAGCAAGACCTAAAAATAAATTTTTAAAAAAGCTAAATATTATAAAAATCAATAAAGAAAATATGAACTTGCCAACGCATCTTAGAATGTTTATGAGTGCAATAAAAGCAGAAGAAAAACATAATGAACTTTTTTCTGACCTTATTCAGAACAAAGAAATAATAAAGGCAAATAATTTTGAAGATATATTTATGAAATTGATTGGAGAAGACCTATACGATGAAAATTAGTAATATTACAGGCAATAGTTTTACAGCAATATATAAAGTTCCAAACACAACTGTTCAAACACACGTTGAAATACAAGATGCTGTTGCACCTGTTTACGAGCAGCAAACAAAAGAGCCCATCTACTTTTTTTCTGGTGAGTGCCCTTACGATGCCTCAGTTGCTCTAATCATTGATGACGACATGAAAAACAAGCACCTTAGTTATGACTGGGCATTACAAAATGCTAAAAACTATAATATTAATCTTCCCGACCCTAATAATATTGATGTTTGGGTTATAACAGGGAAAAAAGATGTTGGCAAAATAACCGAATATCTTAACAAATCTGAAAAAATTAGTTCCCCAGGCTTTTTCAAAAATTTAAAAAGAAAGCTCTTTGGTTTTGAAAGAAACTATGAAATTCCAGAGCATTTGGATATTTATACAGATATGCTAGAAATGCGAAAAAAACTAACAAAAGGTTTTAACGAAATCTTTAAAAATGAAAAAGTAATTGAAGCTAAAAATAGCGAAGATTTATTTATGAAAATGGTAGATAATGAAATATGCGAATAAATACAACAGATCAAAATACTAATTTCACAGCAAGATACAGAGTCCTTCTAACAACGAAGGAATTTGAAAATTTTAAAGAAAACATATTGCCAGAATTAGATAAGTTACATGATGGAAATGTCGATTATTTATATGGAAAATCTCCATCGGAATATGAATTTGCTTTTGCACTTGATGATTATGCTAAAGCTAATAACTCAAGTGTTGATTGGGCTGTACAAAATGTTGGCAATTCTGGTTCTTCTATATCAAAAAGTAGTAGTGCCATTTTATGGTTAACTACCGGCAAAAAAGATACACAGCGATTTGCCAAATTTGACGCAAAATGTGAAAAATTATTTAAGCTAAGATCTGAAGTTGAAGGTTTTAAACTAATTGGCAGCGATTATGATGATGAATTATTTACATTAAAAGCTATAGAAAATGCATTAAAAAAAGAATCAAAAGACTTTTTTAAATTTATCAAAAAACATCCATTTAAAAAAATGAAAAATATTGATGAAATTGTGAAAGCTGAGCAACAAAACTTAAATATAGTCTTGTAATTTAAAATTGTTTGTGATACGCTAAAACCTGTCAGAAAAGTTATCTCACATACATTTTCCAAAGGGCTGCAGAATCCCAACTCTGCGTGTATTTAAGCCATTATTTGGTGTATGTGTAAAAAAATAAAAAGTTTTTACTATTTAACATGAAAGGTAAATTTTAATGGAAAACGAAGAAAAAATTACAGTAGAAGAAGTTACTGAAGTTGTAGAAGAAGTTGCAACAGAAGAACTTCCTGCCGAAGAAAAATCTTCTAAAAGAAGAGCTCGTGGCGGCAAAAAACAAAAAATCGAAACAGTAGAAGAAAAACCACAAAGCGAATGGACAGAACAAGTTGTTCAAATCAGCCGTGTAACTAAAGTTGTTAAAGGTGGTAAAAAATTAAGCTTCCGTGCTATCGTTATCGTTGGTAACAAAAAAGGTCAAGTTGGTATCGGTTGTGCTAAAGCTGCTGAAGTTATCATCGCTATTCAAAAAGCTATTGCTGACGGCAGAAAAAATCTTATCACTGTACCTATTTTCAAAACAACTATTCCACACCCAATTTCAGGTAAATCAGGTGCTGGCGAAGTTATGTTAAGACCAGCTTCTCAAGGTACTGGTATTATCGCTGGTGGTGCAGTAAGACCTGTTCTTGAATTGGCAGGTATCGAAAACATTCTTGCTAAATCATTAGGTTCTAAATCACCTCTTAACGCAGCTTATGCAACAATCAATGCATTAAAAGCATTAACTCCATTCAGCGAAGTTGCTAAAAAACGTGGTTTAACAATGGCTGAACTTTTAAACTAATCGGCTAATTGTTTAGATAATATTTAAAAAGTATAAAGGATAATTATTATGGCAAAAACTAAAACTAATACAGTAAAAATTAAACTTGTTAAAAGTTTAATTGGCTCATCAGAAGCTCAACGCAGAGTTGTTGCAGCTTTGGGCCTATCTAAAAAAGACCAAGTAGTAGAACATTCAGAAACAGCTACTATTATGGGTATGGTTAACAAAGTATCTCACTTGTTAGAAGTAACAAAATAAGAATACGTACAGACTGCGTACAGTTACTAGTGTAACGACAGTGAATAGCGAGCGGTCAAATTAAAGAGGAAAATTAAAATGACAAATATTACATTAGAAGATTTAAGACCTGCAGAAGGTTCAACACACAAATCAAAAAGAGTTGGTAGAGGCAGATCATCAGGACACGGTAAAACATCTTGTCGTGGACACAATGGTGAAGGCCAACGTTCAGGAAGCAGCTCTAAAAGAGGTTTTGAAGGTGGTCAAATGCCAGCTTACAGAAGACTTCCAAAATTGAAAGGCTTCCAAGTTATCAACAAACTTAACTACGCTGAAATCAATGTTGGTAGAATTGCTCAATTAGGACTTAAAGAAGTTTCTTTAGAAGTTCTTAAAGAAGCAAGACGCGTACATCCATCAGCTGACGGTTTAAGAATTTTAGGTAACGGTGAAATCAAAACAGCAGTTACAGTAAAAGCATCTTACGTAACACCATCAGCTAAAGAAAAAATCGAAGCAGCAGGCGGAAAGGTTGAGTTAGTATAATGGCACAAGGAATCAAAATGCCTACAACTGAAGATTTGATGTCAATGTGGCAAGCATCAGGCTTGAAACAAAAAATTATGTTTACATTCCTGATGATTGCAGCATTCAGACTTGGTGTTCAAATGCCATTGTTTGGTATTAACAACCAGGTATTTTCAAATATAGCTCAAGGAAATAATATTATTGGTTTTCTTGACTTATTTTCTGGTGGTGCACTTGGAACTGTATCTATTTTTGCATTAGGTATTGGACCGTTCATCACAGCATCAATCATTATTCAGTTAGTTTCTGTTGTAATCCCTTCTTTAGAAAAACTTCAAAAAGAAGAAGGTGAAGCAGGCAGAAGAAAATTATCACAATATACAAGAATATTTACTGTTATTTTGGCAGTGTTCCAATCTTTGGTATTTATGCTTTATTTGCATCACTTACCAGGTGCGGTATTACCTAACGTTAATCCTGTAATGTTCTTTATAAGTTCAGTTGCAGTATTAACAGCAGGATCAGTTCTTGTAATGTGGTTATCAGAACTTATTACTGAAAAAGGTATTGGTAATGGTGGTTCTTTAATCATCTTTGTCGGTATCTTATCAGGTATTCCTGTTTACGCATCAAGAACAGCTCAAATGGTAGCTAACAGCCCTGCATTGCAGTTAGGTCTAGTTACACTTTTGGCAATCTTCTTTGCTACAATGGTATTCATTGTAATTATGCAGGAAGCAATAAGAAAAGTTGTTATTGTTAATCCAAAAAGACAAGTCGGCAACAAAGTTTACGGCGGTATGAATTCATTTATTCCGTTTAAACTTAATCCGGGTGGTGTAATGCCAATTATCTTTGCGATTGCAATTTTATTGTTCCCATCAACTATTTTGAGTTTAGTAGGACAAGCAAACTTTAAGTCTGAGGCTGTAAAAGATATGGTAATGTCACTTAACCACTTGTTAAGTCCTGACGGTATCCCATATTATGTATTATATTTTGCATTAATTTTTGCATTAACATTCTTCTATGCTTCAATTATGCCAAATATGCAGCCAAAAGATATTGCTGATAACCTTAAAAAATACGGTTCATCAATCCCAGGTATTAAACCTGGCAAACCAACAGCAGAAGCGCTAGATAAAATTCTTTCCAAAACAACATTTATCGGTGCTTTAGGCCTTGGATTTGTAGCGTTAGTTCCATCACTTGCAAGTTACATCACAAATATCAAAACATTGCAAGGTATCGGTGCTACTTCTCTAATCATCATGGTCGGTGTTGCTCTTGACTTAATCAACCAAGTTAGAACACACCTGTTGGCTAGAAATTATGAATCTTTCTTAAAAGACTAATATAGCAAAATATAAGAAAACAGCTCCTACTAAGGGGCTGTTTTTTTTGTGAAAATATTAATATTTTAGCCAATGAAATAGTATATAAAAAGTTTAAAATGAATATGTAAATCCTCAACTCTTCTGATTGCTCAGCTTTGCCTCTCATATTTTGAGAGGCTTTTCCTTTTCTAATTGTAAAGTTGCTGACAAAATTTGACAAATAATGTATAATACTAACAAATACATTATTGAAAGGGTAAAGAATGAGAGAATTAATTGCAAAAGATCAAAGAATTATAATGGTTCCACACGACTTCAAATTCGCCAACAAGGGCACAATTACAGAAGTTCAGCCTGATTATTTTGTGCTAGAACTTGATTATGAAGCTGATGGTATATTAAGAAGTAATTACTGTGAATTTTACACACAAACTTCTCATGGTACTTTGTACTTTGATTCTTATGCAAAAGAAATCAATGGCAAAACATTGAAAATTGCAAGCCCTGCTAAACATAAATTTTTACAAAGACGTCAATACACTCGTATTAAGTATATCTTAGACCTTGATATGTTTACAGAAGGCGAAGCTAAAAAAATCACAACACTAGATATTTCTGCTGGTGGTATGAAATTTAAGACTTTGGATACTATCAATATTGATAAAGATTATAGAATTACTCTACCACTTTCTGAAGAACAAAGCGTTGAATGTGGATTTTCACCAATTCGTATTGAGAAAAATAACGAAGGTGGTTACACAATTTCTGGCAGATTTGAATACAATTCAAGCATGGATAAAATGACTTTGACTCAATATTGTGCAAAACGTAGTATTGAAATTAAGAATAAATAATTATGAGTCTAGTAAAATTATTAAAAAAGAGAAATAAGAAGTTATTATTTACAACACCTTCTCATTCTCAAAATTGTACATTGTTTAACCAATTAAAATCAATGTACAAAATTGACATTTCTGAAACTGATACTCATAATCCAACAGAAGCACTTTCCAAGGCTCAAGAACGAGCTAAAAAGATTTATAAAACAAAATCTACATTATTTTTAACAAATGGCTCTACGAGTGGCATAATTGCCTCTGTTTTAACATGCGTAAATAAAGGTGAAAATGTTTTAATTTGGAAAGAAGCACATCCTTGTCATGCCAACGCAGTAAGACTTGCCGGTGCTGAACCAGTTTTTTATGATTTGGAGATTGATGACGAATGGGGAATTCCACTTGAAACAGATCCCGAAATGATTGAGCGTTATCTTAAAGCATACGAGATAAAAGCTGTAATTGTAACATCACCAACATACGAAGGCATTGTTTCTGACATCAAAAAAATCAAAAAATTATGTGAAAAATATGGTGCTTATTTAATTGTTGATGAAGCGCATGGTGCTTTGTATCCATTTTCAAAAAAATTACCAGAAAGCTCAATAAATATCGCAGATTTTACAGTTCAATCTTTGCATAAAACAGCTGGCGGACTGAATCCTACAGCTCTCTTGCATACGATGACAGATTTTGATATTGAAAAATCACTTTCAATAATTAATACAACTTCACCATCTTATCCAATACTTGCATCAATTGAAGAAAATATTAATTTTTTAAATAGCTGGTGGGGAAAGAGAAAATTGGAACAGTTAATTGATGAGCTCGAAATTTTGCAGGAAGAATGCACAAATTGCGAATTTTTTGGCGATGATATAACTAAAATTCTTGTTAAAGTTGATGGAATTTCTGGAAATGAACTTTCAGATATATTATTTGATACATACAACATAGAAGATGAAAAGACAAATAAAAAATCTACCATGCTTTTATGTGGCATAGGTACAGATAAGAAAAAAATTAAAAAGCTAAAAGATGCATTACTAAAATTGTAACAAATTCTTAACAAACTAAATAAAATATTAAAGAATTCAATAAATATAGCCGTAAACCGTAGTAAGGATACATCAAGGAAAGGACAACGCCAACTATGGGAATGGCAGCATCACAAGCTAGATTATTATCAATCACCTCTCGTATGGCTGACAACGAGTTAAGAGCTCAAATTGTCAACAATTCGAAGATGCGCCTCGCTACTGAAAGTTCAAGAGTAAGCGAAGAATATGTTAGTGCGTTGAATTCTGCAACTATGATGATTTCAAATTATGACGCTGCAGGCACTAGTCAATATCAAAAATTGACATACAATGCTTTGACTGCATACAGTTCACACAACAACCAATACGGTTTAGTAAATGCTAACGGCAAATTGTTAGTGTCAGAAACTGATGCAACAAACTTTAAAGATGCAAACGGCGATATCGATAACTTCTTAAGCCAATATGGTCTAATTTATTCATCAACATTCTTCACACCAGAAGTTCTTGGGGCTGACACTATTAACCTAGAAAATATTAGTGAATTAACTGGTGCTACTTACCAAATCGGTCAATATGATGTTGAAGAATTAAAAGCTATGTATGAAGGCGGAGTTGGACCTTCAACTGGGATTGATCACATAGGCTACAATCAAGCTTTACAAAGCTTCCAATATGCAAACTATACCGATTACTATAATGAATTTATAGCCGCAGATGATGCATATCAAATGGAAACACAAAAAGCAATAGAACAATCTTTATTTACTACTAATTATCAAACTCAAATAAATAATGTTAGTAGTGCTACATATCCTGCAGATTGGTATAAATTAAAAGACGCCTTAACATATGTTCGAAATCAATACAATGCACTTACTAGTAGTGGTGAATTAAATGCAGCTACTGAATATGCTAAAACACTAGACAGTATGCTATCAAATTATAGTAGTAGCACAAACCCACCAACTCTCACAAGTATAGAAACTATTGACAGAGACTCTTCTGGCAACTTAGTTATTGGTAAAAGAGGAGATGGTTCTTACGCAATAACTTTAACAAAAACCTCTGGCAGTACATATAATGTCACTGGAGGTGCAGCATACACTGAAACTCGTTCTATAACAGATGCAGCTGGGAATTCTACTAATGCTGATCTTGAATACAGTGTCGGAGGCATTTCAAGCTCTATTAACTTGGGTAGCTCTACCGCTCAAATGTACTTTACAACATATGTTAAACAGGATGACGATAATGATGTAACTGATGGATATGAAAAACAATTGTCAAAAATTGAATATACATTGAAAAATTTTGACTTAACTAATAATACTGTTAAAATGTCACATAAAGTTGCAAATGATGAAAATGGCTTTGAAGAAGCTAGATCATATGTTCTTGAAGTATTACAATTATATGGTCAAGCGGCAAATTATGTTAATAGAGATAAATTTACTACAGGAGGTACACCTGCTAATACTGCCAAAAATAATTACAATGCTGCTCGCGAAAGATTATTAGACTTTATCTTTGGAAGAGCAAATAGACCAACTGCACCTGACGGCACAATCATTGAAGGTAATGAAGCTTTCTTACAAGACCCAGGTTGGATTATAGCTAAGTTCAATGGTCAGACATCACAAGATTTCGAAGTTATTAAAGACATATATGTATTAGATGTATTATTTGATACTTATGGTGAACCTGCATTTGGTTGGATCGATGAAAACAATCCTGAAGAAAATGCCGATGCTAAAGTTCAATGGTATACAAACTTATTTGAACGTATGCAAAAAGGTTACCAAGTTTTAGAAGACGGCTTAGCTAGAAGCAATGAATGGATTCAATTTGCTCTTGAAAGCGGCTTAGTAACTATGGAACAAGTTGATAATAATAAAGTTTGGACAGGCATGACTCACGCAAATTGTAGTGACATCACAGAAGTTACTGATGATGCAGCCGTTGCTAGAGCAGAGGCTGAATACAACAAAGCAATGAACAACATCGAAAACAAAGATAAACGTTTTGATATTGAATTAAAAAACATTGATACTGAACATAATTCATTGCAAACTGAATATGATTCTGTAAAATCTGTAATCAGCGAAAACATTAAACGTTCATTCAAAATATATTCATAACCGTGATATAAATAGCATTTAGGGGTACTAAACAAGGTGCCCCTATTTCATCTTTATAAAGATATAAAGATTATGTAAGGAAATCAAGGAATTTCAAATTTTAAATTATAATGATAATAAGGGTTAGAAAAAAATGGAGATTAACATGCAAACAGTTAACGAAATTCTTAATAAATTAGAAACAGCTGATAACACAACTAAAAACGAATTAGAAAACATCTTAGTTAATATTGGTACTTCAGCACTTCCTCAATTAGTTGATCAATTACAAGTTGTTCGTGGTATTAAACGTGGTGTAGTTGCAATGACACTTATCAGAATCGGTGATGCATCCGTTAAATATCTAAAAAAAGCAGCTGAAGATAATAAAGATTTTGAATGGGTTGCTGAGTATTTAATTAGAGAAATTAAAGGCTCTCAAGCTGCATAACAAAAGTATAGTTAAATAAAATCCGGCAATTTAATTGCCGGATTTTTTATGTTAGGATTTGAATATGGTAAATGATTCATTTAAATACACATGCTTATTTGGTGGCGGTGCAATCAGAGGGATTGCATATGTTGGTACGGCTAAGGCATTAGAAGAAGTTGGCATACAACCAATTAACATTGCGGGTTCATCTGTCGGCTCAATTGTTGCTGCACTCATTGCTATTGGATACACTGCAGAAGAACTCCGAGAAATCTTTTTAGGCGTTAATTTTGAATTGTTTAAAGATGTTCAATTTGGCTTAGGCCCTAACTTTGCACTTAGCAAAGGGGAAGTCTTTCTTGATTGGATAAGAGAACTAATTGAGAAAAAACATTACGGAGATAAGTATAGAAAAGGTAAAAACAAAGCTGTCACATTCAAAGACATCGATAAAAATTTGGTAGTTATTACAACAGACTTGTCTAATTTTGGTTGCAAAGAATTTTCAAAAATGGAAACTCCAGATTTTGAAATAGCCACCGCAGTGAGAATTTCTAGCACAATGCCAGGTCTCATGAAGCCATATGAATACAATAACACACTGCTAGTTGACGGCGATTTGCAAAAAAGTATGCCAATGTGGAAATTATCACCTAACCTATTAAACGACGGTGAACGAATACTTGAATTTAGACTAGAAGGTGAGTTTGATGGCACAGACAAAAATGCACTTGATTACATGAATACAATTTACAGTTGCATTACAGCAATGTGCACATCATATATATCAGGCATTTATGGCAACAAAGATAAGTTTGATTACATTGTATTGAATACAGGCGATGTCATAGTTGTTGACTTTAATTATCCAAAAGAAAAGAGAGAAGAACTCATAGAAAGTGGTTATCAACAAACCATGAATTACTTCAAACACGTTTTACCACACAAAAAATCTGTTTTGTTAGCAAAATATAAAAACTTAAAAAGTCAGTTTATTAGCATAGAAAAACTTGTAAAATCAAAAAAAATTCTAAAAACAAAGCATGCTTTATCAGAAGTTTTTGTTGGACTTTGCGAGGACAAAGATGTAATCGATATAAACATATACAATTTGATAAAAGATGTAAATACTTTATATAATAAAAGTATTAAATATCCCGCTCTATTTGGTAAAATCGCTCTTAAAAATGAAGATGAGATCTCAGAAAAATTAAAAGATGTAACATTACTACTAAAAAATAAAACTAAAGAAATTGAAACATATTTGATTAAATTTCCCATTTGACAATAAAATATGTTTACGTTATCATTAGGAAGTTGACAATGAAATATATGCGCTCCAGTGGCACTCTGCCGACGAGAACGATTGAGTATCGTTCGAGGAGAGGTAAGGTAGACTTGTCTACCGATTCCGCTGAAGCATGACAATGAAATATATGCGCTCCAGTGGCGGAATCGGTAGACGCGTTGGACTTAAAATCCAATCAGGTGAATAGCTTGGTGCCAGTTCAAGTCTGGCCTGGAGCATATATTAAAAGAGGTATTATAAGATACCTCTTTTTTTGTGCAAACATTTAATAATTTAAAACTAACTTAATACAATATTTTTGATTTTACTCCAATCAAAAACTTTACTACCAGCAAATGTTCTCAAATCATCAGGAATTAACTGTTTAAAATTTTGGAATATTAAATCAAAATCTTCCGTTGCGCTCATCGAAATTAATGGTATTTTCGCCTCATAAGCAAGTTTTTCAACTTTTATATCATAATTAATAGCAACGCACTTAATACCCATTTTTAAAGCGACTAGCAATGCATGAAAACGCATTGCAATCATATATTCTAACCTCGAAATTCTATTAATCATTTCATCTAAAGATTGTCCACTAACAATCTCAACCTCAATATTCGAAGAAATTGATTTCAAAATTTTCATAAATTTATCGCACACACTGTAATCAAGCGAATCTTGAAGCGAATATAATTCAATTTTTTTATCTGAGAAATCTTTAACAATTTGTCGTGCCAATTTATTTAATAAGTAATCAGATAGAGATGCAAAATCTCTTAATTGCACGCCAACAGTACCCTTATTTGAAGCGTAAGGCAAATCTAAAGAAAAAATAGGATCAGTTACCAAATCTGACCTGACTCCCATCCATTCAAGCAATTTTTGACTTTTATAATCTCTTACTGAAATATACGTACATTTTTTTAATATAAATGCTGTAATAAATTGAGCAATTTTATTACGTATTGGGCCAATACCTTGTGCAAAAATAACTACTTTTTTCTTATATCTAAGGGCTGTAAATATAACCCACAAATAATAAATTAAAGATTTCAAACTAGTAACATCTTGAAGTAAACTGCCACCGCCAGAAATTAGGATATCAGCCTGTTTTATAACACCCGCGACCTGATGAAAATCAAACGAATAAATTGCATTTACCATAAAATCTAGAGATGTTTTTCTTGGATTAGATGATAAAACAATTGGTTCAACATCAAACTGTTTAAGACTATTGAGTAAAACAGACAAAATAGCTTCGTCACCAAAATTCCCAAAACCATAATAGCCAGAAATAACAATCCTTTTACCCATAAAATCCCTACAGTTTTGAAAGAGCTTCTTGCACTCGTTCAGTTACACTTGAATATGAGCCGCCATTAAACAAGTCACGACCAACACCAACAGCAAAAGCACCCGCATTAATGTAACTTTTAACCTCTGATAATTTAACACTACCTTGAGGTAATACATTCAAAAACGGCATTGGTCTTAATAAATTTTCTAAATATGAAGCACCACCCATAGCTGTAATAGGATAAATCTTAACTAATGGTATTCTAGCTTTCCAAGCTTCGTATGCTTCATTTGCAGTTGATGTACCAGCAATATAAGGGATTCTCTTGTCCTTTGATAACTTAACTAAATTCATATGAAAAATAGGTGAAGATATTAATTTTGCACCAGAATCTATTGCAGCTTGAGCCTGAAGCGAAGTTATAATACCTCCAGCACAAACACAAGCATTCTTTGAAACCTCTTTAATAGCTTCATAAATACTTGGCGTCTGTACATTGATTTCCATAACCTTAACATTTGCTTTTAAGAGAGCATCAACATATTTAACAACTTCTTCAGGATTATTACTTCTAATAATCGGAAATATTTTTTGTTCTTTAAGTAAATTAATTAAATTTTCGTTCATAAACTATCCCTTTTTTAAAATTTATTATATCATAAAATTAGGGATAGGAACTTATATGAAAAAATTCAATTCTAAATTATTCTTTATTAAATCAGCATTACTACACATATTTCTTACCGTAGTACTTGTATTGATTTCATGGCAATTCTTCGAACCCGCTGTATATAATTTCATGCACAAAAATTTTACAGCTAAAAAAACTGGAAGCGATAACATAGCGTTAATTGTAATTGATGATAAATCAATTGAGAAGCACAGATGGCCTTGGCAAAGAAGTTTATATGCTAAGATTTTTGAATATTTGAATAATTATACTGAAGCTAAACTAATCGGATTTGATGCCATATTGACGACACTAGATACCGAAAATTTTGACTCAGATATGTACCTATTTAATACCATAAAGAAAATGGATAAATTAGTTGTTGGCTTCAGTCCATTAGTCCCTGAATATGCCGCCGATATTGATGGTGAAGAATATCTTACAAAATTTGACAAAAAGTTTAAAATAAATATTAATGACAAAAGAAAAGGAAAAATATACAGTAAATACAATAGTATCTCTCGCTTTCCAGAACCATATTTCAATGCAGTGAAGTATACAGGTTCAGTAAATACAACTTTGAATAATGATGGGCATGTCACACTCTGCGATCACATCGTAACAGTAAATGACAAAAATTATCCATCGCTAGCACTAGCAATGTACTCACGCCTAAATAATGTTAATGAGATAACTATATCAGACCATAAAATTACTTTTAACAATACTCCTCTTGCGATACCTGTTTTTCAATCTTATGATGCTCTACAAAACCAAGTGAGATTTTACAAAGTCCATGCTCAAAGTGAATATACCCATCCCAAATACTCAGCTATCGACATAATTCAATCACTTGATAATATCAAAGCTGGTAAAGAACCTGTTATTTCACCTGACAAATTCAAGGGGAAAATTGTGTTTGTAGGTGCGAATGCAAAAGCAAGCGCCTTAGCACTTGAAGATGCTTTGCCTACACCTATATTGCAAAAACATCCAGGGGTTGATATACAAGCTACAAATTTAGATAACCTTATAAATAATGAGTTTATAAAACAAACAACAGTGACTCAAGATATAATAATGCTAATTATACTTACAATCGCTGTATTTTTCATTATTTCAAAATTTTCATTTTTTACGTCACTTGGAATTTTAATATCAATTGCATCTGGATACATCATTTTTTCTGCAATTTGTTTTGCAAATGGTATTGCACCAAATGTAATAACACCATTGATAATACAACTTTCTACGATGATTTTTGCATATTCGTATAGATTTATACTTGAAGGCAGAAATAAAGAAAAAATCAAACAAGCAATGGGCAAATACCTATCTCAAGATATTATGAAAAACGTTGTCCAAAACATCGATGACATAAAACTTGGCGGCAAAAAAGCTGTTGTAACTGTACTTTTTGCTGACATCAGAGGCTTTACAAGCATGAGTGAAAAACTCAGCGCTGAAGAAGTTTCAGTTATTCTAAACGAATATTTTACTGAAATTGAGCCTATCATAAGTAAGTATAACGGAGTTATTAACAAATTTATTGGTGATGCCGTAATGGCAATATTTGGAGAACCCATACAAGACATAAATCATGCTAAAAATGCTGTTTTATGCGCAAATGAAATGTTGAAAACAGTTGATAGATTACGGGATAAATGGCTATTTGAAGGTAAACCTAAAATTGAAATAGGTATTGGTATAAACACTGGTGAAGCATTTGTAGGGAACATTGGTTCTGAAAAACGTCTTGAATACACTGTAATAGGCGATATGGTGAACCTTGCTAGCCGTATTGAAAGTTATAACAAAGTTTATAAAACAAGCTTATTAATAAGCAGTTCTACATATCAACACGTGAGTAACATAGCTGATGTTATAAAAATTAGCGAAGTAAGCATTCGTGGTAAATCAAAAAAAATGGATATTTACGAAGTTTTGAGGCTAACATAATTGGAAAATTTAGAGCAAATAAAACTTGCAATAGAAGTTGAAATTAAACACCGCTATATTGATATACACGGTAAAAAACAATCATTTTCCACTTTTATAAAAAAGGAAGCTGAGAAAAAATATAAGCTTTCAAAAAAAAATCCTAAATGGGCAGTAATGGTTGAGGCTTTTGAACATTATCCATTTGCATCAGTTCCCGAAAGAAAACGTTCAATTGAGCAACTAATAAAAGTAATTAAATCTGAACTTCAACAAAATTCAATAGCAACAAACAAAAATAATGCCAACACTGATATAAATCTAACAAAACCAGCAAATCAAACTGACGTTATGTATATAAAAGGTGTTGGACCTAAAGTTGCTTATAAACTAAATAAACTAGGAATTTATACTGCACAAGATTTGATAATGTATTTTCCTAGAAAACACGTTGATTATTCATCTAGAACCCTCATACGAGATTTAAAAGAAGGAACTAACACAACTGTTTTTGGATACATTAAATCAGTTTCTGCATTTAATTCCAAAAACAATTTATCAGTTGTAAAAGTAACAATCGCAGACGAAAGCGGCAAATTCGAACTAAACTTTTTCCAATCCAAAAGCAACAGGTTTATGCTTGAGAGGATTAAAGCACAGTTTCCACTTAATGCAGGCATAATGGTTTCTGGCATGGTTAAAATGAATAATTACAGCCACAAGTTAACAATTGACAAACCCAATTATTCAATTATGACAGGTGAATTTTTAGAAAATTCAGACACTAACCTTAATTTAGCAAGAATTGTACCGATTTATACAGTATGCGAAGATTTAAGTATAAAGACCCTTCGCAAAGCAATATATAATGCTATTCAGCTGTACAAAAATGAAATCATTAACATAATTCCAGATGAAATAAGAAATCGTCTAGGTCTTCTTGATAAAAAAATAGCTGTTGAACAAATACATTTTCCTGAAACAATAGATATACTTGAAAAATCTCGTTTTACATTAATTTTTGAAGAATTATTTTTAGTTCAACTAAAACTTCTTAGATTAAGAGATAACACAGCTAAAAATGCTACTTCAATTGCCTTAGATATTAAAAGAAATGGCATAGTTCAAAAATTCATTGAAAGTTTACCGTTTGAATTGACAAAAGGACAAAAAGATGCTGTTAATGAAATTTTGAATGATTTACACTCCGAAACACCAATGCAAAGGCTGTTACAAGGTGATGTAGGAAGTGGGAAAACCGTTGTTGCTACGATAATGTTACTTGCTGCAATAGAAAATGGTTACCAAGGTGCAATTATGGCTCCAACGGAAATTCTTGCCCAACAGCACTACAATAACATGGTTGAATGGCTAACACCACTTGGCTTAAGCGTTGGATTATTTTTAGGTAGCCACGGCAAAAAAATCAGAACTCAATTTGAAACCTCATTACGAAATGGGCAGATGAATATAGCTGTTGGCACACATGCATTGATACAAGAAAATATTGAATTCAATAATCTTGGCGCAATAGTAGTTGATGAGCAACACAGGTTTGGTGTAAAACAACGGAATGTCCTAAAGAAAAAATCACAAAACCCTCAAATGCTAACAATGACAGCAACACCAATTCCTAGAACATTAGCACTAACTGTCCATGGTGACTTGGATTTAACGATTATAAATGAATTGCCAAAAGGAAGATTGCCAATCAAAACAACTTTAACTAATTCACACAGAGGCGTTTGGGATTTAATTAGACGAGAATTAAATTATGGTAGACAAGCTTATGTTGTTTATCCGCTAATCGAAGAAAGTGAAACACTTTCTGCAAAAGCTGCAACTATAGAAGCTGAAAAATTACAAAAAGAAGTTTTTCCTGATTTTAAAGTAGGTTTATTACATGGCAAACTTAAAAATGATGAAAAAGATCAAGTAATGCGCGATTTCAAAGAAAAAAAATACGATATACTAGTTTCTACTACAGTAGTGGAAGTTGGAGTTGACGTACCAAATGCAACAGTAATGGTAATAGAAAATGCCGAACGATTTGGACTCTCTCAATTACATCAATTGAGGGGTCGTGTCGGACGTAGTAATCTACAATCATATTGCGTTTTGGTAAGCGGTTCTAGATCACAAGAAACAAGAGAAAGACTTAACATAATGACAGAAACTAACGACGGTTTTGTCATTGCAGAAAAAGATTTACAATTACGTGGCCCAGGTGAATTTTTAGGAACACGCCAAAGCGGGCTTCCTGATTTAATTATTTCTGACATTGTGCGAGATGCAAAAATACTTGAACTTGCTCGAATGGAAGCAATAAATTTCTTGAATGAAAATAATTTAGACAACTACCCTAACTTGCAAAAAGCTACATCCCTAGAGCTTTTCACAGGTTTAAACATATAAACTATTGTAAACAATTGTTACAAAAATACCATTCATGTGAAATTATATAATAGGTATATACTTATTATATATAAGGAGCAGAGTATGGTTCACAGAAATGTACATATCTTTAATAGACCACAAGTTCGTGTTTATAATAACACGAGGTTTACTGGTATGCCACAGACACAACAGTGTAACTGTAACAGTTCTGGAAGTATTTGGTCCAATCCTATGATGCTAATGATGATGGGCCAAATGGGTGGCGGACTATTAAGTGGAATTGCAGATATTATCAGATCTGGTAGAGAAGCAAAAGCTACTCCTAAAAATGATACTCCAGCAGGAACAACACCTCCTAGTATTGAATTAAATGCATTAAAAGAATTATATGGTGATAAATGGAAAATTGTTGAACTTGATGGCAAGTTTACAGCAGTTAATAAAACTGATGGCACTCAACACGTAGATAAAACTTATCAAGAAATGCTAGAAGCATTAAAACCAGCTGTTGAAGAAAAACCCGCAGAAGAAGTTACTCTTAAAACAGATCCAAATGCTATTTCTGTAGAAAGTGCAAGAGCTCGAATTAAAGAGGCTGGCTTAGAAGGTAAAATTACAATAACCGATGATGGCAAAATAAAATATACAAAACCTGCAACTGGTCAAGAGATTACGTTAACTCTTAATGAAACTAACTTGGGAGTTGCAATTGCTGAAATATTGAGCCATAGACCTGAAAATGACGCTCCAGTTAGCGATAAACCAACATACAGTATTGAAGAAAATAAAAGTCTAAGAGAAACAGTAAAAACAATACCGTACGGTGGTCCATGGCACTATGCACACTATTATAAAGATGCAAACGGTACACAAATTAAAATTGGTGGATCTGACTTTAACGCAATCGTACAAAAATTGAAAACTGAAATGGGTTCAGTTGAAGGCAATAAAGGACTAAGAACTCTACCATCAACAATTACAGTAAATGGTAATACATATACGATTATGAATGAAACCGAAAGAGATGGACTTGGCCTTAAAGGTAAATCTGGTGGATCAGACGTGACATATAGTGTAATAGCCTCAAATTCAACTTACTCTGTTTACAAAACGGATGCAGACGGTAATAAAACTTTGGTTCAAGGCAATCTAACTCAAGAAGCAGCAAATGCACTTAAAACACAAAAAGAAGCTGAATAAAACGCAAGATAAAAAAGAACCGAAAGGTTCTTTTTTTATGATTATTTTACCTTCGTTTAGAACAGAATTAAAAGTTAAAAACCCTCAAAATCAGGGCATATTAAGTAAATAAATAAAGCATATGTAAACAAATGTTACAAAAAAAACATATATAAGCAATTATACAAATGATATATACTTTATATATATAAGTACAACTAACATGAGAGGTATAAATATGGTTTACTCAATTTATAGACCATGGGCACAACCAAGAACTACAAATATTATTAACAACAACATCTATTCAGGATGCGGCAATCGATGCGGTGGCGGCGGAATGGATAGCACAGGTTGGTGGATATTTGGTGGTGGAATGCTTCTATCAACGTTAAGCGGTATTTTTGGTGGTGGACGACATCAATCTTACACCCCAGGATGGGATTATGCATCATACACCAGAACTCAAAATCCTGCTCGAGATAAGCAAACTCCAGATAGCTTAGACTTGAACGCATTAAAAGAATTATATGGCGATAAATGGAAAATTGTTGAAGTAGATGGAACATTTACTGCTGTTCATAAAGAGACTGGCGAGCAAAAAACTGCCGACAGTTATAGTAATATGCTTAAAGAATTAGGTGGCAAAAGCACGAGTACCCCTGCTCAAGTTGCAACAAGTCAAGGCGATCCAATGACAAAAGAGCTTGCTCAAGTATTAATCGATGCTAACGGGCTCGAAAATAGACTTAGCATTAATGATGAAGGCAAATTAGTTTACAAAGATAAAGATACAAACGAAGAAACTGTTTTGGAATTAACCGAACAAAACTTTGCTAAAGTCCTTCAGGCAATCAAAGGGCAAACAGTACAAGAAGATCCACCAGCAGGTGATCCAGATGCTGAAGCAATCAATGCATTCAATAATAATGATGCGGTTAAAGCTAAAAATGCAACTATTGCTAAAAATGGCGATAAATACGTTGTTACGATAAAAGATGCTGATGGAAAAGTAACAAGCACAAACGAATATTCTTCAATAGCGGCAGCGTATGAAGCTTTAGGCTTGACAGCTGACGGTAAAGTTAAGCAACAAGGCGGCGGCAAAGGTAAGTTTAGTTATCCTGCCCTACCAAACGGTTATGCTTGGAAAGAAGCAGCAAGCGGGAAATTCCCAAAAGGAACAAAAGCTGAATATATATTAGCAGAGTTACACAAAGATGAAGGCTTAAAAAATATAACTCTTGAGGATCTAATTAAAGCTAACCCTAAAGCAATTAAAGATGGCGTTGTTTCTGGTGTTGGTAAATTAGAAATCCCTACAAAAACAACACAAACATCACAAGTTAAAACAATTAATTTTGACAAAGCTACAAAAGTTAATACACGTATGGTATTTGATTTAAATGCACAGGTTGCGACTATAACAGCACCTGATGGCACTACATTTAGATACGAACGTGAAACTAAAGTTGCAATGACTGGTGATAAAGAAAACTTAGAGGCTCAAACTGCATTCTACAAAGAAGCTGAAGCTGCCTTAACAAAACAAGCAAAAGATGCAGGTTGGACAAACTTAACTATTACAATGAAAGATCCAAAAACCGGCAAATTTGTAAACCCAGAATCAGGCAAAGAAATAACTCCTGACACAAGTTTTGACAAAACGAAACCAAGTACAGTAAGATACTTAACTGCAGATGCTGGTAATGGCCAAACAACAGCTACTGCCTATATGCCTGACGGTTCTTTTGTAAGTGCAACTGCACCAGGTAATGAAGCAGAAGCAGTACAAGCATTGCAAACTAAACTTAAAAATGAAAAATGGACAAACGTAACATTAGTTGGTAAAAAAGTTGAACATAAAGATGGTACAGCCACAAGGTCAAGTGAGATCACTGAAACTAGTGTAACTGCACCTATCCAACGTGGCACATGGATAATTAAAGATAGTGGTCCTATGGATTGTGCTGATATATATGCAGCAAATGGTCACATGTATAATATTACTTTTAAAGGTTACTATGGAACTGAAACTATTGATTATTACGATGAAATTAGTGTTGGAAGAAGCAAACAAATATCAATAACAAGCCTTGATGCTGATGAACTAAAAACACTAAGCCTTAAAGACACCGCAAATGCTAAGACGATTCGCATAGAAGAAGATGCTGGTAAGCTATTTGTAACAATAAACGGCAAACGCATAAGACTAGAAGATTTCTTAAGCGATCCAAACGCCTCTTTTTAAAAAAAAGCCCTCAAACGAGGGCTTTTTTATGATTATTAACAATTAGCTTTACAAACGACCAAAAAACTTGTATAATATTTACTGTCCTAGGTTTGGATAGTTTTATACATTTTATAGGAGTTTAGCATGGATCATTTAAAAGTTGCATTAGGATGCGATCACGGCGGTTTCGTTTACAAACAAAAAATTATTGATTATTTAAAAGCACGTAACATTGAATTTGTTGACGTTGGTACTTATACTAGAGAAGCTTGTGATTATCCTGATATAGCACGCAGTGTAACTGAGCTTGTTGCATCAGGTCAAGTTGATAGAGGTATTTTGGTTTGCGGTACTGGCATCGGAATGTCAATTGCAGCAAACAAAACTCGTGGTATTCGTGCTGCACTTTGTGGAGATACTTATTCTGCTCGTGTTTCTAGAGCTCACAACAACGCTAACGTACTTTGTTTAGGTGAACGTGTAATCGGTGAACACTTAGCACTTGATATCGTTGATATTTGGTTAAAAACAGGATTCGAAGGCGGCCGTCACAAACGCAGAGTAGATATTATTGAGTAGGTGAATGATGACAGAAATTGATTCTCAAAAATTTGCTTGTGTTGCTGCTCGTTTTTTAGACGACAAACTTGCTAGCAATATTACTATTTTGAATATTAGCAATGTATCTTCATTAGGTGATTTTTTCGTAATAGCTTCAGCGGATTCACCAACTCAAGTAAAAGCATTGATGTCACATGTCAAAGAAATGGTAAAAAAACATTTCGAAAGACAACCGATCAGAATGGAAAATGATATCAAAAATCGCTGGAACTTACTTGATTACGGTGACGTTATTGTTCACATATTACACAAAGAAGAACGTGAAACATACGCTATTGAAAAATTCTGGAGTCACGCATTCAGCATATCAGAAGACGCTTGGAAAAAAGCTTCCGAAGAATATAGTGAATATAAATAATAATAGCAAGGCAAAGGCCTTGTTATTATTATTAACTTTTTGAAACAAATTTTACAAAACCCATATAATAGGATAGAATGAGAGCATGGAAAATTTAGATAAACAAATTAATGATGCCATAATGGAAATGGCCAAAGATCCGCAAAATGCTGACGGATACCACAAACTTGCAGAACTATACTTACAACAAGAAAATTACGACAAAGTAATGTCAGTTTTGGAAAGCTTATTGCAAATCCATCCTGACGATATTCAGGCTCTTGTTGGTATGGGAACTATGTGGTTCTATGAGAAAGATTTCAGAAAATCTCTTTCATACTACAACCGCGCTCTTGAATTAAATCCAAAAAATTTCTTGATATATTTCAATATCGGTAATGTTTTTGCTGAATGGAAAAACTTCCCTAAAGCATTATTTTACTACAATCGTGCAATTGATTTAAATGCGACTAATCCTGAAATTTACAATGCAATCGCACTTTTATATGCCGATTTTGAAGATTACATTGAATCAAAAGCTTATTATGAAAAAGCATTGTCACTTGATCCTGAAAACCTTACTGCATTAATTGACATGGGTAATGTTTGTTTCAAATTATATGACTATGCTACAGCTTTAGATTTATACAAAAGAGTATTTTTGCTTAGCCCTGATAATAAAGTCGTGGCTATATGTATAGGTAATACTTTGACTCTTATGAAAGAAAGAGAACAAGCTTATAACTGGTTTGAAAAAGCTTTAAAAATGGAAGGCGACAATTACAAAACTTACATTTGTTATGCGATTGCTCTTTCTGAGTTCAAAGAATACAATATGGCAGAAGAAATGTACAAACGTGCAATGGAACTTAATCCAAAAGAAAAAAATGCATATGTTCTTCTTGCTAACTTATACACAAACTATAACCGCATTGATTTAGCAATGAACTTGTACAAAGAAGCATTACGTGCAAAACCTAACGATGCTGAAACATACATGCTTTTAGGTAATGCTCACTATCTTGATGGCGATGTTGAACAAGCAATTGCATCTTATCGTTCATCTATTGCTATCGAGCCTGAAAATGATGAATATAAGCTAATTTACAATCAAGTTCTTGATGAATATATTGACAAAAAACGTAAAGGCGAATTGGCATAATGTCTGATTACTACGCAAAACCATATATGATTGAACGAATTGTTGCAGCACTAAGTTATTTCACTATGGGTTTTGTAGGTTTTATTTGGTTAATTTTGGGGCTACTCACACGCTCTCAATTAAGAGCTTTTACCCAGTACCATATATTTCAATCTATTTTTATTTCAATAGGCTATTTTTTGCTTTGTATGCTTTGTGGGTTTATTTTAAATATCCTAAGCTTCATTCCATTTATCAATAAGTTAGTTGCACAAATTACATTCTTATTTAATGCACCATTAATTGGCCCATATTCGCTTATTCAAACTGTTTTATACACTATTGTAATTTACCTTGCAGTGACATCTTTTATGGGTAAATACAGTAGAATTCCTTGGGTTTCTGATATTATTGATCAGAATGTTGGCAGACACTAAGATTTATGTCTTAGGACTATTGCGTTAGATATAGGTATGCCGTTTTTAGTTTGTGGATTATTTACAACACCACCATTAACATACATAACCGTAGAGCCTCCACCATCAAGATTCATAGCTTGCTCACAACCAATTGATTTCATGAAATTAGCAAGCTGCATTAGTGTCATTCCGACAGAACTTCCTTCTCTACCGTCAACAGCAACAAGAATTAAATTATTTTCTGATGTGTAACCAATTGCACTACGAGGATTTTTACCACCTATTGCTCGTAGTTTTTGGGCTGTCATATCAACAAAAACTTCATTATCTTTTACCAAATATGGACCACCACTAATAATATGTTTTACATTCTTCCATTCAGGATTAGTTGAAATATCTAATTCAACTTTTTCTTCAAGTTTAAATTTTTCTAAAAGGGAAGCAGGGCCTGCAATAACATAACCATTATGTGGAATTTCTAATGGGGCTGCCGATTTTTTAATTATCCTATCCCTTTCATCAACAGCTAATTGCAGGCCATACTTCGGTGTAGATGGCGCGACTACTCCCCAGTCGGATGTGTAAACCAAAACGTAGGTCGCAAGCATTCGGGGTTGGTTTATATTATCGATTTTTAGAGTATGAGTATCTGATTTTAATGTTGCATTGAGCTTTACACGAGCCATATCAAAATGATCATCAAAAACACCAAAAGCTACACGATCATATACAGGACCAGTATACATTTTTTTATTAATCATTAAAGTACCAAGAGGAACACCCGTTTGCGGCTTAAAAAACGTCCCATTAAGAGCCACAACAGACTTTGAATCTTTAGCAATTTCTGAGATTTTCTCTTTATTTTGCAATGTATCTGATGCCAAAGCAGGTATTAATTCATAGCTTTTGGCTAGTTTTTTATCTATTTCAACTACGTTAATTTTTACAGGTTTACCATCATAATATTTGGTAAGTTTTATGTGTTTAATCCCTTCATCAACATCAACAATAATTGCATTTGGATACTTATTATTTATTCTTTCTTCAAATTCTTTTCTGCGGGCTTCAACAGAAACTTCAGAAATTATTTTTATAGAAGCTTGCCCGATATCCAAAGGCGGAGTAGGTATTTTTGCCACCAAATCATTTGCCATAATAGGCATAAAAATTGAGTGCGTAAAAGCACCAATTATAAAAAAGTTCAAAGCTACCCCAACCGCATTAAAAACACGTTTTTCAAACCATAACAATGTAGTATCCATGAAGCACCTCATAGGGTTAGTAACCGGATACCTTTTTGTTTATAGAGTGGGGTGGGGAATAACACTCTGTGGTACTATTATTATTCCCATTTTACTAGGTTTTATAACAGTTTAAGCCATTTGAGCTTGTTGTAAATTTGTTTTAGAAGAAGTTTTAGCATAATCATATAAAGCTTTAAAAACAAATGGATGTAAATTACCATCTTTTACATCTTTGTAAAGGATGGCCAAAGCTTTGTCAGGCCCCATAGCTGCCTTATATGTTCTTTCTTCTGTCAACGCAGAATATTTATCAGATGCTGATAAAATTTGTAAATTTATATCAGCGAAGAAGTCTTGTTTTACAGCTGGATAACCAGTATGACTTGAATTTTGATGATGATATTTAATTAAGTGTAATGTTCTTGTATCTATATCAGTGTTTTTCAAAATCTCATAGCCTAATTCTGAATGACGATGCATAATTTTTTGTTCTTTTTCATCAAATTTACCAGCTTTATTTAAAATTTCAGCTGGTATTAAAACTTTACCAACATCGTGTAAAATTGCCGCATCTTTTACAGATTTCACATTAACATGTTCTCTCAAACCTTTTGGTAAATTAGCAATAATACCAGAGGCGATATCTTGTGTAGCTTTCGCGTGGCCAGTAGTTAAATCATTAAGCTCTTTCATATTTAATTTTGCAGGTGCGCCCATTTCTTTAAGGATAGTCTTGATATTTGAATTAGTAGCAATAGCGTGCTTAATAGATGCTTCTGTTAAATAACGATTTACAGAAGAAGTTTGGAACGTATCTGTTGCATAAGCATTACCAAAACTTATACGGTTTTGAGATACTGCAATATTTGAATTAATTCCGCCCACACCTAGCGGCTTTTTGATTTCAAATCCCATTTTCCACACTAAAATAAACTACACTACTATGCTTATATAAAGTATTTTTTATAACCACAATTGCCTTAAAAAGAATAATTATGAATAATTGTTAACAATATTATTTTGTGCTAATATAAACTTGCTATGAAAGATATTAAAAACGTTGTTATATGTGGCTTAGGTGCAGTTGGTAGCATATATGCCGAAAAAATAGAAAATTACTCAGAAGCAAATTTAAAAGTTCTTGTTGATAAACAAAGATTAGAACGATATACACAAAATCCCATCATAATGAATGGGAAAGAACTTATATTCGACTACATTTTGCCTGAAGCAACCTGTTTCAAAGCAGATTTAATAATTATTGCAACAAAATTTGATGGGTTAAATGATGCAATCAATAATCTTAAAAATTTTGTTAAAGAAGATACAATTATTTTATCATTACTAAACGGAGTTACTTCAGAAGAAATTATCGCAAATGTATACGGATGGGATAAATTACTTCTTTCATACTTTATGTGTCCTAGCGCCGTAAGAGATGGACGATCAATTATACAAGATGGCCGTGGTAAAATTGTTTTTGGCGCTAAAAATAGCGACAATATACACAAACAAGAACTTGTAAAAGAATTCTTTGATAAAGTTGGAATATACTACGAAATTCCTGAAGATATGGAATATGCTTTATGGTTAAAATACTTGCTAAATGTTAGCACAAACCAACCAACAGCCGTTCTAAATCTTACATTTGGAGAAATGGAACAAAGTAAAGAATTTAAAGAATATTGCAGCGGTTTAATGAACGAAGTTCAAGCAATAGCAAAAGCCAAAGGGATTAAAAATACAGAAAATATGATTCCAAGAGCTAATGCTGCACTAAAAACAATGAATCCTGATGGCAAAACCTCAATGCTGCAAGATGTCCTTGCGAAAAGAAAGACTGAAGTAGAGATGTTTGCTGGAACTATGATAAAACTGGGCAAAAAATACAATGTCCCAGTTCCATACAATAAACTAATGCACGAAAAAATTTGCACTATCGAGGCCAACTATCGTTAATTTGTTGCTCATGCTTTAATTTTAATTCTTTAGCTTCTTCGATTTTATCCAAAGTATTATTGAAATCTTCAACTATAACATGCTGAGGTGATGTTTTAGCATTATCCTTATCTTTTATAGCTTGCATTTGTGATAAAGTCATCTGCATACAAGATGCCACGATAACAGTAAGAATTAAAAAAGCCATTAACAATTCAACAAGTCCATAAGCCTTATTCATAACTTACCTCAATTTATTTTTTTTAATAAAAAAAGTAACAGCATCGTTAATGGTATTTGGAGTTGTCAAAGAATCTTCTTTTGTAAATTCAACATTTTTTCGTTCCACAAAAAATTTATTATATATTGTTAATCCCAAAAAGATTATAAATGTTGATACAACAACACCACCCATAGCCATAATGAATTTTACTGCAGTCGCTTCAACTTCTTTAGATTGTGCTGCAAAACTCGGTAAAGCGGCAATAAAAATTGCCGCTAACAAAGTTAATGATATTTTATAAAAACTATTCTTCAATTTTTTCTTCACCTTTTTTAGTTTTTGCTGTTCTTGGTTTTCTTGTTACTTTCTTTTTAGGTGCAACTTCAACAACTTCAACAACTTCAGGAGTTACTTCCTCTTTAGTTTTAGATTTAGAAGAAGTTTTACGTTTACGTTTCGGTTTTTCATCCTGCGCATCAACAATAGATGCCTGCACTTCTTCTATTACAGGTGCTTCTACTAACAATGGCTTAACTTCTTCGGTAATCTGTGGAGAATCAACTTCCACTATTTGAATATTTTCATCCTGAGAAGCCTTAAATCCTTTGTTTTTGTTGAATTTATTACGTCTGTTATTTTTGTGTCGTTTGTTATCACGTTTTTGATTTTCATTTTGTTGAGCAACATGAGCTGGATTTTCAACCTGTATTTCAACAGATGGTTGTGTTTGTTCAACAACTTGTTCTTCAATAACCTCCTGAGGTTTATTGTTTTTATTTTTCTTAAAGTTGTTATTTGAAACAGGCAATTTAGTTTTTGCTTGTTTTGCTCGGTATTCACCCTCTGCAGTTGGAGTAGCAAAATTTAGCTCATTCATAAAATATGCGCTACCTTGGCAGTGTGGACACTTTCTTGTGAAAATTTCAGACAAAGATTGTCCTTGTCTATGACGTGTTAATTCTACCAAACCTAAATCAGAAAGTTGACCTACTTGAGGCTTAGCTTTATCTGGTTCTAAAGCAATTTCTAATTCTTCAAGGATTGCTAATTTATCTGCTCTAGAAATCATATCAATAAAGTCAATAATAACCATACCACCAATATTTCTTAAGCGTAGTTGACGAGCAATTTCATGCACAGCTTCAATATTAGTTTTCAAAATTGTTTCGTCCTGAGTAGCTGAACTTGTAAACTTACCGCTATTAACATCAATTACAGTTAACGCTTCTGTTTGCTGAATAAACAAATAACCACCAGAAGGCATATTAACTTTAACGTTCAAAGCTGCTTTGATTTCTTTATGAATATCTTCGGCAATTAACAAAGGCTCAGTTCCTTTATATAAATTTACCTGAATATTTTTATTCATATGCCAATTTTGTAATAAATTTTGCACCCTGTTTAATGCAAATGCAGTATCAACAACGATTTCATTAACATCATCTGTACAAGCTTCACGGATAACTCTATACAATAGATCTTGATCTCTGTAAATTAAATTTGGCGCATCTTGAGTTTCCGCTGCAGTAATAATATTATTCCATTTTTCCAAAAGAATCTCTAAATCTTCTTGGATATCTGCTTCAGTCTGACCTTCTGCCTCAGTTCTTATAATTACACCAACACCAACAGGCTTAATCAAGTTCATTATAGCCTTTAAACGAGCACGTTCACGAGAATTTTCAATTTTTTTACTTACACTCACACCTGGCTCATATGGCATAAGAACCAAAAAACGACCAGGTAAACTTATTTCAGTTGTAACGCGTGGACCTTTATGACCAGTAGGTTCTTTAACAACTTGAACAACTAATTTTTGTTTTGGTTTTAATTTATCTTTTAATGAACCTTTACCCATTACATCTTCAGCATGCAAAAAGCCCATCTTATCAGAGCCAACATTTACGAACGCAGCATCAATACTTGGCAATATATTATCAACTGATGCTAAATAAACATCACCTAATAAAACATCACCTCTGTGAATAAAAAAGTCAGTAACTCTTTTATTTTCTAAAACAGCAGCAATGTTATCACGTTCTGCAATAACAATCTTTTTTTCCACAGTTTTAATCTCGTTCTGTTGTTGTCTGTAACGATTGTTTCTAAAATTTGCCATAATTTAAACCCTCTATAACTCTTTTAAATTTTCATCAAAGAACTTGATACGTACAATATTAAACGGGATACCATCTGCAATTAGATTCATTAAAACATCTGCTCTTACTGCAGGAATCTGAGAAACATTTGATTCATCTAAAGTTCCTTGACCTGTTCTTAATACTATGTACAAACATTCATCTTCAAATCTGTATGACTTGATAGATTGTTTTATGTTTGTTTTTTTAATTAAACCTTTTTTGTTTTTCTTCTCGATATAAATTTCATCAGAAGATAAAACTCTATTCACATTATACACCAATTTATCAAAATCGTAAAGCGTAGTGTCTGAAATCTGCACTTTATATTCAGCCCAAAATACAGTATTATCAATCGCTTTTGCCTTTTTTTCTATCTTCATAATATTAATAATTTTAGATTGAATTGGTAATGCTTTTTCTAACTTTAGTTGGAAATCCTTTTCTGAAATATCATCATATAATTCAACATCTACAAACTCGGTAATACTTTCAGCAAAGAGCGGTAGTGCAACCCCCATAGAAACTTTCATCGAAGGATTGAATCCTAATGAGAAAGCCACATTCAAATCAGCTCTTGCAAGTGCCTTGAAAAATGTATTTTGCCAATCCAGATGAGAAAAATATTTTAAAATCCCAGTTTTGGTTAATTTAATTCTATATTTAAACGTTTCCCTAACCTCATTAGGAGCTAACGATGGGTCCACTTTTTCTTGTTTTGCAAGCATTTGAGCTTGCTCAGAAGCTACAAAAGGTTTAGCTAGAACCTTATGAGTCTTAAAATTAGTACAAACACCACAATTTACACACTGTTTTTCGCAAGTTGGAATAATATGTTGAGATTCCTTTGTCACAGAATGAGCTAATTTATATTCATTAATTAACCATTGTTTATCAACACCAGTATCAATAAATTCCCAAGGCAAAGTTTCATCCAAAGAAAACTCTTTTTCTGACAATTCATCTAAATTTATTCCACATTCTTTTGCAGTATCTTGCCAAACATGTTTGTCAAAATACTCACCCCAAGCATCTAGATAGCAACCTTTTTTATAAAGAGCTTCAATATAATTACATAAAGAACTATCACCTCTAGTAAGAACGGCTTCTAACTGCGAAACAAATTTTTCGTGATAATTAACTTTAACGCCTTTTAAATGTGAAATTTTTTCTTTTAAGTAATGAATATGTGCCGTAACCTGATCTAAATTCATTTGCGGACACCACTGAAACGGAGTAAATGGTTTAGGTACAAAAATAGACAAAGTACACGTGATATCCATACCGTGTTTTAAACCTTTTTCTCTTTTTATTTGCTTGCAACGATATTTAATTTTCGAAAGCAATTCTGCCATTTCATCCATATCTTCTAGAGTTTCTGTTGGCAGTCCACATATAAAATAAAACTTAACTCTAGACCAACCGTTTTCATACAGTGTTAAAACAGCATCCAGGATTTGTTCTTCTGTAATATTTTTTTTGATAACATCACGTAATCTTTGACTACCAGCTTCAGGAGCAAGAGTCATAATTGATTTTCTAACACTTTGAACTAAATTAGCTAACTCTAAATTAAACCCGTCAATACGTTGACTTGGCAAAGATACTGATACCTTTTTATCATTAAAATCTACAGCTAATTCTTTGATAACTTCGTTAATATTACTGTAATCATTAGAAGATAAGGATAATAAAGAATACTCATCATAACCTGTATTTTTAACAAGTTCCTTAGTAATTTTAATTATATCTTCTGCGCTTCTTTCTCTAACTGGCAAAGTAACGTGACCTGGTTGGCAGAAACGGCACATACGACCGCAACCTCTACGAATTTCCACAACAGCTCTATCATGTACAGAAGAAGAAAACGGTATAGGATATGATTTCAAAGCCTTATCGTAATCAAGCTGAGCAATCAGTTTTTTAACATTACCACCGACACTTGGCGCCCAGCAACCTGATTCTGGGTCCTCAACTAACGCCCTTATTCTTTCTTGTCGTGGTAAACCTTTAGTCTTTTCTAAAATTTCACAAGCTTTAATAATAGCATCTTCACCATCTCCAATCATAAAGACATCAATAAAGTCAACCATTGGTAATGGGTTAAAAGCACAAGGTCCACCAGCAGTAACTATAGGATCATCATCTGACCTGTCAGTATTTTTATATGGAATATTTGCCATTTCTAGCATTTTCAAAACTGTAGGATATGACATCTCATACTGCAAAGAAAAACCAATTGCGTCAAAATCTTTAATAGGTCTTTTACTTTCCAAACCGTACAAAAGTTCTGGCTTAAAATCTGGCTCTGGGGCATAAACCCTATCACACATATAATTATCATGTTTGTTTATAAGTTCATATAAGACTCTAACACCAAGATTACTTATGCCAATTTCATATTTATCAGGAAACGCAAATACAAATTTAACTTTTGCATCGTCAAAATTTTTATTATGCGATAAAAGCTCTCCGCCAACATATTGATATGGTTTTGTACTATTAAATAAGGCCTCGTGGTATTTTCTAAAAAAACAATTCATGCTAAATCTTCAGGGACATACTTTTCTATTTCTATAATTGTTCCATCAAGCGTATTCTCTTCAAAAGATTTCATAAACTTGAATAATTCATTATTAGGAACATCATAGTTATATAAATACGTTTCCCCGTCAAACTCCCTCATAACTCTTACAATATAATGACATTTTTCAGCAAAAGCTTTCAAATGTTCAGGATTAAATTTTTTACCGTTAGTATCTTTATTAATTTTGACATAATTAAAGCCGGCATAGTATTTAATTTTCTCATCAGTTGGAAGTGATTTACTATGCTTATCAAATAAATTAATAATTTTTTTATTTATGTCATCAGTCATTTTCTAAACCTGTTTTAAGTATTCAATAATATCAAGTGCTAACTGCTTTCTAATCTCAATCGGTGAATTTTTCAAATATTCCATTGCATGAGAAACTTTGATATTTTTGTCATACCAACGTCGCATAATATAATTATACTGGTCATCTAAAGACATAGGAATATCAAAATCAATATCCTTTAATTGGTCAATAATATAATCAGCACAACGTACCTGAATAACTTCTTCAGCTTTTTCAAGCATACTAACCGCTCTGCTAACTGTAACATCTAAGTCATACCAACGTTTTTTCATAAGTCAATTATAATATATCATGCCAATTTTAGTCAATAAATTAATCTAAACGACACATGGCAAAAACATAATCTTCCGAGTTACTATTTCGATTAGCAGCCACAGCACTTGCACTTCCAGGAGACCCCCCTGCAGTAGACGCTGGTGCTGAATATTGGAATCTATAATACTGATTTGATGTAGCGTTAGCCAATTCAGCAGACCATATAGAACGTATAAAATACGACATTTCCTCAAAACCAATCGCTGTACCAGTACCAGAAACATAAGTTAAACCAGAAGAGGAACCATAAGGGTTAACTGTACCACCTGTAAAAATCATCTCAGCTAAATCAGCTAAGTCTTGATTTGTTGGCATATTTTGGATTCCGCCACAGATTTTTACAGCACCACCCCAATAATCAGGATAAGATGTCCCTAAACAATCAGGTATACCCAATTCATCCTTAATAGCCTCACACTCCGCAGTTCTGATTGGAGTAATATGATTAACAGGTGTTGAAAAACATTTTCCTTTAATTTCAATACCACAAACAATATCTTTAACATAAAGAACATTCATACTATTCAAATCTTTTTTTTGAGTATTAGGAGCCTTAGATCCTGATGTATCATACAATAATGCTATGCAATTGGAGATACCTATTTCTTTGTTAAATGGATCTTGAATACATTCTGGATTATACGCAATAATACCCGCAACTCCATTCGTAAGCTGTAACCCAACTAGATTCGTTTTCCAATCTTTTTGTCCAAAGTTAGATGCCGACTTTAAATCAGCCGTTTTAATTTCAACATTATCAACACCCCAGTATATAGTATCAGGGAAACATTCTGTTAATTTATCTTTAGGACAAACCTTTGTTATTTTTAAATATTTTTGCAAAGCTCTAACGAAATCTTCGGTAGAAGCGTATCCCGCTAACACCTTTTTAATGTTCATAACTTTTATAGTTTCGACAATTTCTTGTTCAAAAACTTGTGAAGATGTCTTCCAAATTTTTTGGTTGACATTATTTTTTAATGTTGGCATTGTTAATGCTGCAACAATACCAATTACACCAAGTGTTATTAAAACTTCTGCTAAAGTAAAAGCAAAAAACTTTTTCATAATATCCTCACTTATAATAAACTATTGTACAATTCCATATATTTTTTAGCACTCAAATCCCAAGAAAAATCCGACTTCATCGCAGATTTTCTCATCGCATCTAAAGTTGGTTTTTCATTATAAACTCTTAATGCACAATTAATAGCCTCCATCATACTCCAACCATCATATCCCCAGAATTTAAATCCAGTAGAGTTATTTAAAGGATAACCTACAACAGTATCTTCAAGACCACCTGTTGCTCGAACAATTGGTAATGAACCATAATGCATTGCTATTAGCTGACTTAAACCACAAGGTTCAAATTTTGAAGGCATTAAAAAGAAATCACTGCCCGCATATATTAAATTCGCCAAATCTGCTTTATACCCAATATAAGAGCGAATATTAGACGAATTATTAGAGAGCCAAATTAACAAGTTTTCATAATCAGAATCGCCACTACCTAAAAACACATAGTCTGCATTTGAATTTTTCATGGCATCTTCGACTTGCCTAATTAAATCAACACCCTTTTGCTCAACAAGACGAGAAATTAGTGCGATTAAAGGTCTTTCTGGTTTATATTCTAAACCAAAAAATTCACAAACAGCCTTTTTATTTTCTTCTTTTTTATTCAATGATCTATACGTATAGTTAGCTTTTAAATTTTTATCAGTTTTAGGGTCAAAAACCGAATAATCAATACCATTAACAATTCCAACAAGCTTGTGTTGGTTCATTCTTAATGTATAATCCATACCTTCACCATATTCACCTGTTAAGATTTCTCTTGAATAATTTGGTGAAACTGCAATTATTTTATCAGAATAATTAATAGCACCCTTCATCCAATTAACACGACCATAATGTTCAACACCAAACTCATTATAAACAATATCTTTACGCATATTGGCAAAATCAAGAACATCTTCAAACCAAACACCTTGGTACGCTAAATTATGAATTTCAAATACGGTTTTTGTTCCTTTCCAAAATTCATCATAACGATAGTTACTATGCAAATAAACAGGAATCATTGCAGTATGCCAATCATTTGCATGAATCACATCAGCTTTAAAATTAAGAGCTTTTGCATATTCTAAAACAGCTAATGAAAAGGCAATGTATCTTTCATGTTCATAACGTGTGTCTAACCATTTAGGATAAACCTCTTTGAAACAAGTGAAATACCAATCGTTCTGTACAAAAAACACATTTATATCAGTATCTGGCAACTTACACATAAACAATTTAAATTTATGTCCTTGGCTACCAAAAGTAAGCCACATTTCTGAATTTTCAACCTCTGTTATTTGATATTTTTCTTTATCAATCAATCCATGCAATGGTGTAAAAATCGCAATTTCTGCATCATTTTCAAGACATTTGGGCAAACTTCCCACCACATCAGCTAAACCGCCAGCCTTAGAAAAAGGTGCTACTTCTGCAGATGCAAACAATATCTTCATTATGCCTCACTTTCTTCAGATACGTCTTCTACTATTTCGATATCCTCAAAACTTTGAGTTTCAGAAACTTCTGAATCTACCTCTGCCATTTTTGTGACCAACGAATCTTGATCTATATAATGAGTTGGATCAACATCAAATGCAAAGTTAATACCATATTTTTGAGTTATATAACAAGCTTGATTCATAAGTATTTGAGCTTTTTCAGAATTAGCTAACGACATCATAATTTTAAACATATTATACTTAAATAATAACATTAGAAAATCACTAGCTTTGCCATATCTTTCAAGCTGTATTAGAGAGTTATTTGACATACCATAAGCCACATCAAATTTTTTCTGTCTAATATTCATTTCACTTAAGAAATACCAACCCAAGTATTGAAGTAAAAACATACCTTGATTTTTGACAGACTTAATAATTTTATAAAGAATTGATGATGCTTTTTTAAATGCACCCAAATTCACATATGTATAACCAATTAGCAAGTCACAGAAAATTTCTATTTGAGCTAAGTTATGGCTACGAGCATTAAGTTTTGCATGATAAATTTCTTCCGCAAACATTTCAGGATTATCTTTGTACGAAATAAAGGCCTTCATAATATTGTAAACTACACCAGTAAATTTATCATCACCAACAATTTCAGGCGAAATAGTAACTTCACGCCCACAGATAAGCTCTTGCAATTGAATAAAGATGTCATAACTCTTAGGAATAAAATCTAATGTTTCATAGGCAACAGTCAAGAAATCTGCGACATTACCCTTTAACTGAATAACATTTGCCAAAGCAACATAACCAACACAACCCTTAACCATATTTTTAAATTGTATTTCTGTCATATGTTCAGGGCGGAGAACATTGATATTTTCATTATTAATAACATTCAAAACTTTATAGCCAACATCAATACAATCTTCTAATGCACCAATATTAAACAAAATTTCAACATGAACTAAAGACATGAAAAAGAAATATAGATTAAAATTAGGTGCTGCAGGATCTATTGAAGCATTTGGAACTAATGATAGAACTTTATGTGTCAAACATAACGCATGCGTATATTTTGAAGAATTCAAAGCGCCATGAATCATCTTGTTGCATAGTTGAATAATCTTATCGATATCTGTAGTCTTTTCAAGATTTTTTAAAGTTAACTCAGCAATATCTTGTGTTTTTTCTGGGACATATTGGTATAAATTATCTGAAATATTTTCATACAAATTGAGCTTATACTCTTCAATTTCAGCGTCTCCTTGACGTTGTTCGAGAAGTTTTAAAATTTCAGTAGAACAATTTAAATAAGATGAAAAATCACCCAATGACAGATTCACTTTTGCCAATTTTTCCCATTCTAAGAACGCATTACTTTCATCAGAAAGTAATGTATATAAGTATGATTTTACTGGACTCGGCATATTTTCAACAAATACTTTAGTAAATAATTCATTAGCAATTTTTTGTAATTCAATTTTGCCAATAACCTCAAGTAAATTTTCTCGAACAATATTATAATTAGGGAAATACATACAATTGTTGTAAAAATAAACATATCCCATATCAGATAATTTATTGATAATTTCATCAGAATTTTCATAACCTAATGCATCAATTGTTGCAACATCAATTCTTGTTCCCAACAATAACACTGTTGCTAAAAATCTCATAGCTTGCGGATCATCTTTTAATAAATCCAAACGTCTACGATACAAGCGGTTTAAATTTGAAGGAATAATGATAGTTTTTGGATTTACCATTTCAATACTATCTTCTGTAAACTCATACACACCAGATTCAACCAAATATTGAATAGCAATATCCAAAAATAAAATACTTCCACAAGAATATTTCGCAATACGTTGAAAATAAAAATCATTCATTATGTTACGATAGAAGATTTTATTTTCTTCGATCAAGCGCTCAAATGGTGTTGGTTTTAAGGTTATTTCTGTATAATAAGGTTTTGACAACAAGAAGTGACACTGTTTGTGCAATGAAAAATCTTTGTCGTACGAAATTAAATAACTAATTTTTAATTGTTCAAAAGCTTCAAATAAATATTTCAAAACATCTAACGAACTTGAATCTACTTTATCAAAATTTTCAATAAATATCAGAGTATTCGGAATTACTTTTAGTAAAGTTAAGAAAATATCAAAATATTCGTTGCGTGTATCGATAGCATCAGTAATTTCACGTTCTGTTAAAGTAATCAAATCTCTAATCATTCCTTGTGGATCTATAGATGAAAATGCAGAAAAGTCATTCTGACTAAATAACTGCTGAGAAACAGTATATTCAAAAATTGCAGAAACTAAATTTCTAAAAAATGCGTACGGTGAATATTTCATCTCATCGTAACAAGTAATAGAAATAATGTTATTAAAAATTCCTAGCTCTTCAATTTCATTAATGATTTTTAAAGAATATGGAACATACAAAGGTGGGGTTTTAATACCCAAAATCCCCATTGGAGTTGACTGGAATTTGTTAACGATATGGTAAAAAACATCAACATTTTCTGTTCTTATAAAATCACAATTAATATCTTCAAAATGAATTGTTTCTAAATCATAAATTGCATCTGGATCAACTGGTGTTTCAAGCTTCATAAGAGTTTCACCATCAACTTTATCCTGCTCTATCAACATATTTTGAACAAAGTTAGGTATTTGCACTTCATTTTCTTCTTCATCCGCAAACCAAGCTGGATCAATTACAATGGAATCTTTAACATCCAATTCATAGAACATAGTCATCTGTCCATCAACCATAACAGAATTCAATGGAGATAATTTATAATTTTTTTCTAAAGCTTCAAAAAGTGCAGTATCAGTAATTATCTGAAATGAACCTAAAACTCGAGATTGTTCATCTTTGCTTTTTTCTGTAACCATACTTACATTGAAGCCTGATTGATAAGCATTAGGATCATGTTCTACGGATCTTTTCAATAAAGACATATTGCAGCGAACAGCGGCATTCTTTTTATGAGTCAATTTGCAATTTAATTTTGTGATTGCATTTAAAATTTCTATAGCTGAATTAACAGCAGTATTAACAGAACTAGTAAAGGAATAATCTTTATAAAAACGTATTACATATGTTTTATCAATAACTTGACGGCGAAGTCCAGCATTTTTTACATAATCAGCAATAACCTTATCAAGATTGACTTTAAATTTATTAAAAAGTTTAACTGACCCTAACAAGTCTTTCATTTCTGACAAGTTCGGGAAATCTATTGTAAGCATAACAAAATCATCAGTATTCGCTTCATTTAAAATTACACTCTTATCAAGCGAAAATTTACATTTTGCACAATACTTATTAGCGGTAGGTCCAACTTTACCACAATTATGGCACTTTGTAATAATAACGAAACCACATTTTCTACAAATATTACCTTCGTTAACAGTTTTACATATTGGACAAACAACTTTGAGTACCTTTTTACAATTCGGGCACACAATGGTTTTGTCATCAATTTCTAATCCGCACTTTGGACATTCCATAATGTTATTTTACCATGCAACAACTTAATAGACAAGTTTTTAAACGTGTCTACTGATATCTTAAATTACACTCTTTCATTCTGTTCAAACATTTTTTAATTGTCTCAACATCTTTAGTTAAAGCTATACGAATATAACCTTCACCATATTTACCATAACCGTTTCCAGGAGGAACAACAATTGCTGCATCTTCAAGCATTTTTGTAGCAAATTGCTCTGAAGTGTAACCATTTGGAACTGGTATCCAAATATAAAAAGTCGCTTTTGATGGTTTAATATTCCAACCTAATTCTTTCAAGCCTGCTTCCATGATATCTCTACGTTCTTGATACATATTATTCAAGCTTTCAATATACTCTTCATCTATTTCAAATGCTTTTATCGCAGCATCTTGAATAGCCTTAAATGTTCCACTATCGATGTTATTTTTTATTGTTCCTAATGCTTTAACCGCATCTTTATTACCGCAAACAAATCCTACACGCCAACCTGTCATATTATAAGATTTTGAATGAGAATAAAATTCTAAAGCTACATCCATAGCACCTTCAACTTCTAAAACTGACGGTGCTTTATAACCATCGTAAGTCATTTCACTGTATGCCATGTCAGAACATAATAAAATATCGTATTTTTTACAAAAATCAACTGCTTTTTGGAAAAATTCTTTTGTAGCAACAGCACCAGTTGGATTGTTTGGATAATTCAAAAACATCAATTTTGATTTTTTAGCTATTTCTTCAGGTATAGCATCTAAATCTGGTAAAAATCCATTTTCTTCCAAAAGAGGCATTGAATAAGGTGTACCACCTGCAAAAATAGTTGCATTTTTATATACAGGATACCCAGGATCAGGCACTAACGTATAATCACCTTCATCAACAAAAGCAAAAAACACGTGAGCAATAGCTTCTTTTGAACCAATGTTACATAACATTTCAGTATCTGGATTTAATTCAACATTAAAACGTTTTTTCATCCAATCACAAGCCGCTTTTCTAAATGATGCAGTACCATTGTATGGTGGATAATCATGATTTGCTGGATTATCAATTGCTTTATGCATCGCATCTACAACTGGTTGCAAAGTTGGAGTATCAGGATCACCAATACCTAAACTTATAACATCTTTTCCTTGTGCTTTTGCTTCCGCAACTTTTCTATCGATTTCTGCAAACAAATAAGGGGGTATCTTTTTCAATCTTTCTGAAACTCTCATCTTCTCTCCTTTGTAAAAAACTTTTCTTAAGCTAAGATTTATGATAGCATATAAATAGAGGTTTGACAATGAGTATAATAGCTGACGATAATGATTTCAAACGAGAAAAAGAAATAAAAAATCCGATTATAAAAGCGGAGACAATAGAGTTTGACAAAAACTTTGAAAATTGTATTCGTCCAAAGTCTTTTGACACCTATATAGGTCAATCAGCATTAAAAGAGACCTTAAAAATAACAATTGAAGCTGCAAAAAAAAGGGAGCTACCTCTGGATCACTTGCTGTTCTATGGTCCACCAGGACTTGGTAAAACCACTTTGGCTGGTGTAATAGCTGAACAGATGGGAGTTGATATTAAAATAACCTCTGCTCCAGCTCTTGAAAGGCCACGTGATATTATTGGCATTTTAATGTCGTTAAAAGGTGGTGAAATTTTATTTATTGATGAAATTCACAGACTAAACAAAGTTGCGGAAGAAATTCTTTATCCAGCAATGGAAGATTTTTATCTCGACATGACAACAGGTAAAAGTCAAACAGTAAAGACAATGAGAATACCTCTACCGAAATTCACATTAATTGGTGCTACAACTAAAGCTGGTGAACTTTCTGGTCCATTACGTGACAGATTTGGCATTATTCACAGACTAGAATTTTACACAGAAGATGAACTTGCTAAAGTAATAACACGTACTGCGGGTATTTTGGATATTGCTATTGATTCAAAAGGTGCTCATGCAATAGCAAGACGTTCAAGAGGGACACCACGTATCGCAAATAGACTTGTAAAAAGAGTTAGTGATTTTGCACTTGTCAAATACGATGGAAAAATTACCGAAGAAATTGCAAATGAATCGTTGGATATATTAAAAATAGATGAATTTGGCCTTGATTCTACCGATAGAACTTTATTAAAATTAATTATTGATAAATATGACGGTGGTCCTGTTGGGATAGAAACAATAGCTGCTGCAATTGGGGAAGACGTAAGAACAATTGAAGACGTTTGCGAACCTTTCTTACTTCAAGCAGGATTGCTACAACGCACACCTCGAGGACGTAAGGTGTCCCCTGAAACATACAGACATCTTGGCTATAAATCACCACAATCAATAGAACAACAAAATTTATTTTAAAAACAAGGAGGGCATTTACCCTCCTGTTGTTTAATCTAAAATACAGAATGTTTTATAAGCAAAATATCCGCTTTCGGTATAATCAGTTCTAGTATAATCAGAGCCAAAGGTTCGAGTTAAACCTTTACCTGGTTGCGGAGCAAAGTTACTCCAAATAACATTATTAGAGTTTGTTGAAAACCCTAATAAAGCAGCCTTGGTAGGATTCATTATTAAAGCTTTACCATCATAATTTTCTCCGTGTTGTCCTGTAATATAATCTACATCATATAAATAATTGGCCAGTTTGTTTAAGTCGTCTTCTGATATAACTTTGCTCCTTTTGCCACATTCTTTTACAGCACCAGCCCAGTAGTCTGAGTATTTATGACATGTGACAATACCAAGCTCATCTTTTAACGATTGACAATCTGCATTTGATAATGCTGAAGGACTGAATGGTGCACCTATACAAAGACCATCTAGCTCTAAAAAACAACCTTTGCCAAGCTTACTAACATTTATACCTCTTAAATCTTTAGCACTCTTATTAGGTGATTTAGATCCATTAGTATCATAAAGAATAGCAAGAGCAGTAGTACCTAAAGAAACAGAACCTTTTTTACCATCAGAACCACCAGAGATATTAACAATCTCATTAGAATAAGGATCTTGCTTAGCATCTTTGTTATATGCAATTAACGCAGAAACACCATTAGCAAATTGAACACCAATTACATTAGATTCTTGCCAATCTTTTTGACCAAAGTTTTTAGCTTTTTTAACTACAGTCATATCGACAGCTTCAGCATTATCACCCCAGAAAACTTCATTTTCAAAACAATCCATAAGTTTATCGTTAGCACAAGTCTTAGTAATTTTGATATGTTTCTTTAATTCATCAACAAAACTTTCAGTAGAAGAATGTCCTGCTAAAGTCATCTGACTATTCATAACTTTTAAAGCTTCACCAAGCTTTCTTTCAAAAGTAGTAGCGGCAGTATTATAACTTCTTTCTTGATAATCAGCCACAAGAGTTGGAATAGTCATAGCAGCAACTACACCAATGATACCTAAAGTAATTAAGACCTCAGCCAAAGTAAACGCCGAAAGTCTTGCTAGGAGAGCGTTTCTACCCCCCCCTAATGGCTTAAAGCCTTGTGTAACAATGTTTTTGAGCATAATACAATTCTCCTATATATTTATCTATTTAATAACGTTTTTATCTTACCATTTTTTCTAACTCTTGGCAATTAATCCACATCTACAGGTTCGCGCATAATTTTTTCAATTGCTTCACGTGCCGTAAATACAAGTGCTTCAGGCACATTATCAATTGTCGTAAACTGTCTTAATACATCAACCGTACGTTTGAATGCTCTGACAATATCACCTTCGCCCATGTCGATTTGTTCTGTAATGGTTTCCCATTCAGCTCCTTCGACCCAAAGTTCTATTAATGAACTAAAGTATGGGTTAATATAGCAAGGAGCTTCAACATCATATCTTCTTTGGAATTTTTCAACTTTGCGTCTTACATTACGAATCAAATTCAGAGTTTTTCTAACCGCTTGTGAAAATGGTAAATAAGGAATTTCAATTCTTAAATCTTCTGTAGTAATGGCACAAACAACACCTGCTAGTTCAGCCGGTGTTAAACCATCTAAAACATTTGAGAAAATAATTTCAGCCAAAAACAATTCATTTTCAGAACGGATTTGAGACGTTGTAACACCACAAGGCGTCGGATAATCATCTTTCAAATAGCCCATATCGATAAGTACACTTCTATGTGCTAAGAATCTATTCCAATAAATATCTCGTTGTTTTTCCATTTCTTTTTCCAAGCGAGCTTGTCTTACATCTAAACGTGCAAAAACTTCAAGATTTTTGGCATGTTTTTTATATCGATTACAATTATCACAAGGATAAGAATGCAATTTATCCAACATTTTTTTATTTTCATCTCTAAAAGCAATAACTTCAGCTGATAAAGGCCTATTTTTCTTTTGCTCTTGCTTGCAAATTTTTTTATATGTCTGTCGATTTTGAACATAAAGACATCTGAGCTTGTCATATTTGATAAATTCCTCATCAGAAATTTTATGAGGACAAGCAAAAAATCTTTCTGCTTTTTCTTTTTCATTATGCTCAAACTGCTTAATTAGCGGTTGCATTCTTGAACCTGCAGAAAAATAACCGAAACTTTTCAAAATAAGTTCTTTTGCTTCATCAAGACTAAATCTCTGCAACAAATTTAAAACCATAGAATAACTAGGTGAAAAACGACTTTCTAAAGGATTAGCATCACTCAAAACAAGTTCCGCAACTTCTTCAGGGGTTTGAAAATGAGTGCCAACTATTGTAACATACCCAACCTCATCCATACCACGACGACCCGCACGCCCTGACATTTGCAAAAATTCACTGGCAGTAAGCATTCTATGCCCAGTATCAGTTCTTTTACTTGTTGCACTAATTACTGTCGAACGAGCTGGCATATTAATCCCAGCTGCTAAAGTTTCTGTCGCAAATACAACCTTTATTAAACCTTTTTGAAACAATTTTTCCACTAAATTTTTCCAAGCAGGCAAAAGCCCCGCATGGTGAGATGCAACGCCTTGCAATAAGTATTCAATATGTTTATTACCATATAGATGTGGATTTTCAGCAATATAATCATCAACAAATTGTCTAATTTGAGCTTGTTCTGTTGGCGTTACAAGCCCCATATAAGCACACTTTTCCATCTGCTCATCACATTTACGTCTTGAAAATGTAAAGTAAATCGCAGGAAGCATATCTTGATTAGCTAAATTTCTGATCACATCTTTGACAGGTGACTTTTGTTTGTTTTTGCCATGTTTACCCCATTGATGTTTTTCGGGTTTAATCTTACTGTTTAATTGTCCACTTGGAGTCAAAAGAGGCAACAATCTTGTAGGTTGTGAGCTATCAAAGTAATAAAATCTTAGAGGTACTGGTCTAAAATCAGTATCAACAAGTTCAGTTTTGGAATGAACTGTATTTATCCAATTTGTTAACTCATCAGCATTTGCAACAGTAGCGGAAAGAGCAATAATTTGAACATTAGTAGGGCAATAAATTATACTTTCTTCCCAAACCGTACCACGTTGCTCGTCATTCATATAGTGAACTTCATCAAGAACAACATATTTAACATCTTTTAAATTATCGGCTACAGCACCAAAATTCGTACCATAAAGCATGTTTCTAAAAACCTCAGTTGTCATAACAACAATTTGAGCATTACGATTAATTGAAGTGTCCCCTGTCAACAAACCAACATTTTCAGTTCCATATTTTTCACCAAAATCATAAAATTTCTGGTTAGAAAGTGCTTTTAAAGGTGTTGTATAAAATATACGTTTCCCTTCTTCTAAAGCTCGATGAATTGCGTGTTGCGCAATAACAGTTTTCCCCGCACCTGTTGGCGCACAGACAACAACACTTTTACCATCATTAATACAATTGCACGCATCTTTTTGAAAATCATCTAACTCAAATGGAAATTCATACATAATTTATACCTATTAAGCTATTCCTTCTTTAATTATAACATTTTTTGTGATAATGTATAGAGTTGTTACAATTTTAATCAAATTGGACAAAAATAACTATTTAGGGATTTTAAAAATTCAGGAAAATATATTAATATATGCAAATTCAAAGAGCAAATTATACCCCACAATTTACTGCGTTAAAGGCTGACCGAAATGGAAGAGCCCTACTTAAGTTGCGCATTGACGCAGGTAATGACAGATTAAAAAATTGGCAAGAACTTGTAGATATTATTGAAAACCAAAAAAACAATCCCAATGAAATTTTTATAACTAAAAAGGGTGGAGATAATCGTTTAAAACTGATAATCAAACATGCTGCTTCAGGATTAAAAAAAATTGTGTATGAAGGTTTACCACAATTTGATTCTCCTGTTGATTTTATAAAACGTGGAATTCTACATGAAGAAATTATAGATAAAATTTACACATATTCTTCTAAAAAAAATTAAGTAAATATCATGGAATTTAGATGCAATTTTAAGGAGAGAAAATGAAAATAAGTGAAACAAGCCCAAGTTTTGGTATGGCTATAAATTCTAATAAAACCGCAAAAATCCTTTTAAAATCAAGAATAAAAAGCGATTCCGAAATAAAAAAATTAGATACTCTAATCAAGAAGGCAAATAACAATTCACAATTTAATATTAAACTGATGACATCACCAAACGGCGATAAACTTGTTGCTAGTATTGAATCTTCAAAAGATTTTCTAGCTCCCAGTCAGGTATTCACTGAAAGCAAGTTTGCAAGTAAGTTTTTAAGTCCCATAAGATTTATTAACAAAATAGTAAAAACTGCAGACCGAAAAGCTGCAAATATGCCCAATACAGATATCACAGAAAAATTAGAAAAAATATTAAATCAGATATAAAAAAAGCCTCTAACAAGAGGCCTTTTTATTATATTTGATCAAATCCAGTATATTTTCTAAGGACTTCTGGAATTATGATTGTTCCATCAGCTTGCTGGAAGTTTTCAATAATTGCCGCAAATGTCCTACCTACCGCAAGACCTGAACCATTGATTGTATGAACAAATCTTGTTTTACCAGTAGCTTTTTCTTTATAACGAATATTTGCTCTACGCGCTTGGTAATCGCCAAAGTTAGAACAGCTTGAAATTTCTTTGTACGCATTATAAGATGGCATCCAAACTTCTAAATCCCAACATTTATTAGCTGAAAAACCAATATCTGCGGTACACAATGCAACTTTTCTATATGGCAAACCTAGCAACTGAAGCATTCTTTCACCATCTTTTGTAAGTTTATCATGCTCTTCTGCTGAAGTTTCAGGGGTCGCATATTTAACCATTTCAACTTTATTAAATTGGTGAACTCGAATTAAACCTCGAGTATCTTTACCAGCAGAACCAGCTTCACGTCTAAAGCAAGGTGTATATGCAGTCATACATTTTGGAAGCTCGTCTTCTGATAGGATTTCACCTGAATAAATATTTGTAACAGGCACTTCTGCCGTTGGAATTAAATACAAATCTTCATCAACACATTTATACATATCTTCCTTAAATTTTGGAAGTTGACCAGTACCTGTCATAGTAGCAGCATTAGCCATAAATGGAGGTAGAATTTCTTCATAACCCTCATTTTCAGTGTGTTGATCTAAGAAAAAGTTTATAATAGCTCTTTCTAGTCTCGCACCTTTTCCTCTATACAAAGAAAATCTAGATTGAGAAATTTTAACACCGCGTTCAAAATCAACAAGATTTTTCTCTTCGCAAAGATCCCAGTGAGCTTTTGCTTCAAAATCAAATTTTGTAGGTTCACCCCATGATGATACTACTACATTGTCATCCTCTGAAGTTCCAACTGGAGTTGTTTCATCAGGAATGTTAGGTGTATGCAAAAGAATTTGACGTTGTTTTTCATCTAATTCATTTTGTTTATCTTCTAAAACTTTGATATCATCACCGATTTTACGAACTTCTTCTTGAATAGCATCCGTATTTTCGCCTTTTTTCTTCAATTCACCAATTTTTTGCGACTCAGATTTTCTTTTAGCTCTTAATTCATCAGCCTGAGTTTGAATTTTTCGGCGTTCAATATCTATTTCAATAACTTCGTCTATCGACAAATCAGGATTTCTTCTTTGTAATAATTCATTTACTTTTTCCGAATTTTCTCTAATTAATTTGATATCAAGCATTATAAACCTCTTTCTACTAACAAAGATATTTTATTTGAAATAAAAATTATAATCAAGAGAAGAATATAACAAATATCAATCTTAGGATTGATGAATATTTACATTAGCATGTTGATAATATATAGTGAAGGGATATTGATATGTTTAAGAAATTAGCAGAACAATTAAGAATATATAATGACAAAAAAAGTAATACTCTCAGAGTTACTTTACCCTTTGCTGACGAATTTTTAACTTCAAAAAACGAATATTACAAGAAAATATCACAAAAAGCTGTTGAGTTATATCAAAAACAAAGCGACATTGATCATTTTTCACAGTTAGTACTTTCAGATCCAGAAAACAATACTCATGTTGAAATGGTTAATAGACTTTTTGACGAAGGTGTAGCCGATCCATTTGTTGATGAAAAATTGGCTGACCTTGCAAATAATCAAAAGTTTTTAAATGATCTTGGTTTACTATAAATTTTCAATAATCGCTTTGGTAAATTCAGATGTAGTTGCATTTCCACCTAAATCTGCCGTTTTTATATTTGCAGACAGTGTCCTAAATAAAGCTCTTTCAATTTTATCAGCATAAACATTTTCACCAATATATCTAAGCATTTCGCAAGCCGATAACAATAAGGCAGTAGGGTTAGCCTTATTTTGTCCTTGAATATCTGGAGCAGAGCCATGAACTGGTTCAAAAACTGCACAATCCAAACCAATATTTGCACCTTGCGCTACACCTAAACCGCCAATTAATCCAGCACATAGGTCAGATACAATATCACCATAAAGATTTGGTAATACTAAAACATCAAATTGAGTAGGATCTTGAACTAATTGCATACATAAATTATCAACTAGAATTTCACGTCTGCTAACTTGCGGATAGTTTTCAGCAACTTTTCTAAAAGTATCTAAAAACAAGCCATCAGATAGTTTCATTATATTCGCTTTTGTCACAACACAGACTTCTCTACGATTATTTTTTATCGCATAATCAAAGGCAAATTTGCAAATTCTTTCACTGGCTTTTCTAGTAATAATTTTAATGCTATGAGCAGTATTTTCATCTATCTGTTCTTCGACTCCAGCATATAAATCCTCTGTATTTTCTCTAACAACAACTAAATCAACATTTTCAAAACGGGTTTTGATGTTAGGCATATTTTTACAAGGTCTTAAATTAGCATACAAATCCAAATCTTTTCGTAATTGTACATTTACAGACCTAAAACCTTTACCAATAGGAGTAGTAACAGGAGCTTTTAAAGCAATTTTATTCTTTTTTATAGAATCTAAAACTCTCTTTGGAAGAGGAACACCTTCAGCCTCAATTACATCTGCACCTGCTGTTTGAATATCCCAATCAATTTCTAATCCACTCGCTTCAATTATATCCATTACTGCATTAGAAATTTCAGGACCTATACCATCACCATTAATTAAAGTTATTGTTCTCATAAATAGCCTCCGAGTTGATTATAGCACATAATTATAAAATAAATGTTAACAAATATTAAGAAACTTTTTAAAATTAAGGCAATTTTTAGTAAGAAAAAAATTTTATATAAGTAAGGTTAGGTTATTAAAATTTAAGGTAGGTAATTTATGAGCATAGTTGGAATTGCAAAAACTGGCTTGAATTATGCCGGTAGATTAATTTTTAACGACAAATTTTCAACGACAGTAACAAAATCGTTAAAAGCTTCAAGAGCAGCCAAGCGATACAATGGTCATATAGGCAAACAAATAAAAGAAGCATTTAAACATGCTGACAGAACAACAGAAAAAAGTGTATTCAAGGGATTGAAAGATTCACTAAAATCATACAAAGGTGAAGTATCCACTCTATGGAAAAGTAATAAAGGTATCCTGTCTAAATGCGGTGGTACACTAAAAGGTTTGTGGAAAAGAGCACCATTAATTGGTACAGCTTTAACATTAGCATTTGAAATTCCAAACATATATAAAGCAACTAGAGATGGCGGCATACTAAACGGTATCTTAGAAACAGGCAAGAGCGCATGCAGACTTGCTTCAGGCATAGCACTAGGTGCAATCGGCTCTGCATTTTTAGGGCCAGTTGGTATGATTGGTGGTTTCATGTTAGGAGACTGGCTTGCTAAAAAAGTTGTGGGCAAAAGTCACTCTGAAAAATTAGCCGAAGCAGAAGCTGAACAACAACAATTAGCAGAGGCTGCAGCTCAACAAGGATATATTCCTCAAGGTGCCGGAATACCACAAGGAGCAACTACAGCACCTCAAGGAGTAACATTTACAAGTTTTCTTCCGAAAGCAACAATGAATCAACAAGAATTGTATGCATACGGAAATGCCTTATACGGAGGTAATGGTGGTAATTTCTTTAGCACTGGCAACAACCCAACTTTAAACCAACCTAGATTAGATTATTTATCCTAAATGTTAAGCTCGATAATTATCGAGCTTAACATTTTGTAACATAAAAGCAATTATTAAAATAAAAAATACTTTATATAAATAACGGGGAATCTATAGGGGATATAATGACAATTCCAGGACTACTAAACGGACCGTCATATTACAACTATTATGTACTTGCGGCTACCGCAACAGGTGCATCAATAAACCGTGCTGACGACGGCGATGAATTAAAACAGACCTTGATGTTTGGTGGAGCTATAATGGGAGCTCCCATTGCGTTCAAAGCAGCTAAAGGTTTAGTTTGGGATATGCCACAATGGGCATATAATAACTATGGCCATTACGGAGAATCAATTAAAGGTTCATGGTCAAATTTTAAAGCAAAAAATCAAGCTGCAAGACAAGCAATTAAAACAAATGGTTATTGGAACACTGTAAGATATAATTCATATGTAACAGAAATTGGCGCAAAAAATTTACCATTATATGATAACAAAGGTATTGCTGAATTAAACAAACAAGCAAGTGCTCTTAGAAAAGAAAATAAAAGTTTAAAACCAAAAGCAAATGATAATATTTTTCAAAGCGCACAAAAAAACAGACAGATTAAAGCTAACAACAAAGCCATTCAAAATATTAAAAATCAAGCATTAAGCGCAAAGGAATATCAAAAAGTAAATCAACTTCTTAAGGAAGCTCAAAGCCTAAAAGGTAAAGAACTTGCCGCAAAAATGAAAGAAATTGATAGAGCCTTAGTTGAAGCTAAAATAAACATCAACAATCTAAAAGCTACTGGCAAAATCACATCAACAACAAGTATTGGCAAGGCATGTTCATGGATCAAAACAAAAACTGGTTTAAGAAGTGCTCAAAATGCTGTACTTAAAGGGACAGTTAGCAAAAATGGAATAATAAGAGGCCTAGCTAAAGGAGTTAAAGGCGGCGGAGCAATGATTGCAATTTCAGCTGTTTGCGAAGCTCCAACAGTATATAAAACTTTCAAAGAACTAGGTACAGAAAAAGGCTTTAAACAGCTTGGCAAATCAGCTGTAAAAATAGGTGCAGAAACAGTTGGTTGGGTTGTTGGTGCTAAAGTTGGTACAGCAGTTGGTACAAAAATTGGTACCACAATCGGTACCGCGATATGCCCAGGCTTAGGTACAGCTATTGGTGCAGCTGCAGGCGCAATTGTAGGCTTCATTGGTGGGGTTGCAACAAGCTGGTTATGTGGAAAAGCTGCAAAAGCTGTAGTTGGTAAAGATGAATTAGAAATTGCAAAAGAAAAAAAAGCAAAATTACTAGCTTTACAAGCAAAAAATGATACAACAGTACAGGCTAAATTATTAGCAACAGCTGAAGAAAAAGTTGCTAAAGGTGAAATAGCTTCTCAAAAAGATATGTTGGCGATAGAACAAAGTTATACAAAATTAACAAACAAATTAGAAGGAGAATTAAAATCTGGTAAAATTACATATGAAGATCTTGGATTAGAACGCCCTGAACAAGAAATTCAAGGACCTCAAGAATATCAAGCAGAAACATATTTGCAAAATCCACACTATGAAAACACATACGTGGACGAAAGCTTACTTGCATTAACAAATTTAGCTAATAAAAATTCATATTCAAATGCAAGTTCTAATTACACTTTAAATCCGGATCTATCATATAACAACCCATTCATGGGGTTTAATAATTTATACGCAGCATAAAAAAGAGCCGGTTAGCCGGCTCTTTTTTTAAAAGTTTGAAACATGAAAATCTCTTTCGGACAGTGAAGATGTCGTTTCAAAAATTTTCGTAAAAAATCTTTCAATAGCTGCTTCCATACCCTTTAACTCATGGGTCAAAGCATCATAACCATCTCTCTTAGCATCTGTCATAACATTTGAAAAAATTTCTTCTTGATACATGTTCTACTCCTATCTAGCTTCACATGGTTATATACGTATTTTAATCCCACAATCTTTAATTTTTTAAACAATATTGTTACAAAATTTATTATTTGCAGAAAAATAAAAATCTTTAAAGTAGAATATTAGATTATTAAGGGGAAGTACGTATGATGCAAGATTTAGGATTAACAAGTTACGATTATTATTCAAGCAGACGCGATATGGAAATTATTTCCAAAATCGTAGAGTCGTTGAAAAAGATTCTAGAAGAAGACAAAAAAGAGACTCAACCATTATTTTTAAAAACATCTGAAAATCTTATCCTTAACATTGCTCGTAAAGTAGTTCAAGAAAAGAAAAAAACTTTTCTAATTGGAATTACAGGGGAAAGTGCATCCGGCAAAACTGTATTTGTTGACAATACAATTAAAGCTTGTATAAAAGATAAAAAAGAAGGAATATACACAGTTATTCGCTGTGACGACTACTATAAAGACACTTCTAAAGAACTTCAAGAAGCTGGTAGTTACGAAGAATTATTTAAAACCGGATTTAGCTTTGATACACCAGATGCCATAGATTTACAATTAATGAAACAGCATTTGGCTGCATTAAAGGAAGGTATGAGCATAACTTCACCCAAATATGACTTTGTTACATGCGTTTCTGATCCCAATGGTGATAAAAAAGATCCTGCAAAAGTTATTCTAACAGAAGGCTTGTATGTTTTAAATGAAGGCGTTCGTGACATAATGGACGTAAAAGTGTACGTTTTCACACCTCTTGAAGTATTAAAAGATCGTTGGTACAAACGTGCAGCTCAAAGAGGTAAAACTGGAGCTGCAGCCGATTTACAATTCCAAGATGTTAATAAAACTGCACAAAAATATATACGACCTAATTATGAAATAGCTGATGCTGTTATAAATGGTATGGTAAGCCAAGAATATATCCAAAATATTACTGACAGAATATTTAAAGCTTTAAGAGATATTGAATACTAAAAAAGCGGAGCAAAAGCTCCGCTTTTTTAGTATTGCGCCCTTCTATTACAAGGACAATTTTCTTCCATATTAAACGTTTTTGAGCAACGATTACAATTTGGAATAATTTTAACTTTTTGATAAGTGTTGTGAGTTGCTGTTTTTGTTCGATAACATTTATCCTCGCATTTGCTCCTATTTTTAAAACCTGTAAATGGATTTAAACTACCTAAACCATCATAAGTCCAAGCAAATGCTCCTTGAGCTGGCATCAAAAAAACTGCTAGCAATGCTAAAGATGCAAAAGTTTTTTTCATAAAATTTACTCCTTTATTTAAATGCGCTGAAATTAAATCAGCCATATACATATTCTAAACATTTTTTTTAACATTGCGATAGCTAAAAGGATAAATTTGATTAAACAAAAGTTGCTAAACAAAAGTCTAATAAAAAAGACGGGCTCAAAGAACCCGTCTTTAATAGCTTAATTTATGAAAATTATTTCATAATACTAGCGTCATCACAAAGGATAACATAAATTTCTTCACCAGCTTTTGCATGGTATTCAAGACCTGGTCTAATTAAACCAGTAATCAAACCAACAGCAGCGCCCACAGGTGTACCGATAGCAACACCAGTACCAATTTTATCTGGATCTGGAATAAATGCTAAACCAACACCAGCACCAGTACCTACTGCACTACCACCAACAGTGTAAGCTAACAATCTAGCGGCTGTCATCCAAGGACCTTCTTTTAATGCATAATCTTTGTAGAAAGGTTTTGCATTCAAGTCTACTTTTTGACCGTCTGGTAAGCAAACTTCAGTAATTTGAACGTAAACTCTTGCATTTTTGTTGAAAATTTTAGGTGCAACTACATCAAGAACTTTACCAGTAAATACTGAACCAGCAGGTATCAATAAAGTACCTTCGTCAGTTGTAATATCAACCGGAGCTTTGAATGTAACAACATCACCAGCTGCAGCTGCTTCAGATCTAAATCTGTCAGAGAATGCTACTTCAAGCACGTTGCCTTCCATAATGATATTTCTTTGGTTAGTAATTTTAACTTCATCATTTGGAGCATTTCTTTTTACACTTAAGTGTTCTACAGCGATAACTTTTTCATCACCAATATATTCTTGTTTAACTAAACCAATTTTGCTTCTTAATCTAGCTAAAAGAACAGCTGCTTCAGCTCTTGTTAATTCTTCAGTTGGACGAAGTTCTTTTGCATTTGGATAGTTAACATAAATTCCATAAGCTAATGATTTAGCATAAGGAACCTTTGCCCAATTAGGAACTTTATTAGCATCTTCAAAATAGCTCAAAATAGCTGTATCAGCTTGAGCATCTTTTGTAATGTGGCTAATTACAGACTGAGCTTCATCTCTTAACATAAGTCTAGATGGTTGGAATGTACCATTCGGATAACCATAAACCAAACCTAATTGTTGAGAACGTAAAATATCTGCATAATCTGCATCAGATTCTGCAACATCTGAGAAAATATTTTGAATGTTTACATTCAAATTGTCATTTGCCAAAACTTTTAATAAAGCTTTAACGAATTCAACTCTTGATACACTTCTTTCTGGATAGAAATATCCTTCACCTTCAAGAGACATAACTCCATTTGATACTACATCAGCAATTTCTGCTTGTGCCCAGTAATCTTTGCTAACATCTAAAACACTTCTAGTTGCAGCAAAAGCTGGAACAGCATTCATAGCGATAAAGCTGATAGCCATTAAACCTGCCAATAGTTTTTTCATCTTCTTCTTCCTTTTCTTATTTACCCTAGTAAACTATTACATAGAAAGTATAACTTAAGCAAATATATTTGTAAAGAAAAACACATAAAAAAGCCCCTTAAAGGGGCTAAAATTTTTTCTAGGAAAATAGGAATAGGAAGTAGTTTTCTCTCTTTACTTAAACGGAAATAATCTCTCTCTTAACATCTTCGTGTTAATTAATGTTCTCTTATATATATAAAGTATATACTCAAACACCAATTTCAAAGACATAAAAATATGTTACAAAAATTAATAAAATCTATTTGCAATAAAAAATGTTTATTTTAAAATAGAAAAGTATCATTTTTTTATTGGGGTTAGGACATGCTAGTTTCAGCAATTGGGAAGATAAACACATATAGCAATAAAAAGGCTAAAACAAATAAAAATACATTTAATGGAGACAAAAAAGCTCCAACGGCTTCATACAAAACAACAAATAATAACAACATCTATTCTACAAAGAGAACAAGCACCCACAAACACAGATTAAATATCTTTGCTTAAATTTTTGAATAAATATTTAACAAAAACAATTGAAAATACTGCAGGTATAATGGAAACAATCAGTAACACGTTTGTGATGCCAAAGCTTTGTGCAAAAAATCCATTCAATGACATAATCAAAGCAACTATACCCCAAGAAAAACCATTAATAAATCCACCTATTATGCTTTTAAACTCTGGCAATATACTTTGTGCCATATTCATTGTTACTGGAACAGCCAACATAGTCAAAAATCCCATTATAAAATAAAGTATGAACGATACAACTGGATAAGTTTCATAAGTTAACACAAATAATACCATGAGTGGCAAAGTAGATATCATTGAAATATAAAAAACATTCTTAGTGCCGACAAGTTTTTCAAATTTATCACTTAATAAAGATCCAATACCACCAACAAAGATAAAGATAAAAAGAGCTAACCCTATAAAGAATGCGGAATATCCCATATCTTTCCATAAGAATGGTAAAAATATAAAACAAGATGTAGAAATCAAAGATTTTAACATTGAAATTAGGTTTAAAATATTCAATTTTCTATTAGAAAGAATCATTTTAAAAGCTTTTTTAATTTCATAATGTTTTCTTTCTGTCATTAAATTCGACATTTTAGGGACACAAATAAACATTGATAAAGCCCAAACAAGCCCTAAAATAGATAATATTGGCATTTTGTTTAAGCCTAAAAATTGAGTAACACCTGCCGAAAGTAAAGGGCCAACAGAATAGCCAAGCGTACCCATACCAATAAAAATACCCATATTTTTTGCTAAATCATTACCAGCAAATTTATTTGCCAATCCCAAAGCTTGAGGATGGAAAAGGCTTGAGCCAAGACTTCCAAAAATTATAAAACAAATCATAGATGAAATATTTTCAGAAGCAGCCGCCTGCGGAATAAATAAAGATGTTAGAATAAGTCCCCAGAAGATAAACATTCTTTTAGTAATATTATCTGCAAAGAAACCAAAAATCGGTTGCATTAGAGACGAAAAAATATGCGACATACTCAAAATAATTGTAGCAATCGCCATTGAAATCCCCACTTTTGCAGCAATAAATGGCATAATTGGATTCAAAAAGCCCGTATACACATCATTAACAAAATGCGCACCGCTTAACCATATTCGGGGTAATTTTTCATTATTATTTTGCATAACAAAAATATTATGCAAAAATCAAAACAAAAAATCAATTAACTTCTTGCCAAACTTTGAAAAAAGTGTATAATAAAAAAGTACACATATTAAATAGGAGATGTCTAGAATGAAGAATTTACAACAGTTTGCGCCTATGGGGGGGGGTAGAACACTCTCCTAGAGCGGGTTTTACACTTGCAGAAGTTTTAATTACTTTAGGTATCATTGGTGTAGTTGCTGCTATGACTATTCCAACATTAGTGGCTAATTATCAACAAAGATCTATGGATACTGCTGCTAACGTGTTTACAAGAAAGCTCGGTGAAGCTTTAAAAGTTATGAACTCTAATTCTTCTCTTGCAGGTTATAACTCTACTGCAGATTTTGTTAAAGAATTAGGTAAGAATATCAAAATAGTTAAAACTTGTGATTCTAATCATTTAACCAATTGTTTTGTTTCTGAATTCTCTACTAATGATGATACATTTAAAACTGAAGAATTAAAAAAGTCTAAAAACTTAAATAAAGATGGTAACTATGATTCTGAAACTATTGGTGTTCAATTTGCTGATGGTGTTAGTGCTTTAGTTGCGTATAACAAAAAGGCTAAGCAAGATCCTTATTCTAATCAAGTTGTTAATGTAACATCTGATGGTAAAGGTAAAGATTTATCTATTGGTTTAGGTACTGATGCTTTGGCTATTCTATTTGACGTTTCTGGTTCTTCTAATCCTAATAAATATGGTACTGATGAAGCTAGTAACAAATGGAAAGATATTAGAGGTGTGAATATTTCTATTAAAGTTGGTGGTGATATTTTAATCCTTGGGAGTTACTCTCCTATAAATTGCTATAATTCAGCCACAGATAAAAAATATTGTGGAACCCAATCATCTAACAAATATGAAGATTACTGGGCTGGGGCACAAAAAGCTTGTGCGGAACAAGGTATGAGACTACCAACAACTGATGAACTAAGAGCATTATACTACGATAAAAGTTGGACTCAAAAACCTGCTTCAGGATCGTACTGGACTGTAGACGAGCTTAGCAATACCAACGCTCGTGTCATGGAATTTAGCAGTGGTTCATTCAGTGGACGCTATAAATATGGCTCAAACAGGGCATTATGCGTAAGTAATTAGGGTGTATGAATTAGAATATAACAAACAAGGAGGGTGAATGCCCTCCTGTTTTGTTTATTAATATTGAAAATATTTATCGAAATCTACATCGTCAAAACTGCAAAGCAGTCTAAAGATTTCATCTTGTTCATCCATACGTTGAAAATTGTATTCATCAAACTTCCAATATTTTGGATTAATCCCTTTTACACGAACAACTTCTGCCTCTTTTAATATATTCAACTTCTTTTTAACAACTTCAACAGGAAGACCAACCAATTTTGCAAGCTCAATAGAGGTTATACCATCGGGTTTTTCGCATTTTTCCGGTGTCATAAACATCAACTCTAAGCCGACTTTTTTCAAGTCCTTGTCTTCGTTTTCTAATTCGTACTCGTACATAACAATTATTTTACCCAATTACATAATATTTTTAATCATATTTATGATGTAAATCTCAATTTTGTAAAGTCTTGTAAAAAACAACTTAAAAATCCTCAAGTTATTATCAAAAATTCCGTAAGAAATAAAGTGAAGAGTTTTTAAGGAGTATTTTTAATGGAAATTAAACCTATTAACAACACAACAATTGGAAAGGCTATTCTAAACCTAGACAAAATACTTCCTGACGAAAACCCAAGTATTTTCATCAAAGATATTGAAAATAGACAAAGCACATTTAATAATAAAGATTTAAATAACCTACTATATGATTGCTAAATTTAAGAGCCCTTTAAAAAGGGCTCTTTTTTTAAATCAAAAATTTTCCGTTTTCATAAATCAGAACATCATCGGCATAAATTTTACCGCCATTTTTCATATTTTTAATTAAATCCCAATGAAGCCCTGATACGTTTTTGCCACCAGTTTCAGGATACGATGCACCAACTGCCATATGGATTGCACCACCAATTTTTTCATCAAATAATATGTTACCTGTAATTTCTTGAATCATATCATTTGTACCGATAGCGATTTCGCCAATTCCTCTCGCGCCTTCATCCATATCAAGCATTGCATTAAGGAATTCTTCGCCTTTTTCAGCAGTAGCTTTCACAACTTTTCCATTTTCGATCCATAAATGAACGCCCTGAGCTTCATTACCTCGATAATTCTGCGGATAATCAAAGTAAATTTCGCCATTGATATCTTCTTCAACAGGAGATGTGAAGATTTCACCATCTGGATAATTATTTAAGCCAGAACAGCTTATCCATTTTCTTCCTTCAACGCCAAAAGTTATATCTGTTTTTTCACCAACTATGTGTAATTTTTTTACACCGTCAAGGTAATTTGCCCATTTGGTTTGTTTTTCATCAAGTTCTTTAAGCATAGCAACAGGATCGTCCATGTCTAAATAACAAGACTTAAACAAAAATTCAGAATATTCATCTAATGACATTCTTGCTTCTTGTGCCAAAGCATGAGTTGGGACATCTGCAATAACCCATTTTGCTTCACCTTTTGCTGAACGAGATAAAAGCATTTCTGATAAAGGTTTTGTTGCTTTTCCACGTCTTGCAAGTTTGCCCAAATCAGCACGAGCCATATTTTTGGTATTCAATGGGCCGCCAATTGAAATATATTTATCAACAACTTCATATTCCAATTTTGTAATTGGATCAACATAATCTAGTTGTTCATCAGACGCGTACTTGATAAACAATTCTGCCATATCTCCAATCGCCGTTCTGATTAAAGGATAACCACCTTTTTGCAAAACACGTTTGTATACAGATTTTACCAATTCTTTTGCATGAATACTTTCAGCACGAATGATAACTAAATCACCTTTTTGCACGTCAGTCGAATAATCAACTAAAACTTCAGCATACTTGTCCCAAACTGACTTAATCATCCATACCGCCTTCCAAAGCATCTTTTTTGTGTGATTTTAAAGACACACCACGTTTTGAAGTTTCAACGAAATTCAACATTTTTTCAATATAGTCATTCATTGGCAACTCTTCTCTGATTTTTGCAATTGCTTGAGAAGTATTATATTCCGGTGAAATAAGAAGTTTGAACGCTCTGTTAATTGCAGTTCTTGTTTCCAAAGGAATTCCTCTTCGTTTCATCGCAATTACGTTAAGACCTCTTGCTACGGCAGGACGTCCATCATTTTTTGTAAATGGAAGGATATCTTGACGAGAAGCAGAGAATCCACTTACGATCGCCATAGAACCGATTCTAACATTTTGATGGAATACAGTCATTCCACCTAAAAAAGCACCTGTTTCAACATGTACATGACCACCAAGAGTCGCAAGGTTTGCCATAATTACTTGATCTTCTACAACACAGTTATGTGCTACGTGAGAACCAGCCATCAATAAACATTTGTTACCAACACGAGTTGTGTTATCTCCACAAGCTGCACCTCTGTGCACTGTTACGTTTTCTTTTATGATAGTATCATCACCAATAACAACACAAGTAGGTTCACCTTTGTAACCCAAATCTTGCGGTTCAGAACCAATTGTCGCAAATGGAGAGATTGTACATCTTTCACCAATTGTAGCGTGTTCAATAAAAGCATTTGCAATAACTCTTGTTTTACTTCCAATTTTTACGTTTTCACCAATAACAACGTATGGTCCAATAATCGCATCTTCTGCAATTTGTGCTGTTGGGTGAATAATTGCTGTTTTGTCTATCATAATTTACCTCTCTTTTCCTTATCCGATATGTAAATTATAGTATAAATTAAAGTCAAATCCTGATTTTTTAATATTATCTTTATATAAAGGTTTGTGTTATAATTTTTTCAGAAATAGGAGAGAAGATTATGCAAAGAATAGGAATTGACGTAGGTGGAACTAATGTAAAAATTGCTCTTGTAGATGACAAAGGTAGCATTTTATATTCAAATTCTGTTCCTACACGTGCCGAAATGGGTTATGAATATACCGTAAATAATATTAAACAAGCTATCAGAGATTTAATGAATGAATCAAAATGTACAGATATTCAAGGTATCGGTTTTGATTTCCCTGGACAAATCGATTATAAAAACGGTGTAGTAAGATTAGCTCCCAATATCCCTGGTTGGGTAAATATTCCTATTGCACAAATTATAGAAGATGAATTTAATATTCCGACAAGAATTGATAATGATGTCCACTGTGCTGCACTTGGTGAATTAAAATTCGGTGCAGGCAGAGATTGTGAAAACTTTATTTGTATGACTGTTGGAACAGGTATTGGCTCAGGAATCGTAATTAATGGAAAACTTGTTCGCGGAGCATCAAATGCTGCCGGAGAACTTGGACATATTAAATTGGAAATGAACGGTGGTCCTCTTTGTGGTTGTGGTGATTTCGGTTGTTTAGAAGCATATGCTTCTGGTCCATCAATCGTTAAAATGGCTGAAGAATACATTATGGGCGGCAAATCAACTAAATTCCGTGAAATGGCAAATGGCGGTCCTATAACACCATTTATTGTTTCTGAAGCTGCAAAACAAGGTGATCCTGTCGCAAAAAGAATTTTCACAATTATGGGTGAACACATCGGACACGGTTTGACAAGCGTTGTTAACTTGCTTAACCCTGAAAAAATTATCATCGGCGGTGGTGTTGCTGACGCTGGTGATATTTTACTTAACCCAATCAGAGAAACTATCAAAAAACGTGCAATGGTTGTTGCAGGTTCTGCAGTTGAAATCGTTCCTGCACAACTTGGAAATACCGCAGGCGTTATTGGTGCAAGTTTATTAATTGAAAGTTAAGCGTAAAAAAACTGTATTAAAAAAGGCGGGTTGTAACACCCGCCTTTTTTGGCTGCTTTTTGGGATTTCATGCAGCATCCCGCAGCCACCGATGATCTTATATGAGCTAACAAATAAAATGGGTCGCATATCACTTCCTTGTGCAATGAGTAGTGAGTGTTTTCTTCATTTTATTTGAAGCCGCCGCGATAGTTGCATGTTCCAGTTACTCCGGAAAGCGATTCGGCATTACATCGGATTTACATTTTTAGAATAACATTTTGCCAAAGTTATTTCATTAGACGAATTATTAATTTTTAAAATTATACTTTCGTGCAATAGATTAAACCTCAATTTGGTAAATAATAAACTCGGAGGGAATTATGACTATAAAAATGCTTGTTTTTGACTACAGAAAAACCGAATATGATTACTTTAAAAATCATAAATTTGATAATTTTGATATAAAGTTTTTTGATTTTAGTTTAAATGAAGAAACTATTAATCAAATACCAAAAGAAGACTTGGACCAAACAAGCGTAATCAGTATTTTTATTAACTCATTATTAACTCAAAAAGTTATTGACAGTTTCAAAAATTTAAGAATTATAGCTACACGTTCTACCGGCCACGATAACATAAATACTCATGCCTGCCAAAATAGAAACATAGTTGTAGTAAATGTTCAAAAATATGGTGAAACTGCTGTTGCAGAGTTTACTATGGGTTTAATGATATCTTTAGTAAGAAAACTTCCTCAAGGATTTTTGAGTGTTAGGGAACGGAAATTTAAAGGTCAAAGTTTTGTTGGCAGAGATCTTAAAGAATTGACTTTAGGGATTGTCGGAACAGGTGCAATTGGCGCTTCTGTATGCAAACTTGCAAATGCTTTTGGAATGAAAATATTAGCATACGATTTAACACCTAAAAAAGAATTAACCGAAAAATATAATGTTAAATACACAACTTTTGAAGCAATGATTATGAATTCTGATATTATTACATTACATTTACCTTATACAGGAAATAACTATCATATGTTTTCTAAACATCAATTTGATTTGATGAAAAAGAATTCTTATTTTATAAACGTTTCCAGAGGTGAACTTGTTGATAATATTTATTTAAAAGAAAATATTGAAAACGGCAAATTACTCGGAGTTGCACTAGACGTTGTCGCGTGTGAAGCCCCTTGCGATGCGTGCATTTCAATGGCGAAAAATTTGGAAATTTCGTCTTTGGAATGTCTTAAAGAATCTGAAATTATTAAAGAATTAATTGCAATGCCAAATGTTATAATTACACCGCATATGGCTTACGAGTCTCAAGACGCCATCGATTATATCCTGAATACAACTTTTGAAAACATAAAAGATTGTGTTAACGGCGGTAATAAAAATCGGGTAATCTAATTATTTTTCAAAAAATTGTGCAGAAATTGATTTTAGCAAAAAGTCTTTTCTTAAGACTAATTTGAAGTTTTGAGCTTCAAATTCTTTTATCAATTCGTTAGGTTCAGGAAATTCCTTTTTAGATTCTATCAAATACTTGTAAGACGCAACATTTCGACCAAATATTCTTGCTAAATTTGGCGTAACGTATTCAAAAGTTTTACCCAGAAGATTTTTCTCCCCGAAATCGAGATGCAAAATTTTTCCTCCAACCTTTAAAACTCTGTATATTTCAGAGATAGCTTTTGCTCTATCTTTAATATTTCTCAAACCATAACTTATGGTAACAAAATCAAAAGTATTATCTTCAAAAGGCAAATTTGTGGCATCAGCTTCTAAAAATTTTGCATTTTTAATTTGATTTTTTGCAATGGCAAGCATATTTTTACTAAAATCAATCGCAGTTATGCTTGTTTTTGGACGTAGTGCTTGAATAATTTTCACCAAATCCCCAGTTCCAGTACATAAATCTAACACTATTGATTTTTCACCGATACCTAAAAACTTTATACATTTTTTTTTAATAATTTTATCCATTCCAAAAGAAATCACATTATTCATCACATCATAATGCTCAGCAATACTATCAAACATATTTTTAATAACTTTTGGTGATTTATCAACATTCATAAATTGTTACCTTTTTGCGTCTATTAAATATTAACATATAATTAAATTATGAAAATAGGATTTGTACCAATAGATAATCGTCCGGTTTGCTATACGTTACCAAAACAAATAGCAGACATTGATGAAAATATTGAATTATTTTTACCAAATCGTGAATGGCTTGGGGATTTAACAAAATACGCCTGTGTTGAAAAACTTTTTGATTGGCTCGAAAATTTACCAAAACTAGATGCCATAATAATTTCGCTGGACACAATTGCTTACGGAGGATTGATTTCGTCCAGAAGATGCACCGATACTTTTGAAAAAATTAAAGAAAAAATCGAAAAATTAAAGGAAATTCTTTTGAAAAAAGATGCAAAGATTTATGCATTTTCAAGTATAATGCGAATCTCCAACAATAATATCGACGAAGAAGAAAAAGAATATTGGTCAAAATGGGGAACAAAAATCTTCAATTATTCATATTATATGGACAAATTCGGAACTATGTGCAAAAAAGAAGTCCCCGATGAAATTTTACAAGATTATCTTCAAACTCGAAAACGAAATTTTGAAATAAATAAAATTTATCTTGAATGGCAAAAAGAAGGATTTTTTGAAACCTTGATTTTTTCAAAAGATGATTGTGCAGAATATGGATTTAATGTACAAGAAGCAAAAGCTTTAGAAAAATTAGGCGGATTTGTAAAAACAGGTGCTGACGAAATTCCTATCTCACTGTTTTCTCGAGCAATTCAAGGTGAAATTAAGATAGCACCAATATTTTTTGAACCTGAATGCAAACATTTGATTTCAAATTACGAAGATATATCTATCGAAAAAAGTGTACTAGGACAAATAGAACTTGCAGGCTGTAAGGTATCTGATGTCAATTCTGCAGATATTTTGTTATTTGTAAATAACTTTATTGACCATCAGGGCGAAATTGTTATGAAAACTTCAACAGAACCATTTAACAAAATTTGGACGACACCTCAAAAACCTTATGCTATTGCAGACGTCAGATTTGCAAACGGAGCTGATAACAATTTAGTAAATCAATTTACAGAATTTGACGAAAAATTTTACGGATATTCCGCATGGAATACTTCCGCAAATAGTTTGGGTAGCTTAATTTGTGCCGCAAAAATGAAATTTTTAGCTTCAAAATATAACGATGACTCCTTTAAAAAACTACAAACAACAAGGTTTTTAGATGATTGGGCATATCAAGCAAATATTCGCCAAACAAAACCTGATTTGAATGATTTGAATACTAAAATGGAATTTTATGAAAATAAAGTTGCCGTTTTTATCGGAAAAAGATATAATGTATGTTATAAATTCCCGTGGAACAGATTGTTTGAGGTAGAAATTGAATTTTGTTGATATTTTATTATTAGCTATTGCTTTAGGTATAGATTGCCTTATAGCTTCGTTTGCTCAAGGTTTAATCTATAATCAAGAAAAATTAAAAAATTCATTGGTTATTGCCTTCACTTTTGGTGGATTTCAAGGTGTGATGCCGTTTATAGGATTTTTAGGGACAGAATATATTTATGATTTTGTCGGACAATTTAGCAAATGGATTATTTTTACAATATTCTTTATTCTTGGTTTAAAATTCATACTTGATTCCACAGAACCTAAAAAACAACTTCCTCAGTGTGTTGGAATAAGCTGTTTAATAAGTTTAGGAGTTGCAACAAGCATCGATGCTCTATTGGCAGGTGCTACATTGAACCTGACAGAAACAAATTTATATTTTGCAGCTTCAATAATCGGTATTGTAGCATTTTTAATGTCATTGGCAGGATTCTGGTCTAATAAATTCTTTAAAAAGATACCTGCAAATAGACTCGAATTTATTGGCGGTTTAATTTTAATTTTTCTTGCCATAAAATCAGTAGTATTTTAACTCTTGACCATGCCTCCATGCCCCCGAATCAGGCTATATTCCTGAATATTTTACAATTCTTAATAATTACAAAAACCATGTAAAACCATGTCATATCATGGGTTTCCATGATTAAAAATGGCAAGACCATGGTATAGCTTGATTTATCATGAGATTGACATCCTAAAAACCGCTATACAGAGCCATTTTACCCACTTGTTACAATTCTTAATAACAACATGTTTGCCCCTTGAAAAATAAAACTTATTTCCTATAATGTTAGTATAAACAGGTCGAAGATAGTTGATACAAGCGACCTTAGGGGTGGAGGACGACAGCTGTACTGTCGGATATCGTCCATGGGTAAAGTAGATTAAATTTGGAGATTATATAATTGTTTAGAAGTAGAGATATGGGTAGAGCAGTAGCCGTAAGAAGATGGACGCCAACTGCACTTGAGTGTTATAAGAGAGGATGCAACTGCGAAGGTTGTTTTTACAGAGATTTCTTTAGCGGATCTTCACAAAAATGCCAAATGAAGGCATCTGTTTTGGAATTAGTAAGAGTAATCGGTACTCCAGATATTGAATTACCTCAATTTATCTTGGAAGACTAATTACCCCCTTTAAAAATTGACAATAGTATGTTATACTGTAAAAACAACAGTATAAGGAGGATTTAAATGCATATTTACGTAAACGGTAGAAACATCGAAATTACTGACGCTATCAAAGCTTATGTAAAAGAAAAAATGGGCAAAGTTGCTGCACACTATGATCAAATTCAAGGTATTGAAGTTGTATTATCAGTTGTTAAAAACCCTGCAGCATCAGGCAAACACATCGCAGAAGTTTCTTGCAAACTAGCTTCAGGCGTTATCCGTTGCGAAGAAGCTGCTGAATCAATGTACGCAAGTATTGATTTATTAGCTGACAAACTTTCAAGACAAGTACAAAAACATAAAGACAAAACTTTGGGTTCAGACAAAGCTTCTATCAGAACTGAAGCTTTAGCAGAAGAAGAAACAACCGAAGAATAAGTTTTATAACTACAATAAAAAAGAGTTCCACAAGGGACTCTTTTTTATTGCCAAGATTTAGAAAAAATGGTAATATAAGAAAGTAAATAGTTGAGTATATAGGAGAATTCTACCATGTTTAAAAACATTGTTACACAAAGCTTTAAGCCATTATGGGGGATAGAACACTCTCCTAAAGCGGGTTTCACCCTTGCAGAAGTTTTAATTACTTTAGGTATCATTGGTGTAGTTGCAGCTATGACTATTCCAACTCTTGTTGCTGATTATCAAGAAAAATCATGGAGTACTGCATCTTCTGTTTTTGAAAGAAAATTAGAAGAAGCTCTTAAAGTTATGAATACTCAACAAACTCTTGCTGGGTATACTACGACTGAAGCGTTTGTCGATGAATTAAAAAAACATATTAAAATTATTAAAACATGTGATAACGATAAATTAGATAGTTGTTTCCCTAAAACGTTTACTTACGGTTTCCCTGAAACTGAAACTATGGATATAACTACTTTTACTGATTCATCTAAGTTAAGAAAAGAGCCTTTTGGTACTAATACTGTTGGGGTACAATTTGCAAACGGGGTATCAGGTGTTTTAGCTTATGATCCTAATTGTAAGCAAGATCCGTATTCTAACCAAGTTACTGGTATGGGCTGTATCTCTATGATTTATGATACGTCTGGCAGCAAAAGTCCTAATACTAGCAACAAAGATTTGAGATTATTGAATGTTAATAAGCTATATGGTTTTAAGATTAATGGAACTAAATATACAGCTCCATATATAGCAGACCCCGTAACAAAAGCTGAGTGCGAACAAATGCTTGCAGATGGATATAATGTAGTAGGCTGCAAACACGACAATGATTATTGGGCTGGTGCTGTAAAAGCTTGTGGCGGAACAGATAAAATGCCAAATCAGCAGCAATTAGCAGATATTGCATTAATAGGTTATGGTGATACTTCAACTTGCCCAGAATATACAGATTGTAGAGATTTCAAAAAACTATCTTCTTTAGGTTTCAATTTCAGGCAAGATGCAACTTTTGGAATCTGGGCTAATACAACACTTAATGAAGATGGCGCATTTGAGCAACTCTTAAATCCTAGACAAACAAACTATGGTGTAAGTTCTAGATATCAAGATTACTTTACCGTATGTTTGGATAATTAATTAACAAAGATATACAAAAAAGAGACTCACTTGAGTCTCTTTTTTTATTGTTGTTCATAACTTTAATTTCAATTAGAAAGTTGTTGCAGGTTTTTTCTGAGCTGTAGCACCTGGAATTGATTGCCAGTTTGCAGCCATGATTTTTTTAAATGATTTTAATGCTGTGTCTTCTAATTCACCAAGCTCCTCAGCTTCCATAATCAATTCTCTTAATGGAAGTAATGCTCTTTGGTCTCTTAGAACACCTAATGCAGCAGCTGCACCAGCTCTAACTAATTCATTTTCTGAACGGTTTTTCATAACATCGATAAGAGCTGGAACTGCTTTTGTATCGTTCAATTTGCCCAATGATGTTACTGCGTAAATTCTTACGTTAACCCATTCGTCATACAACATATTAATAACTTTATCAACAGCTTTTTTATTACCAATTTCACCTAAAGCACGTGTTGCATCACATCTTACGTTAACTTTTTCGTGATCTAATGATTCAATTAATGCGTCTGTTGCAACATCACCAATTTCAATTAACGCATCTGTTGCTGTAATACAAACTTGTGGGTTTTCATCGTTTAGAGCTTCAACTAGAGGTTCAACAACGATTTCACCACCTAAACGTCCTAATGCTCTTGCTGCACGAACTCTTACGTCAACGTTTCTGTCTTCGCGTAATGATTCGATAAGGTGAGTTGTTGCTTTAGAATCGCCTAGTTCACCAAGCGCTCTTGCTGCATACAATCTTACTGAACCGTTTTTGTCATATTTTAAAACTTCAATTAATGGTTCAACTGCTTTAGAATCACCCATTTCGCCTAAAACACGAGCCGCGTTATATCTAACTTTTTCTGAATTGCTTGTTTTTAAATCCATCAATAATTCATCAAATGATTTTTTAACTTGTTTCTTCTTGCTGTTCACACTAATTGTCATTAATTTTCCTCCGACACTACGAGTTTAAATTCTACACCTTACTCATATATTAAAAATTTGTGTTGAATTTAATTGCCTTTTTTATAACTACATACTTAATTTTTTGTAACAATTCCTTTTAAAAAATTTTACCTACTGTCTACTGTGAGAAAAATAAGGGTAACACTCACACTTTATAATATACCATATTTTTTGAACAACTTCTTGGGTTAAATGTATTATATTTACAAATAATATTGATTGTTTTTTTATTAATACCTCTAATTAAGACTACTACAGACATAGTTGTGTTACAAAACTTAATACAATACTACTCACTACAGATAGTAATAATAAACTCACTACCATGCCCTAATTCACTATTTACCAATATTTCACCATTGTGCTTTTCAATAATCTTGGCGCAAATCGCTAATCCTAGCCCTGTTCCAACCCCTACACCTTTTGTTGTATAACCAGCTGTAAATATCTTGCTGAGCTCGTTTTCAGGAATTCCTTTGCCATTATCTTTTATTTTTACAATTAATTTTTTATCATTAAATTCAGTCGTAATTTCTATCTTTCCAGAGCCTTCAATTGCTTGACACGCATTGACCAAAACATTGGTAAACACTTGATTTAGCATATTTGGATAACACTTAATCAAAGGCAAAATTCCATAATGTTTTTCTATTTCTATACGGTTTTTTGTTTCGTGCCTAATCAAATCCAAAGTTAAGTCTATTTCTTTATTAATATCCGCTTCTTGAAGCTCAGCTTCATCTAATCTTACAAACTTTTTAAGTGAGCTAACAATATTACTAATACGCTGAATTGCTTCGCAATCAATTTCATTGATTTCCTGCATCATTTCTGCAATTTCGGCCTCTTGGATTTGCGGAATAAACTTACTCAAAATTGCATTATTAGATTTTATTGAAGCAACAGGTGTATTAATTTCGTGCGCAACACCTGCTACAAGTTGACCCAAAGATGCCATTTTTTCTGAATTTATAAGTTGGATCTGAGTTTCCTTTAATTCCTTTAATGTAGCTTTTAACTCTTGCACAGTATTAATATTTTTTTGATACAACTCAGCACGAATAATTGCGTTACCCAGTTGAGAAGAAATAGCTTCCAAAATCTCCAATTCTTCATTCAATTCACGCTTTTGATGGCTTAAAAGAACCATAATGCCAATTAGTTTTTGCATGTGGAACACCGGAACAATAATTCTCATGACAGGTTGTTTAAAAGGCTCTGCCCCAATATATTCAATCAGTGAATGTGAAACTGAAATATCGCCTGAAACTATCTGTTTATAAGTTCTTTCGTCAAATTTAATTTTCTTTTGATTTTTGTTTTTATCACCATAAATTTCTTCTAAAGTGAAGTCACCGTCAAAGTTTGAGGCATAATATGCTTTATATGCACCAAACATGATTGCCAATTCGTGCAAAGCAGAATTTAAAATCTTTGAAATATCCATTGATTCTCTTATGATATTGGACATTTTATTAATCAGAGCAATACGAATAGCTTGAGATTGAGCCTTTTGTCGAATTTTTTGCAAATCTTCATTTTCTTCTTCGAGTTTTTCATACTTTTCTCGGAGATTATTTATTTGGTCCTTGTACTCATTAAGCTCATTTTTTGCTGTAACATCTGTCAAGAATAAAATTGTATATCGACGTTTTTTAATAGCTGTCAAATTGTAATAAAGAATTTTATTTTGCGGAAGCTCATAGCTTACATACGCAAAAAAGTTCTCTTTGGAAGTTAGCGCATGATAGATGGGAGAATAGATTTCGATGTTTTCGCTATTCAAAGGACAAATATCGAAATTCATATTATGCGAAAATTTATTAAGGTTAGAAAAATTTTTAAACCAACGTTTAAAAGTGTTGTTTTTAAAAACAACCTCGCCGGAATTATTTGCAACTATTACCGCATCTGGAAATTGGTTTAAAAAATTGAACTTTTTCATAATCTAATTATAAAATATTGCACGATTAAGGGCAATTTATTACAAAATTAAATCAAAAGCTAAAGTTTCAACAATTGTCTGAATGTTCATATTTAATTTGTATTCTTTTTTAGCTTTTTCAATAGCGTTAATATCATGTATAAGTTTTATCTTTAAATGTTTATTATTAATATTGGACTTTAACATGCCAGCTAAATAATTTTGCATTTGCGTAAAAATTTCAAGCGGCTCATTTTCTTTCACTAACGACAAAACATTGTCGTTAAAATCTAAAACTTCGCCACGTTCAAGTTCAAGGTAGCCGTCCATAACCTCTTTGACCAATTCAAAATTACGTGGTTCATCTTTTTTAGACGGAACAAAGAAACACTGAGAACGCGATACTACTGTTGAGATCATATCTGTAACGTCATTTGTTAAAAAGAAAAATGTTGTATTTGATGGCGGTTCTTCAAACGTTTTTAACAGGGCATTTGCAGCATCTACTGAAAAATTTGTAGGATTTAATCCGCCAAGATTCCCGTCATTGTCTTTATCACAAAATATCAAAACTCTGTGATATTCGCTAGTTACAGCTAAATCGTTTTTAATCATTCTTGCTTGATTTATCGAAAACAAAGTTTTTGAATCATCATCAGACGGTTTGTTATCATTTCTGGAATATGTTAAAACTGCAGGGTGATTATTATTTTTTATCCAAGTACAATTCAAACAGTTGCAATCAGGTTTACCATCAAGTTTGCAATTCAAAAGCCTTGAAATTTCCAGTGCAAGTTCATACTGAGCATTTATATCATTCCCCCAAAAAAGAATACAATGGGCAATATTTTTGTCAGAATTCTGAATACCTGTTTTAAAATAGTCCATTAAAAATGGATAATTATCTAAACAAGACATCTTCAACCTCCTTTTCAGGAGCTAAAGACTGCCCTGATTTTATTTTTAATTCAGCTTGAGTAAGATTTTGTTTTAATTTTACCAAATCTTTCAAACTTGTATTTTTTAATTTTTGTAGAGTTAATTTTACAACATATTCATGTTGGCCTGTTAATTTTGAAAGCTCAAAAGCATTACACTCAGAAGCTTTTGCCTTTAATGTAATCCATCGTCTAATCATAGTTTGTAATGCTGCAACAATTTCCAAACAGAATTTTTTCTCTAATAATTTTCTATATTCTAAAAGAGCCTTATCTTTTTCGCCTTTCATCAAATAATCAGAAAACGCAAACAAATCCTCATTGGAAACGCAAAACTCATTAACCATTTCTTTCGTAATTTTTTTATCCGGATATACAAAAAGTTTAATCTTGCCAAGCTCGCTATCAATTTCTCTTAAATTATTACCAACTTGCGAAATCATTGCCGCAATAGCATCAGTATCAAACTCCAAATCTTTAGTTTTTGCTTGCTTTCTAATCCAAGCTTCTAATTCTGCTGTTTTATATGTAGGAATTGATGCAAATTCTTTTGCATTATATTTTGAAAGAACTTTGAAAAGTTTTTTTCGACTATCTAATTTTTTACCTTCATTACGAGGTAACTCTGCAACAAAAACGATATCTAAATTATCATTATTATCTTCTAAAGCTTCTTCTATTTGTTTAATTTCCTTATCATCAAAGGTTTTAGAAAAATAGTCATTACATTTTATGATAACAAGCATTTTACCAAACATCATTGGCTGAGTCCTCAAAATTGCAACCAAATCTGGAAACTTTGGATTGTCAAAAGTTTTGAAACTCATCTCAAGAAAGTTTTTATCCAAGCCTTTTTTAAGCTTGATAATCTCTTGCTCTATGTTATATTCTTCATCTCCATAGAAAAAATACACAGCCATATTTATATTATATAGCAAAAATAATTTCATACTAAAAAGCCCCCTAAAAGGGAGCTTTTTATCTATTCTTCTGTTTTAGTTTTTCTATCTACTTCAACGGAATATGCAGGATGCTTTTTCAAAAGCTCTGCTCTTTTTGCATTAATATCCGCTTGCATTTTTGCTGGATCTGTTTTTTCAGCTTCTGTGTAAACTCTGCTTGTATAAGTCTCAACAACATTATCCCCATCTTTTACAGTAACTGTAAAAGTATATGTTTTTGTCGCAGGTGAAAGTTCTCTTGCTACTCTAGCGCCTTTGACTTCTTTACCAACAGAAACATTTCCTTTATATGGATTTCTTGTAATTTCATCTTTCAAAGTATATTCAACACCATTAACTGTCATTTTTCTTTCTAATTTTAAAACATCTGGCATATCAGCATTAGATGGTGCAAAACCATGATCTTTTTTGATTTGTCTGCCAATTGCATTAGCTTCTGCAGCTGTAACTGCTTTTCCATCGCGTAAATACATTTGACCTGCAATACCAATCCAATATTCACCAGTTTCACGTTTATATTCAAACAAATCTTCCATTACAGCAGGAACATCCTGATCTTGAATTTCATGCTCAACAGTTGGCGTAACTGTAACTGTTTCTGTAACTGGTTCAGTTTTTTCAACTTTTTTCGCTTCGTCAGCCGCCATCATGTATGCACCAATGAGTTCTTGACCACTCAAGAATTGACGGCTGTCAACACCTGCTGCTTCACGTAAAATTTCTGTTTTACGCTCATCAGGCAAATCAAGAGCATCGATTTCCGCTAAAACCATTTTTGTATTGTCATTATATTTACCAAATGTACTTGTTTCATAATATTTTTTACCATCAACAGAAGGCGTAAATACTTTATCTATTTGTGTACCATTCAATACATGTTCATCTTCTGTTCCACCAAATAAGGCTGCTGATAATACACCTGCTGCAACTGCTGCAGTACCACCGCCTTTCCAATTGAAGAAAGTACCGCCAGCACTAGCAGATTCCTCAGCCGAAGCAAGAACTGCACCCGTTACAGGGTTAACAACCTGTGCTGTTGCTGTAGCCACAGCTGAAACTACTTGTGGAAATGCTATAGCTCCTAATGCTGCACCAGCCGCATTAATTAAAACTTTTGCAACATTCTTCCACGTATCATCTTTAACATCAAAACCTAGACGTTTTAACTCTTTTCTAACTGCAGCTTCATTTTTTAATAATGCCGCTTCATCTGTCAAGTTTAAAACCTCATTAGGATCCGCAACTCTATCTGAGCCGACTGTATCATAAGCTGTTTCAAATGCTGCTTGGTGTAATGAACCGCCTTCTTGTACAACTTTACCATGATGTAAATTTACATTTTGTTCGCCAATGTATTTTTGGTTGTGAACTCGCAAACGTAATCCATCTTCTTTGATCTCAGCTTTGTGTTCTGCTTCAAATTTCTTTTTATCACTTTCGGATTCAAAAACTCTTGTACGTTCAATTCTATCACTTTTAACAAGTGATTTTACATAAGTCTTCGCCATTAATTTAATACCGTCTTCATAGTCGGATTTAAATCTATTAAACTCATTATAAATTGCTCGTTTTTCTTCATCAGTAGTAGCTGCTTCATATTTTTTGGTGTATTCAGCAACTCCAGCTTGATATGCTTTCAAGAAATCATCCGAACCTTTAAGTTGTTTCTCAAATTGTTCGCGAAGAATATTTTGAGCTTTTGTATTTTGATACAACGGTTTATCTTTTCCCGAATCTTTTACAGCTTGATTAACTACAGCTCTAGTTTCTTCATCAAAAATAACTGGAGCGTAATGACCTTGTTCTTTTTGCTGTGAACGTTCTACTTGTGCTTGCTGAGCCGCTGCTTTCATTGCAGCTACTTCATCAACTTGACCTTGATTTGCCGTCGCCCTTTTTGTTTGGTCTTCAGGAGTCCCTACTGTACCAGGTTGAACAACAACACCTTTGTCATTATCAACTGTTTGACCACCAGTAAGACCTTGTTGCAAAGTTGCACCTTCAAGACCTTTTTTATATTCTTGATAGCGTTGCAAAAGTTGAGAGTTCGTCAAACCCTCAGTAGTTTCTTGCTTTTTAAACCATTCAGCATACGTTAGCACTTGCACTGACATCGTTCACATCCTTTCAGCCCATCGGCTTATATTAAATTTCACTTCATTTTCTCTCGATAATAAAATAAACGTTTCCTTTATACGGGAATTGCGCTATTTCATGTAATCTTTGCCATATACTTAGTCCTTAAATTCTTGCTACACCTGCATCTACACCATATAATATTTAAGTTTACAATACTTAATATATACAATATATATACTTGTATAGTTCTACACACATGGATTTACGGCAAATTTTCTTATGAACTTTAACACATGTTACAGAATATTAACTATATGTTTTTATACCTACAGTTTCCCTATTCACATATAAGAAATAAAGATATATAATATAAATTATGTTAATGATTAGTAATCTAAATTTAGGTTTTAATTGCGAAAATGGATTTAATCAGGCCTTATATGATGTTTCCTTTTCGTTAGAAAAGGGCAAAATGCACGCACTCGTGGGAGAATCTGGATGCGGTAAAACTATTAGCGCAATGAGCATTCTTAATCTTTTACCTAAAAATGCAGTTATAAAAAGCGGTGAGATATATTATAACAATGATAATCTTTTAGCCCTAAAAGCTAATGACATGCAAAAAATTCGTGGAGCTAAAATTGCTCTTATTCCACAAGATCCAATGACATCTTTAAATCCTCTTTATACCATAGGGGATCAACTTTTAGAAGTTATAAAAATTCACCAAAACATTGAAGGCGAAGAAGCAAAACAAAAAGCAATTGAAGCACTTGAAGCCGTAAAAATTCCATGTGCAGAAACACGTTTAAATTCATACCCTCACGAATTTTCAGGCGGAATGAAGCAACGTGCAATTATCGCTATGGCTTTGGCATGCAATGCTGAAGTACTGATAGCTGACGAACCTACAACGGCATTAGATGTAACCATCCAGGCACAAATTATGACCCTTTTAAAAGAAATTAAAGAGCAAAATAATACTGCAATTCTTTTGATAACTCACGATTTAGCTCTTGTGAGTGAAAATGCTGACGAAATTTCTGTTATGTATGCAGGAAGAATTGTTGAAAATGCACCTACAAAAGAATTTTTCCAAACTCCTAATCATCCATATTCAAAAGCTTTACTAAATGCACTCCCGTCACAAAATTCAGAAAAACTTGAAACTATAGAAGGACAACCTCCAACAATTCAACAAGAAATTACAGGATGCAAATTCCACCCACGTTGTAAATATTGTATAGATATATGCACAAAAGAAATCCCTGAATTAAAACCTGTTGGAGAAAATCATTTCTCAGCTTGTTGGCTCAATAATTAAACTTCTTTGACGCCATACAGAATTGCTTTTAAATTATTTTTAACCCAATAACCATCTTGCTGGGTAAAATTCATATCTATACCAAAATATGTTGGGCCAGAACCAGACATTATCGCATTAGGATATTGTTTTTTTATATTTTGTAATTCAATATAATCGTCAAACACAGCCCATTCAAGATCATTTACAAATGAATCTTTTGACCCATCTTTTTGACTAAACTTAGTATATGCTTCTTTAGCACTTATTCCTAAATTATTCGGCTTTATTAAAGAAATCTTGAAATCCTCAAAAGGTAACTGTTCTAAAATTTCACCACGTCCAGAAGTTTTTTGTCTTCCTCCTTCCAAACACAGATTCAAATCAGAACCTAACTGAGCACACAATTCGTGTAACTTTTCTCTTGATAATGGCTCATTCAATAATTTATTCAATCCGTACAAAACACCTGCGGCGTCGGTACTTCCACCTGCAAGGCCAGCCGCAACAGGAATATTCTTTTCAATATATATTGATATTTTATAATTTTGATTTTCTAATTGAGACAAAAACAAATTTACGGCTTTATAAACTAGATTATTCTCATCATAAGGGATTTTATCGCTGTTACCAGATAATAAAATCTCTGTTTTGTTACTATTCTCAATTGAAATCGTCAAATAATCAAACAAACTGATTGTTTGCATAACACTATCAATATTATGAAAACCATCTTCACGCTTGCCAACAACTTTTAAAGTTAAATTAACTTTAGCTGGACATTGGATTTTAATTTGTTTCACGAAGAGCCTCCGAAAGCTTTCCAAACATTTCAATAGATAATTTTTCACCACGGATATTTTCATCCAAACCAAGTTCTAATAAAGCCTTAGAAATAGATTCACGAGAGAAACCTCCGCTCATTAAGCAATTTTTAACATTTTTGCGTCTTTGAGAAAATGCTGCTTTTACTGTTTTTCTAAAATGAGAATAATCAGACAATTTTAAACGTGGTTCTTTTTTTACATCCAATTTTACTAGTGCAGAATTAACTTTTGGTGCTGGGAAAAATGATTTTCTACCTACAAGTTTGAAAATTTCAACATCCGCCCAAAATTGTGAAAGTATTGTCAACAATCCGTATTGTTTTGATGGGGAATTTTCAGTAGCAACCATTCGTCTTGCAACTTCTTCTTGAACCATCAAAATAATGTCTGTGATTTTATTTCTGTTCTTGTTTTCTAAATCATCAACTTCACCTAATAAATGTGCAATAATCGGGCTGGTAATATAATATGGAATGTTTGCAACAACTTTTATATTCCCTTCACATAGTGATGACAAATCTGTTTTCAAAATATCAGCATGAATAATTCTCAAATTTGGAGCATTAAGTTTTTTCAACTCTACAATCGCTTCTTCATCTAGCTCAATTGCAATAACTTCTTTTGCATATTTCACTAATTGTTCAGTTACAAATCCAACCCCAGGACCGATTTCTACAACTGTATCTTCTGGTGAAATATTTGCATGGTCAATAATCGTTTGGATAACTTCGCCATTAATTAAAAAGTTTTGTCCAAGACGTTTTTTAGTTCTAAAAAATTTTGCACGTTCAAAGTAGTTCATGTTACTACTCTATAATACCACACACAGGTAAATGTTTTGTAAAAATTTCTCTGATAGCTTTAAAGATGTTATAATTAAGGAGGAAAAATGGTACAAACAAAAGAAAAACTAGAAAAACAAGATATATTAAAACTTTTCACATGCAAATCAAAATTAGATCGCTGCATAGGAATAGAATATGAACGTTTGCCTATTTCCTCAAGCACTTGTAAAGCGGTCGAATACAATGTCGTTTGTGATTTTTTAAGACAATTTGCAAAAGAAGAAAATTGGGATTATATCACTGATGATTACAACATAATTGGATTAAAACAAAATCACGATACAATAACTCTTGAACCAGGAAGTCAAATAGAATTAAGCCTTAAACCTGAAAAAACTTTATTTGATTTAGAAAAAAGAATAAATTCTCTTAATCAAAAAATGAAACCTATTTTAGATAAACTAGAAATATCACTATTGGAATATGGAGTTTCACCTTTATCAACTCATAAAAACATTAACCTAATTCCTAAACGTCGCTATCATTTAATGGCAAAATATTTATGGGGAATTTTATCTGATGTTATGATGAGAGAAACCGCAGGCATTCAAGGTTGCTTTGATTTTGAAAGCGAAGAAGATGCCATTCGCAAATTCAAACTGGCAAACAAATTAACGCCTTTCATAACCGCAATGTTTTCAAATTCTCCAATCAGAGGTGGAGCCGAAACCGGCTATAAATCATTCAGGGCTTTAAGTTGGCTAAACACTGACAACGAACGTTGTGGATTTGCCTGTAACTTAGATGACGACTTCTCGTTTGAACAATATATAAACAATGTCATAAAATCACCTATTATATTCTTAAACAAAAACGGACAAACAATTCCTGTGAATGGAAAAATTAATTTTGAAGATTTTATGAAAAATGGTTATGAAAATTTTGAAGCTGATATAGAAGATTTCAAACTTCACGCAAATTTGTATTTCCCAGAAGTTAGACTTCGTAATTTTATCGAAATAAGAAATCACGATTGCAATAAAATGCCATTAGCCGTTTTAGCGATTTATAAAGGTATTTTATACAATGAAAAAGCTATTAGTGACACTGAAGAATTATTCAAGCTGTTTACAGATAAAGATTTTAGTGAACTTCGATATAACATCCCTAAAAATGGGTTGTTAAGTACTATAAAAGGTCACAATGCTGGTGAAATATGTAAAGAACTTCTTTATATTTCTGAACGTGGTTTAATTGAGATGAAAACAAATGAAGAAAAATTCCTTGAACCAATCAAAGAATTAACCCTAAATGGTCTTTGCCCAGCTGACATTATTATACGTAATTGGAATGGTCTATGGAATAAAGATGTTAATAAATTAGTTAAATATATTGAAAACTTAACCTATTAAATATTTAACAAATTTGCTACCGTATTTGGCAAAAACAAGAGCCATAAAACTCAAAACAAGATCATATGCAATTTTCAAAACGCTTTGCGCTAATATCCAACCTTTAATAAATGCCCATCCTTGATGTTTGAAAATTACAACCATTAGCATATAAATTATGCCAATAAAATGGATTGTCATCACGCCAACAAAAGTTGCTTTTAAAATATTTTTGAATGAAAACTCTTCGTCCAAAAAAGAACCTGCCAAAAATGCAGCTGGCAAATATGCCAAAATATAACCAAAACCAAATTCCGCTAGATAATCAATTCCACCACCTAAAGCAAATATTGGAACAGAACACAAGCCCATTAATATATAAATAATGATACTTGTAAGTCCTAAACGTCTGCCCAAAAGTCCTACAATCAAAAGAACGGCAGGAATCTGCGGAATAATTGAAAAAGTATAAAGAAAATCTTCTTTGGTCAATGCTTTATTTGAAAACAAATCATGCGGAATAACAAAATGTGTTATATCTAATTGAACAAATGTAGCAACAATTAACAAAAAAGAACAAAAAAGAACCAATAGTATGTTTAATACAGGAATCTTAATCTTCTTTTTTTCTTTTTTTACCCTCTTAATACGAGGAACCATTGCCTCATCCATTTTGTCCCAAAGCCTCTCTTTGAATTTATTATTTTAATTTTTCATAATTTAATTTAAATTTATCGTAAAATATATTTTCTGTCCACATTATTAAGGCATCTTCATTATTGTTTTGGTAATAACCTTTTCTAACTCCCAAAGACTTAAATCCATATTTTTCATACAAATTTATTGCAGGAGTATTGGAGACTCTAACTTCTAATGTAATGTATTTTGCCATATTTTCATAGCACTCATCAATGATGCGTTTTAAAAGGTTTTCACCAACTTTTTGGCGTCTGAAATCAGGGGAAACAGCAATGTTTGTAATATGGACTTCCTCCAAAATTTGCCAACATCCAGAATAACCCAACAAATTGCCGTCTTCATCAAATGCGCAATTATAACGAGCCAAATCATTTGACAATTCATTCAAAAAAGATTCTTTTGACCAATGGTGCTCACCATAAGCCTTTTCTTCTATTGCTATAACATTGTCCACATCGGACTTTTGCATACGTCTTATAGTTATTTCCATAATTGTATTTTAGCATAAACTTTGTTAAACAAATGTAACATTTTTGATTTGCCCTGCGTGCTATGTTACACTTCAAAGAGAGAGTAATGTGAGGGAAAGTATTTTTATGAGAAACATTATTGTTTATACAGACAAAAACTCTTCCGCTTTAGCTGATGTTTTTGCTCAAATTGATGACACAAATGTTAGAGTAGAAGGTGCAGACAAACTTAAAGAATATGAATCTTTGAATCCTGCTTTGATTGTAGTTGAAAGTGTTCCTACTATTAAAGAAGATTTAATGGTTACAAAATTTAAAGTTCCTGTTTTATTTATTGGCGAAACATTTAAAGGCACAACAGTTCGTGCAGTAGCTTATGATTATATTAAAACACCTGTTGATACTGAAGAACTTGCAATTCGTACAACTTGCCTATTAAAGATTAGAGATTTACGTGAAAAATTAAAAATTGTTTCAACAACTGATGAATTAACAGGCTTACATAACAGAAAATATTTAAATGAACGTCTAGAACAAGAAATTTCACGTGCAAGACGTTATGGATTCAGCTTATCATGCCTGTTGTTTGACCTAGATTTCTTCAAGGTAGTAAACGATATTTATGGTTATGAATGGGGCGATGTTTTACTTCGTTCAATTGCTGATAAATTAAAACAATTAATCAGAAAAGAAGATATTTTGACAAGATATGGTGATGAAGAATTCTTACTAATCTTGCCAAACACATCAGAAGACAATGCATTTTTATTTGCAGAAAGATTCAGACGAGATATCGAAAGAATGGAATTTATTCCTGCAGGGGAAGAAGAAAGACACCCAATTACAATTTCAGGTGGTATTTCAACATATCCTTGCATCGAAGGCGCAGAAGAAGATGCAAACACAATTATCCGCTACGCAGAACACGCATTATACAATGCTAAAAAACGTGGCAAAAATAAAATAGTTCAATTCTCACAAATTAACTTAGGAGAATAGAACTATTTATAACAGACTCCTTTCTGAACACGAAAGTGTAAATCTGGTTATTAGGTGATGGCCCTCCCGTCACCTTTTTTATTGTTTTATATTCTAATATTTACAATTTATTCACTCCATATCCAAACATTGCAAAATCATATTTTACAGGATCTTTGGGATCTAGCTTACGCAAATTTTCGGTCAATTCAAGTACCGCTTTAAAATCATTTGAGGTTCTTTTTAGCAACCCCATTTCTCTGGAAACCCTTGCGACATGCACATCTAGCGGAATCAACAAATTAGACATCGGCATAAAATCCCAAATCCCAAAATCAACTGGCCCTTTTCTAACCATCCAACGAAGAAACATACACATACGCTTCATCGCCCCACCGTTTCGAGGATTCGGAATCATAAATTTAAACCCTTGTGTTTCTTCTTCAACTTTGGAATAAAAATAATCACAAACCGGAATAAACATATTTTCATTGTTTTTGTATCCGTATTCAAAAAGTTCTTCTAACCCGCCATCTTTCAAATAAAGTCGCTGCAATACAGAAAAAATTTGCGCAAAATCTTCACTTTTTCCAAAACGATAATTAAAATCCCCCAACATCTTTGGCTCAAAATTCAAAATAAAATTATGAGGTTCATTTTGAGCAATAGAGAATAATTGTTCTAGCTTTTTGGTAAAAATATCACGTCTGCCATAAGCGACCAAAGACGAAATAAATCCTGCGATCTCTATATCTTTTTTATCTTTAAAACGGTTCGGGAATCTAACAGGATCATCTTTGATAAAATCTTCTGTTTCATACTGCTGGACAAGGTTGTCGAGTTCTATTTTAGTTATCATCTTAAGCCCTCAAAACAATCACTCAAAACTTTATCACATTCTTTTTCCATTATTCCGCCATAAACATTTAACTTTGAATTAGCTATTTTTCTCAAATCCAATTTTGAACCTAACGCACCATAATTCAAATCATAAGAACCAAAATAGACATTTTTTATTCTGGAATTTATAATAGCCCAAGCACACATAGGACAAGGTTCAAGAGTTACATACAAATCACAATCATCAAGTCGCCAATTGCTAAGAACTTGTTCCGCATTTCGAATTGCCAAAATTTCTGCATGACACGTTACATCTTTTTTAGCTTCTTTTTCGTTATGAGCTTCGGCAATAATTTCACCGTTTTTGACAATAACAGCACCGACGGCAACCTCACCTACAGCCTGTTTTGCAAGCTCTATAGCCCTAGACATAAACATCTTCTACACCTGCCAAATCGATAGTTACTTCAGCACAGAAACCGCAACCGTCAGTAGATGACAATTCGATTTTACCATTCATTGCCTCTATCAAACCTTTTACAATAAACAATCCTAAACCTGTGCCACGGGTTGTTCGAGTTGTATTATCATCCAGTCTTATAAATTTTCCGAACAATCTTTGCAACTTATCTTTCGGAATTACATCACAATCATTTTTAACAAATATTTTAGCCTGATTATCAACAACATCAGTCTCAATTCTTATTATTGAATCTTCGTAGGAATATTTAACTGCGTTTTCCAACAAATTAACAAAAACCTGTTCCAGTCTGCCTTTATCTGCATTAATAAGAGGAAAGTTATCTTGAATCTTTATCATAATTTCTCTGCCATCTTTTTTACGCAAAAGCATTTCTGATCGTTCTAAAACTTCCGCTAAATTTGTCGGCTCATTAACGGTTTTTATACGCATTCTTTCAATATCTGGAATTGTTAACAAATCCTCAATAAGCCTTTGTAATCTTTCTGATTGTTCTTTTATAATTCTCAAAGATTTTTGTTTTGTTTCTTCATTAATTTCAATATCATGGCGCATCAAACGAGATGTATAACCTTGAATACTTGTCAACGGAGTTCTCAACTCATGACTCACCGTATCAATAAGGTTTGATCTAAATTCATTCAATTCTTTCAATTCGACGTTATTCTTTTGCAGTTGCAAATAAGATTTGTGGATTGCATTTGCCATTTTGTTAAACTCATATGCCAAGAACACAATTTCAAACGGTGTAAATGCCGTCGTTAATAGACGAATCTGTCGATTATAATTACCTTTCGAAAGAGCAATAATACCTTTGAACAATTGACGAATATTGATGTATAAATAATATGTATAAAGTGCTGTGATAAAAATTATTGTAGCAGTTGCAGCAAGAAATGCCAAAATGATTTTCAATCTATTGTCAGTAATTGCACGTTTTGTAATACCTTCAGTTGTATTTACGATAATTGTAATTTTAGGATTAGTTTTTGTTACATAAACAATCGGCTGGTTTTTAACATCGCCAAATATAACAGGTTCGTCAAGTCTTCTGTATTTTGGCAATAATTCCATTGTATGCTGAAAAACTTTTTCTGTATAATTATGAGAAGCAATAAGTCTTCCACCATCTGCCAAAACATAAATCTGTCTGTTGTTTTGACCTAATGAGCGAAACAATCCAGATTCAATATTATCAATATTATAAGTAACTGTTAAATAGTTACCATTCTTCATTTTTGTATAAATAGTTGCCTTTTTTTCTTCGTGATTCTTTTGCACAAGTCTATCTAAATCCGCTTGATACTTGACAATCGCAATATCTTCACAACCGCCAAATTTTTCTTCCATCTCTTTCATAAAATTTTCTTTTTGAGCGGCAGAAGGCATAATTTCTAACGTATAAGCCATTTGATTTAAAGTCATATTATTTTGCTGAATAAAAAAGTCAATTTCATCAGATACCATATTTGCAATCAATACAGCACTTTCTCTTAATTGCGCACGAACAGATTGTTGGTTGATATTATTGATAATAAAACCGCTAATACTCATTGGAATTAAAACTGCAAAAAATACAACAATCGCAATTTGTTCAACAATTTTTAATCGTTTAAATTTGAAAAATTTCAACTTACACCTCCGCAAACGGAGTTAATTTATATCCAACATTTGTAACCGTGTGCAAATACTTTGGATTTTTTGTATCAGGTTCTATTTTATTTCTTAAACCTCCAACATGCACCCTTAGCATTCTAACATCTTCATTACTATCATATCCCCAAACTTCATCTAAAAGAGTAGCGAGAGTAACCGGTTTGTTAAAATGTTGCATTAAGCAATACAGAATTTCAAATTCTGTAGGCGTTAATTTAACTTTTTTATTTACAATAACAGCTTCTAAGGTTTCTGGAGAAATTGAAATATCTCCAGCATTTAAAATTTCATTTGAAAGCGAATTATTATTTTCTTCGACACTATTTCTTCTCAAAAGAACACGAATACGCAAAAGAACTTCCTGAATATCAAACGGCTTCACCAAATAATCATCTGCACCGCAATCAAAACCTTCGGTTTTGTCATCAATAGTACCTTTTGCTGTTAACATCAAAATCGGGATTGCAAGCTTTGCTTGACGAATATTTTTACATACATCAAAGCCGTTCATTTTAGGCATCATAACATCTAACAAAATCAAATCGTATGTGTTATTTAAAGCCTTGTTCAAGCCTTCCATACCATCACGAGCAGTATCTACGAAATATCCACTTTGACTAACGTCAAATTCTAAAAGTTCTCTGATTTCATCATCGTCATCAACAATTAAAATTCTTTTTTCTGCCATAAAAACCCCGCTTTTGCTAACATTTTACTAAAATAAAACAGATTTATCAATAAAATTTGAAAAATTTTTACACCAAACAGAGGATTAAATTTATATTCTCACAAGTTAAAATGATAGTGGGTATAGTGTGAGGGTAAGGTATGAAACAGTTTTTAGAAGAAACCGAAGATTTTTATCCACAGACTAACGGGGAAATTTCAGAGTCTATTACTCAAAATTGGACTGAGCAGGCTCTTGAATGTTACAGCATCAAATGTGATTGCAAAAAATGCTCCTTAGCAAAAGGAAACTATTCATTTGTGTGTCAAATGCCAAAAGTCATTGATGCTTTGATAAATTTAAACGGCAAACCCCAAATGGCATAAGAACTCCTTTTTTCCATCTTTCTGACAAAGTATAAAAAAAGCACCTGAGATTTCAGGTGCTTCTCTTTCTGTCTGGTAGCCTAGTGAAAGGCAATGCCCTCCTTGTGGAATTTCATCAATTTTGCAAGATGCCATTCCTTGGCTTTTATCTCCTCAATATTGTTCTTAATCACTTCCAATTCTGCAAGCAAAGTATCCAAACTTTTGCGTTCCACAATCGGTTTTTCTTCTACCTCGCCAATACAAGGTAAAAAACAGTTTTCTATAAACAATTCATTTACATCAAAATTGTCCATACACATACTCCTAATTCAACGAGCCTACATCTCTCTTTGAGCAACAAATGATCTGAACATATCTGCCAAATCAAATTTGCCAAATTTAAATGCATAAGGTTTTTCTGCATATTCACTATCTGTAATTTTATGCAACTCACGCATTTGTTGATAATCCAAAGAATTAAAGTCAAAACTTGTCATTTCTGCAAAATCAACCATTAAGTCTTCTTCATTCATAATTCTTTTTTCTTTCATCTACACTTCTCCTTAAAAACTCTAACAAAATAAATATCGGAATATCCAAAACAAAACTTTAGGAAAAAAGAATTTACTGTTACATATATTTACAAAAAAGCCCCATATCGGGGCTTTAAAATTAATAAATTTTACCTGCTTTACTCGCTTTGATAGCTTCTAAAATCATTGTATCTAAAAGCTCCAGTTCTGCTTGTTTATCTTTTGGTTGACGAGAAACCCAATCATAAAGTTCCTTTCTAAAAACATCACCATCAATTAAACAATCACCTGTCCCAACAAGGTGAGTATATTTTGCCGCAAATTCATCTATAAATCCTGAATAAGCATCAACAATTGAATTCGATACATTTAAAGCATTTTTTGTAATCACAAGAACATCTTTATCAATATTTTCTCTTGTAACTCGTCCAACATTACCACGGTGATAATCTTGTATTAAAGAAATTTTACCTGTATGGTGTCCTTGACCCATTACAGTAATCATAGCTTTTGCCATATCAGTAATATGTTGTAAATCTCCCGATATGCCATAAGATCCATCCATATCATAGAAATAATTTTCTGCAGAATAGCCACCGTATGAACATACCAAATCTGTAAAATTATTTTCAAATGAAGACTGATAGTTTTTATCTTTTTTTATGTAAGTCGCACCACCATAGCTTCCTCTTGGATCTAGAGTTATAAAGTTGACAGTATCAGGAATATGCCAAGGTTTACCAGATTTTTTCATTAAATCATTCATAATCTGAAGAGTTACAGCATGTCCAGCTTCGTGTTTTGCAGTAATTTCTTTATCATGCGGGAATTCATAATCCAATGCTGGTCTACCTGTTGTTATTCTTAAGAAGCTTTCTATCATATCTGATTTTGTAACTTCTTTATTTCCTCGTTCTTGTGCGATTGATTCAGCTTTTTTTACAAAACTTTTTAATTCAAGGAATGAAAAACCTCTTAAAGTTTTTGACATATCATGAAGTAATTTATCTTGTTCTTCAACAGTACCTGCCATTTTAATTTTATTCTTTTTAAATGTACTTTTTAATACGTCGTAACGTTCAAATTCATTAAATGCTGTTGAAGAAACTTCTATTTGATCATTAAATTTAAAAGATTTCATCGCTGCTTCACCAATCAAATCAGAATCTGAAACAGAACCCATTACAACAATGTTCAAACCTTTTTTCTCTGCATTTTCCATTTCTCTTATTAATTGAGCCATTGCTTTTTGGTGATATTGAGAAACAAGTTCACCAACTGAAAAATATTCAAAATTTTCTACAAACAAAACTGCACCTCTATGAGGGTTCGTTTCGGCTTGAGCAGAAACTAGAGAGAATAATTTTTTAATAGATGCTTCTGGAGTCATAGACATTCCACCAAACAAATCCACGTCTTTTGTACCAAAGTCCATTGTATTAATTGAAACGAATGGTACATTGGCTTCTCCTGCAATAGCCTCTGCTGTGTGACGTCTACCACCACCTACAACACCATCTTGGTTATATATGATAAATCCTTTTGTGCCAATTTTATTGTTTTTAATTTGTTTTACAATATGATCAGCCTCTTTTTTCGTATTTGTTTTTCCAACAATATCCTTTAATCTTTTACCTGTATCAAAAACACTCTCGATAGAGCTATCTTTATTTGATTGTTTAAATAAATGATCTACATCTTTAATATAAACTTCAATATCCTTAGTTGTGATTTCTTTTTTATCAACATAATTTGCAGATATTTTCTTAATCAAGTTAATTGTTTTATCAGGAAACATTCCATTCATTTGAGAAGATGCTTCCACAACTTTTTCAAGCGATTTTTTAGGATATTTTTCTAAAACTTTTTCTAACATTTTTGGTTTTTCTTTAAGTGCTTGCAAAACATCTTTCGATGTTAAAACTGGAAGTGTAATTTCTCCAAATTCTGAATATGCTCTACCTAATGTAGGGATTTGAGACATATTCAAATAATTATTTTTTGAATTAAACATTACAATACGCAAGTTTTTAGGAGTTTTTTCTAAGAAATTCACATAAGACTTTGTAAAACCAACAGCTGCTGGTATTCCATCAATCATTTTACTTGCATTTTTTAGAATACTTGCTTCTGAGAATATAACTATATAATTTTTATTTTTATCTTTCTGTAACTCTATAAGCTTATCAGTCAAGTCATCCATTCTTACATTAGAATTAAACTCAACAATTTCAGTATTTTTTGGGTTTAATTTACCATCACTTTCTTCAAATGCTTTTATAATACTTGGAACAAAATGATCTGGATTAACCTTTGTATCATCATAAGTTACGTACACATTCGTACCTAAATTTAAATTTTTAATAATATTTTTTGCTTTTTGATCGTAATTTGGGAAATACAAACGTTCTTCTAGTTTTCTATCTTCCAACATCAACAGGTCGCTAATTCTTAAATGAATCTCTTCATTATGCTCTTTTAAACCAGGTAGAAGAGAAAGAAATGCGCCATTGTACATATCATAACCATTAGTTATACTTTTACTTCTGTCCAATTGTTCTTTGGCATTATCTACATCATTATAAAAAAGTTCCGAAACTTTCATCTTTTTAACACTAAAAGGAGCTTTAGGCATTTGTTCCAAAATAGTATCTACTTTTGTTTTTTCATCGGTTATAATTTGCTTAAAAGCATTTCTATACCTAGGGTCTTCAAACAATTTTTCTGAAAAAACACTTATAAAGTAAGAAGGTGCTGTCCCGTCTACAAGAGAATGTAAATCTGCATTTTCTTGTTCTAAATCGTCAATATATTTTAAGATATCATCATACGCAACAGAAATAAAGTGGAAATGACTAGCTTCCGAATGATTATGTTTTTTAGCTAGTGCGATTGCTTTATTTTCAATATCAACTGCAACGTTATCGTATTGATAATAAAGATCATCTGACATTTTAGAGTTTTTTTGTTTTGCAGTAAAATTCACATAATAATTTTGTTGCAACCCAGTATTAGATATAAATTTATTATCATGTTGTCTTGCACTAGAAACGTGTGCAAACTTACGTGTTTTAAAATCCGTTAATTGTATTGGTGTAATCAAAATACTTTCTCCTTTTTCCATTTAAATCTAGAACATGAAAAACTTTGCTAATAGTGTTACATATATTTACAAAAAACCACATAAAACCATACTTTCTCACCCTGTGCTATAATGTAATCAATGAACGAGAAACTAAAAGAAAGTTTAAAACTGCTTCCATCACTTCCGGGATGTTATCTTTATTACAATAAAGATAACGAAGTCATTTATGTTGGCAAGGCAAAAATTCTTAAACGCCGTGTGAAAAGTTATTTTAATAAAAAGCACGATAGCGTTAAAGTCCAAGTTCTTGTTTCTCAAATCGATAGACTTGAATACATTATTACCAATACTGAAGTCGAAGCTCTTATTTTAGAAAGTCATTTGATTAAGAAACATAAGCCTCGATATAATATTTTATTAAAAGATGACAAAAAATATCCTTATTTTCTTATTACAGATGAAGATTTTCCACGAATTTCTATTATTCGCAAAAAAAATATTAACCCAGAAAAAGGTCGTTATTATGGCCCATACACAGATATTCGAGCAATGCATTCAACGCTTGATTTTTTGAAAAAAATATTTCCACTCAAACAATGCAAAACACCTAAATTCAAAGACAGACCTTGTTTATATTATCACATAGGCAGATGTCTTGCACCTTGCCAAAATAAAGTTACGAGTGAAGAATACAAAGCAATTGTTCAACAAGCTGAATTATTTTTATCTGGTAAACAATCTGAATTAATGAAACAACTCATGGAACAAATCCAAAAATATTCAGATTCTTTGCAATTTGAAAAAGCTGCAAGACTTCGTGACAGTTATCTTGATTTGAAAAAGACACTGGAAAAACAAAAAGTAGTTTACGAAAACACCAAACTTAACGAAGATATAATCTCACTTGTTGCAGATGACGGAATTTTTGCAATTGTCATTTTAATGGTAAGAGAAGGGCGACTAATAGACAAAAAAGATTTTGTTTATGACGTTGAAGAAGAAGATAGAACAGAATTTTTCGAAACATTTTTCAAAGAATATTATACAACTTTGACTTTAGGTTATCCTGACAAAATCGTTTCTAATGAACTGGAAGCTGTTGGCAACAAAGCTTTATATGAAGAATGGTTAGAAATTTTAGCTCAGAAAAAAGTCAAAATCAGTTACGGAAAATCTGCCCAAGGCAAAGAACTTCAAACTCTCGCAGACAAAAATGCAAATGTAGTCTTACAAAATGCTAAAATTACTAAAATGGCCAAAATTAGAGATGATTTTAATGAAATTGGAGCATACCTAGCAGAAAAACTTCAACTCAAAAACTTTCCGCACAGAATGGAATGCTACGATATTTCACACATTCAAGGTACAAATACAGTTGCCTCAATGGTTACATTTATAAACGGTGTAAAAAAAGGATCTGAATACAAAAAATTCAAAATTAAATCCACTGAAGGAAAACCTGATGACTTTTTATCAATGAAAGAAGTTCTAACTCGCAGACTTTCAAAACTTGGAGAGGAACATTGGGACAAACCTGATTTAATCATAATCGACGGTGGCAAAGGTCAACTTTCAAGTGTAATGGAAATTATAAAAGAACTTGGCGTTGAGGGTATTGATGTTGTGAGTTTAGCAAAACGAAATGAAGAAGTATTTTTACCAAATCAATCAGAACCTGTTATTTTACCTAGAAATTCTAGTGCATTATTTTTATTCCAAAGAATAAGAGATGAAGCACACCGATTTGCAATAACATATCATAGACAATTAAGAGCAAAATCAATGAAAAACCAAGCTAATTGATGTATTGCCAAGATTTAGAAAAAATGCTACGATGAAAAAGTCATTACAATAGAATTATAAGGAGAGAATATGACAAAAAGGTTTGGTTTTACTTTGGCAGAAGTGTTAATTACACTGGGTATTATCGGTGTAGTTGCTGCTATGACTATTCCAACTCTTGTTGCTAATTATCAACAAAGATCTATGGATACTGCGGCTAACGTGTTTACAAGAAAGCTCGGTGAAGCTTTAAAAGTTATGAACTCTAATTCTTCTCTTGCAGGTTATAACTCTACTGCAGATTTTGTTAAAGAATTAGGTAAGAATATCAAAATAGTTAAAACTTGTGATTCTAA
>JAZRUK010000023.1:0-62127 GCA_045652525.1 Candidatus Gastranaerophilaceae bacterium | reverse complement strand
TAGCCAAACATGTTCTTTGTTGGTTAACTTGTTGTCCTTCATATTCTACGTTTGTTTTTCTTGCGGTTAGACCTAAAAATCTAGCCTGTGATGCTGCCATACCCATGACTGAGTTCCCTTTCAATTTTTTCCTTGTTACTCATAGTTACGGCAACTTGAAATTAAAACTTTAATTTTTACTCTCTTTTATGTTACATTTCGTTACAATAGAGCCGAAAACGTAAGTATACTAGGAAATTTTAAAAGTAACCTTCTTGATCTTTTATTTAATGATTATTTATAATTTGTCAATAAAAAAGCGATGAGAATATATCCTCATCGCTTTTAATATTAATATTTTAATATTACTACTTAATATTTGAGAAAGTCCAAGCATCAAATGTTGGAGTTTCAGAAATTTTCATTTCTTTTTTCTCTGTACCAGTGCAAGAATCGTCGTGAGCGATTGGTTTGTACAATCTGTTGTAATATTCAACAACCATTCTATCAGAGTTGAAGTATGCTTCAGAAGTTCTGATAGCTTGTCTCATTAATCTCGCCCATTCTTGTTTATTTTCGTAATATGTAGGGATAATTTGGTTTTCAATAATATCCATTACACATTCGTGGTCTTTCCAGTGACGATCTTCCCAAGGCATTTCGTCGTCTAGTTCAGGGTATTCAACAGTGTAACCATTGATGCCATTGAATGTACCTTCTACTGTCCAACCATCAAAGATTGATAAGTGAAGTGTACCGTTCATATTAGCAGACATACCTGAAGTACCAGAAGCTTCAAATGGTCTTAGAGGAGTGTTCAACCAAATATCAGAACCACGTTTTAGCATACCTGATAATTCAAGTTCATATCCAGGTAATACAACAACATTTTTCAAGCTGTGTGAACGATTAAGAAGTTTGTTGAACATTTCTTTACCCATAACATCATCTGGGTGGAATTTACCCGCAAAAATAATTTGAACTTTATTTTCGTCAAGTAATTTTTGGATTCTATCTTTATCCATTAAAATTAACCAAGCACGTTTGTAGTCTGCAAATCTTCTTGCCCATGTGATTGTTAATACATCTGGATTGAATCTTTTACCAGCTACGTTTGCGATATATTTGAATAATTCTTCTTTCATTTCGCGTTTAACATTAAGCAAGTCTTCTCCAGTTTTAGCTTTTGGAATTCTTTCATCTTGCCAATAATGTAAATTTACTGCGTTTGTGATAGCTCTGATAGGGCATCTTCCATGTACCCATTCCCACATTTTGTTAGCAACTAATCCGTGAAGTTGAGATACTGCGTTTGCAATTCTAGACATTCTTAATGCTGCAACAGTAAGTGAGAAGTTTTCACCACCTAAATTAACAGCTGTTTGTCTGTCGCAACCAGCGAAGAAACCGCCTTCAAGAAGTGTATCAACCCAGTGAACTTCATTACCAGCTGCAACTGGAGTGTGAGTTGTAAATACAGTTTTTCTTTTTACAGCTTCTAAATCACCATTATATTGTCTTAACAATTCAAATGCTGCAGGAAGTGCGTGTCCTTCGTTCATGTGGATAACATCAAAGTTATAACCAACCTGTTGAAGAATTCTTACACCAGCTACACCAAGAACTGTTTCTTGAGCAATTCTAATTTTTTCATTACCATCATACAATTTGTATGAAATACTTTTAGCCCATTCACTGTTACCATCGATATCAGTTGTTAAAAGATATACTGGGCAAGTGCCAAATAATTCTGGTTCTACTTTCAATGCTTTAACTTTTACTTTTTCACCAAAAATTTCAACTTCTGTAGTTACACCAATATCAGTTAAGAAATCATAATACTTTCTGATGTATGCAACTTCAACTTGTCCTTTTTGGTCGATACGTTGATCATAATAACCATATGACCATAACATTGTTACACCTACCATAGGTAATTGTAAGTAACCTGCAGAAAGCATGTGTGAACCTGCCAAAAATCCCAAACCGCCTGAATATGTGCTCAAAGATTGATCCATAGCGATTTCCATTGAAAAATATGCTACGTTTGGTAATGTCATATTTTAAACCTTTCCTCTTATAGTAATAAACTAATTAAACACTCTTATGTGAGTCCTCTAACAGTTTAGCATAAAATTCTCTAATTCCAAAGTGTTTATATTAAAAAATAACTAATCCTTGCGAATTAGTTATTTTTAGCTAATTTCGGCATTTAAAAAACTTAACAATATTTGTTAAGAATGTGTTTTAAGGCTATTTTTACATGCGCGTAATTTAGTCCACCTTGCATGTACGCAACATAAGGTGCTCTCATAGGTCCATCAGCAGATAATTCAATTGTAGAACCTTCTATAAATGTACCGCCTGCCATAATAACTTGGTCTTCATAGCCAGGTATATGCTCAGGAATTGGTGTTACATAGCCATTTACGGGAGAAAGGGATTGAATTGTTCTGCAAAAATGCTCTAAAGGTTCAGGTGCTCCAAAAATTATATTTTGAATTATATCAGATCGTTTTTCATTGTATTTAGGGTAAGTTTCAAACCCAATTTTTTCAAATACTTTTGAAGCTAAAACTGCACCCTTTAGTGATTCTGAAACAATAGATGGTGCCATAAATAATCCTTGAAAAATGAGTCTGTGTTGATTAAACATAGCTCCACCTTCAGAACCTATACCAGGAGCGGTTAAACGGTTTGCTGATTTATCAACGTATTTTGCTTTACCTGCAATGTATCCGCCTGCTTCTACTATTCCGCCACCTGCATTTTTAATTAACGACCCTGCAATTAAATCAGCGCCTACCTCTAATGGCTCTTTGCTGTCTACAAATTCTCCGTAGCAGTTATCAACGAAACAAATACATTCAGGATTCTTGCTTTTAACTATTTTGCATATTTTACCTATTTCATCTACTGTTAGTGATTTTCTTGTAGAATAGCCTTTAGAGCGTTGAATTAAAACCATTGTAACTGTGTTGTCTATTGAATTTTTAATTGATTCTAAATCAACAGCATCGTTTTTTAATGCAACCTCATCATATAATACGCCGTGGCCGATTAGAGAATCTTCTTTTGTTTCTTTATCTCCTGCAATTCCTATGACTTCGCACATTGTATCATATGGTCTACCAACAACTGATACCAATTTGTTGCCAGGTCTTAAATTCCCAAATAATGCACAAGCTAGGGTATGAGTGCCAGATGTAAAATGTACTCTAACAAGTGCTTTTTCAGCTTTAAAAACATCTGCAAATACCTTGTCAAGAACTTCTCTACCTAAATCATCGTGACCGTATCCTGAAACTGTATAAAAATGCTCAGGTGCTACTTTATTCCCAATAAAGGCATTAAGAACTTTTTCTTGGTTATAGTCCCTTATTTCATCTATAAGATCAAATTGCTCTTTAATTTCTTGTTCAGTTTGTTTAATTAAATCTTTATTCATAATAGTTTTATGATATTGCAAGAAAAAATAAAGGTCAATTAGATTAGTCTATATGTAAAGGGATTATTATATTAAATAGTTTGATAATGCATGAATGTTTTTATTGATATTTCTTTTATTTCTGCTAACACCTGTATTTGCTTCGGATTATTCTGTTTATACGGCAGGAAAATATAATGTTATTCCTGAGCCGGCTGAGCGAATTTTGTTTATTATGGATTTTTCAAATAGTATGACTGAATATATTGATGATCGACGCAAAGTTGATTTGATGCTTGATACTATGGCAGAAATTTTACCTAGTATTGATCCAAATACTTCAATTGGCTTAAGAGTATATGGTCATAGAGGTGGTTTTAGCGCTTTTGATGCGTGTCGTGCATCAACTCTCATGGTGCCAGTTGAAAAAAATAATGCTTACGAAGTTATAAACACCTTAAGTCATTTAAATCCTAGAGGAATGACACCGATTACTTATTCATTGAAACAAGCAGTAAAAAATGATTTTATGGGTTTTGCCGGTAAAAAAAGGATAATACTATTAACAGATGGTGGTGAAAATTGTGATGAAAGTCCATGCGATTATGTTATGGAATTAATAAAAATAAGAAAAGATATTCATATTGATGTTATTGCATTTAATGTGAATGATGAAGATGATTTGGCCCAACTACAATGTACTGCATTAGTTACTAGTGGTAGATTTTATACTGCAAATACTGCTGTTGAACTTGCGCACAGTCTAAATAATAGTATTAATGCTATAAAAGATGTGGATGCTCGAATAATAAAAAATTATTAATTATTTACAGCCACTATCAGCATTATCAATTTGTCCATCATAGTCATTATCTATTCTGTCGTAGCATGAACCGATAGAATCTAAGCTTTCGGGTCTAGCATTTTGATAAAGCCAAGTGTTAGGTATTTTATCCCACAAGTATGTAAAAAATGATTTGTAAAATTTAGCAAGTTTTTCATTTCTTATGATGACAGTATTTTCATCATTTCTATGTTCGCCACTGTTTGAAAAATTCATTGAGCCAACTATTATGTATTTATCATCTATTATTATTGATTTGGAATGCATTTTACCAGCATAATTTTCTGTCTTTAGCGGTATTTTATTTTCTCGTAATGTAACGTGTGTTGTGTTGTTTGTGCCAACGCTGTTTGCGTCCATTATTATTTTTACATCAATACCACTTTGCTTAGCTTTTATCAGGGCGTTGGTTAAGTCTTTGTGTGTTATTAAAAATGTAGGTATATAAATGTAGTGTTTTGCTTCTTCAATAAGTTCTATGATTTTTTGTGCAGCTTTGTCGTAAGGCGAAAAATAGACGCTGAGATTTGAATTATCAACTTTAAAGCTATTGTTTAATCCAAGAGGACGTTTTCGATCGTGAAATTTACCTGATAACATTTGTTCAAATTCAGCTGTGTACAGATTTGCTACATCTTTTGCATTTATAAATAAGATTGTATTTGTATTAAAACCAGATAATCCTGTTGAACTAAAGTTCATTGAACCAGTCATGACTTTTTTATTATCAAAAATGACAAATTTATTATGCATACGCATATCTGTTAGAGTAGTAGAATAATCATTCTTATCAGACATAGATTCATCAGCAAGGTTAATTATAAAAGGAGTGTCTTTGTAGTAATAGTTTTCTTCGCTCGTTTCATCGTATACTAATCTTATTTTTACACCTCTATTTTTTGCATCTATAAGAGCATTTTTTATTGGGTCAATGTTATCCCAGCCATATATAGCCATATCAATTGTTGAATGTGTATTTTGTATCTCTTTTAAAAGCGATTTACAGACTTCGTGTTGACATTTTTTATCAGGTCGCATTTTTTGCGTAAAGTCTGTAAGTATTAATTTTACACCTCCATCAGAAAGATATGATGAATAAAATCCAGGTGTATCTATTTGATTTTTATTTTTGTATATGTGGCAGAATTTACAAGGTTTTGCATCTTCAGGTACTTGTTTGATTGGTGTTATTATGTAATCGGTACTTTTTATTCCGTATTCACAATCAGTTTTATGATATTTGTTACTTTTTAAATTCAGAATAACTAAATTTAATTTTCTTGCAGTTTCGATTTTATCATCAAGGCTTACTTTATTGAAAACTCCATTCCATTTAGCAAGTCCTAAATTGTATAATCTTTGTGAATAGTTTTCCCCGTCTACAAATATTTCTCCGTGTTGGCAATTAGAATTGTGAGTTTTACTTAGTTTGACTTTTACTTGTTTAGAAAGTAATAAATTACGACTATATTCTTCAGCTAAATATCCTAAAGCAAAACTTTCTTCTGGAGTAATATTTAATTCTTTGGAAAATTTTTCATTAAAGAATTCTGTAGAAAAACTTTCTAAATTCGGTATGCAAATTGTTTCTCCATCATCAAATATTCTGTTTGAATTAAGATCAACTTGTATTGTTGTGGGAGTTAAAATATCAAGTACCAAATTTGTTGATTTTTTAGAATAAACAAATGCTACAAACCCTGCAAATATTAAAAATATTAAAAATGCTGTAAAGTAATTTTTCATAATTATGTCAACTTTTTATAGTTTGTAATTTCGTATCCTTGTCTATTAATAGAATCTTCTAATTTTTTATCTAATGCTAATGCTAACTCATTCGTATGACTGTTTTTTAGAGTTTGTGAGTAGTAAGGATTTATTATTGTTTCCACTATTAATTCTTCTTTATCAATAGATTTTAATCCCAAATCAATAGTTGTAAAGTCCATCAAATCAGCATATTCTGATCCTATTATATAATCATTTGTTTTTATACTTGTTGTTTTTATTAAGTCCTTGTCGAGTTTTGAAAAGTGATTTAGAAATAGAGTCTTTATAAAATTGAATATATATTTTATTCTTAAATGCTTAGCAAGATTAGGCACAAAATAAATAGTCTCTTGCATTGTTCTTATGAATGGGATTTTATACTCAATTGCCAAGGTAAGTACTAACTTAAATATTTCTGGTATCATATGGATATTTGAATAAGAACTTAGATGAGTGATAGAAGTGTTTTTTTGAACTTTTTCTATTTGTGCTCGGAATTCTTTCTCAATTTGTGATAATAAATCTTTTTTTCTCGAATTTATAAATATGTATATTAACCCTGTATTAAAATTCCCATTTGAATCTGTTAATAACTTGCAGTCAGTTAAAGATTTCCCTATTGTGATATTTAGTTGAATTCCTGTACCTAAATTAGGGCACTCAGGCAAAATGTCATTTACAGCTGCTGGAAATGCTTCTCCATTGGCTATTAAACTTGTAGAAGTTAAAAAACCGTTATTATAAGCTTCTAAAATGGCTTTGTTATGCTCTTTGCTCATACCAAAGTTATCAGCATTAAGTATAAAAAATTTCCCCATGTAACTTCCTTATTCTCTTTAAAAAACCGTGCCACTGTCTATCGAACTTATATAGCATAGCATCTATAAATATCACCTACTTTTAAAAATAACATACCCGCAAGTATTGCCTTAGTGCTGCTATGTTTCCATCCTGACACGGTTCGACAGCTTACGCCACATTATCGTTAAATATCAACAGTTTTATTTATATCAGCTATACTCCACAAGCCCTCACAACAGGCTCTGCACCCCGCATCAACTTCGGGTCAAGAGATTGCAATTCCCCGTGGAGCACGGCTAAATTCATTATAACATAGAAAAAATAAAAATTATATTTTTACACTTAATGTTGGAAGATTGTTATAAAAATACGGTAAATTGTCAGCTTCAGTTGTATATGCCGTCCATAAAACACCTTTAGGCATAGTAGCTAATCTTTCTTCTAAGTTAGATGCATAGTTTGTTTTTGCAACATTATGTTTACTTACGGCTGCTAAGTCACCTATATTAACAATTACACATTCACCTGTTTCTTTGTGATACTGTATTGCTTTATCTAGAGCTTTATGAACTTCTTTTACTCGGTTGCTTTTTTTAGGTGACTTTAATTCAACACAGTGAATTCTCAATTCTTTACCGTGTTCCATAAATGCAGAAACAAATTCTTCCAATTTATCTTGTGATTTTCCACCGATAATAAGACCTGTTTTAAAGTCCCCTCTAAGAACTCTTTTTTCTCCGTTCATAACTGACATGATTGGATAAAATATTGCATCTTTTAATTGAGTAATTGTTCTGCGAGCCCCTTTAATTTTGTTCAAGCCAATTGTTTTATCTGCAAGTTCTACAATGTTTTTTGGGGTTGTATTTCTGGCTGCAAATCTTGATAGTGCAAATCCTGCGGCAACTAATGCTAAAAAACCACCAAAATATTCTTTTTTGTGTTCTTTAAAGGAATGTTTTTCCGGTGCTAAGGTTGGAGGTGCAGTATAAAGATATGGGTTTTGTTGTGCCCATTGCGATTTATAACTTATATTAGAGATGCTTCCTATTCTCATAGTACTCTTCTAAACCTTAGAATTTTATTTTTTTGCTATATTATTAAGTTTTTTAAAGACTGATGTTTTTACTTAGTTAACTTGGTGAATGTTTTATTCAATTTTATTTTTTATTCTACGAGGGATAGGAGATTGTTATGACAAATAAATTAGATTTATACAAATGTTCAATCTGTGGAAATGTTGTACAGGTTATGATTACAGGTGTTGGTGAACTTGTATGTTGTGGAGAAGCTATGCATTATTTGGATGCTCGAAAATTTGAGAATGAGATGGGTGAAAAACATGTCCCAATTTTTGTGCAGAACGAATGTGGAAATTGTGAAATACACGTAGGTAGTATTCCACATCCGATGACTGAAGAACACCATATTGTGTTTATCCAAACTGTTTCTGAAGACAAAAACAAAATCTGCACTGAATTTTTGCATCCTAATGACGTTCCTAAAATGCTTGTGAAAGATTGTGGCAACGCTAATCGTGCTTTGGAATATTGTAATATTCATGGGCTGTGGGAGGGGACTAAAAATGATTAATGATAGAGTGAAAGAAGTTTTAAATGAACAAATTAACAAAGAATTTTATTCCGCTTATTTATATTTGGCTATGTCTGCTTATTTTGATGACTTGGGTCTTTCTGGTTTTGCAAATTGGACAAAGGTCCAAGCAAGAGAAGAAGTTGATCATGGGATGATAATTTTTAATTATTTAATTGATAGAGATTGTAAAGTGCATTTAACTCAAATTAATTATCCTGATAATGATTTTTCATCACCATTACAAGTCTTTGAAAAAATTTATGAGCATGAAAAATATGTAACTTCGTCGATTGATTGCATTGTTTACATGTCGCAAGATGAATGTGATATGGCAACAAGAAACTTTATAAATTGGTATTTAGCAGAGCAGGTTGAAGAAGAAAAGAATGCTTCAGATATAATTACTAAATTAAAGCTATTTGGTGATGAAAAAGCGTCTTTATACCTTTTAGATTCTGAATTATCAAGACGCGAATATAAAAAACATGTGTTTTCTTAATTAAAATATTTCGAATTTGTAACCTATTTGTCCAAAACACTTTAATAAGTTATTATTAAAGTGTTATGGGTAAAATAGTAGTGGTAGATGATGAAAAAATCGTTACCTCAGCTTTTAAAACACTTTTAAAAGTTGAAGGCTTTGATGATGCGCATTTTTTCAATAAACCAAAAGAAGCTGTAGAATTTTTAAGATCTAATACTCCAGATTTAATTGTATCTGATTTTATGATGCCAGATATGAATGGATTGGAATTTCTTACGGCTGCAAAAAAGTTGCATCCTGAAGTTAGCATGATTCTTTTAACTGGTTATGCAGACAAAGAGAATGCTATTAAGGCTATTAATGAGATTGGGCTTTACAAGTATATTGAAAAACCGTGGGATAATGATGATTTAATCATGAATATCAAAAATGGTATTGAACGAAGCAATCTTTTGGGTAAATTACGCGAAAAAATTTCTGAGTTAGAAGATGCAAAACAGCAGTTGCAAGATTATTCAGAAAAACTTGAAGATATGGTAGAGCAACGTACAGCAGAATTATTGGCGGCTAACCTTAAATTGAGCGGTATTATTAATTATTGCGCAGATGGCATAATTATTATTGATCGCCATGGGATTATTGAGCAAGTAAACCCTGCTTGTGAAAACATGACTGGGTTGTCAGAATTGGCGTTGTGTCATATGAGGTTGCAAGAAATTGCATATTCTGAAAATGTTGATTTTAATAAATCTGGTAAAAACAAGGAAGGTATTTTTGGCTTAGGTGCAGAAAAATCGGAAATACTCATTAGAGATTGTTACATTAGAAATGCCTTAAGTGATAAAAGAATTCCTGTCGAAATTAATTTTGCTTCAATTTCAACATCAGAAAAAGAAAGATATGTTGGTGTGATTCGTGATGTTAGTTTGCAAAAAGATACGGAAAGATTACGTGATGATTTTATCGCTACATTAACGCATGATTTGAGAACTCCATTGTTGGCTGCAATTCAGACATTGAAGTTCTTCCTTGATGGTTCATTGGGTGAGTTAGAAGAAAAGCAAAAAGTACTTTTATCTACAATGCTTCAAAGTAATGAGGATTTGTTAGGATTGGTCAATGCTTTGTTGGAAGTTTATAAATTTGAAAGTGGTAAATTATCGCTTTGCAGAACTAATTTTTCAGTAAAAGGGTTGATTGAACAATGTTATGAAGAACTTAAACCTCTTGCTGATAAGAAAAATTTAGAATTTATTTTAAATAGTGATATTTCTGATGATGTTATTATCAATGCAGACAAAAGTGAAGTTAAGCGTGTAATGATTAATCTTTGTGGAAATGCTGTTAATTACACAAACAAGGATGGAAAAATTGAAATTTTTGCGAAAGCAGAAGAAGGCGATTTTATTTTTTCTGTCTCAGATAATGGCAATGGTATACCAAAGGAAGATATTCCTCATTTGTTCATGAGATTTTCCCAAGGGACTACCAAAAAGCGTTCAACTGGTACTGGTTTAGGTTTGTATCTGTCAAGGCAAATAGTTGAAGCACATAGTGGGAAAATTTGGTTAGAAAGTAAAATAAATAAAGGAAGTGAATTTTCTTTTTTACTTCCAAATGTTGTACAAGATAAAATTGAGGTTTTAAATGATTAAGGTTTTAATAGTCGAAGATCACGATATGGCAAGAATGGGTTTGTCGGTTATTTTGTCTAAAAATCCAAATATTGAAATTGTTGATATGTCTGCTGATGGTCAAGATGGAGTTGACAAGGCTTTGCAGCTTAGACCTAATGTTGTAATTATGGATATAGGTTTACCTACGATTGATGGGATTGAAGCAACAAGAAAAATAAAAACGGCTGATCCTCATATTAAAGTTTTGATGTATACGTCTAGGGAAGAGGAAGACGATATTTTTGATTCATTTAAAGCTGGTGCTGATGGCTATATTACCAAAGGTGCGACTTCTGAACAAACTGTTGCGGCTGTAACGGCAGTATCAGAGGGAGCAGCTTGGTTAGATCCTGCTATTGCAAAAGTTGTTTTAAGAAATGTCAGAAAAAGTGCAGAAGTTCAAACTAAGCGCGGTGAAATTAATTACAAACTTGGTAAGAACTTGTATGGTTTGACAGAAAGAGAAATGGAAGTGTTGGCATTGATTGTAGATGGAATGAGTAATCCTCAAATCTCTGAAAAACTTGTAATTACTCTTTCTACTACAAAAACTCACGTACATAGTATTTTACAAAAGCTATACGTAGAGAGCCGTTCAAAAGCGGTTGCAACTGCTATGAAAGAAGGTTTAGTATAAATTGCGTAAAAATATTTGTTTACTTGTAATGACTTTATTTTTGACTTCAACTGCCAGTTTTGCCTTTGAGTTGAGTAATCCTTTTAATAAAGAAAATAAAAAAGATGCAAGACAAAAAGAAGCTGAATACATTCATAATGTTTTAAAACAGGAAGAAGCTGAAAAGTACGGCCGTAGAAAATTTAATTATAAACCTTCTGGTTATATGACCGTAGAGGAATATGAAGCTATTTCTCAATATAAGGACAAAGCAGAGGATAAAATAGAAATTCCTAAAACGCCAAAAGGTTCTGATATGAAATATGTTCCTGAACCTACGTATAAAATCGTCAGGTATAATGATCCGCCTGGAAGTCCTGAATTAACTATATCAAAGACGTTTTATAAACTTAGACAGTATAATGGCCAAGGAATTACATCACCAGATTTCTCTATAATGGTTTATCCTGCAGTATATTATTATCCAAATAGTGCATCTACAGCAGCAGATTTATTTGTTATACCGCTTGATGAAATTGGGACTCCATTAACTAAAATTATGAAAGCAAATGTCGTTAAACGAATTGAAACCCCAATTCTTTCCACTGAAAAATCTATCGATAATAGCGATGCTTTCAGAACATTGACACCTATTGATTTTTCTCCTGATGGTAAAAGACTACTTGCCAAAGAGAAAATAGGAAGCACTCAAGATGGTATTTGGAAAACCAATGCGATTGTTTATGATTTTGGTACAAAAATGTCATATAACCTTGTTGAATTACGTGATGCAATCATTTATTATTGGAAAACTAACAAGGGGCTAGATTTAGATGATTCTATGTGGGATATTTATCCGTTAGGCTTTTCAAAAGATGATGCTAATCGCGTTATAGCATCTGCGTATGCTTTTACAGGTAAAAAACCTATATTTTTAGGCGTGTGGAGTGTAGATGTTAAAGGAGAACAATCAAGATTGTTGTCTTTTAGTCAGGATTCTGCGCAAGTTAGTATAAATGGCTTTAAAATAATTCAAGATGGTGTGGTTAAAAAAGTTATTATTGAAAAACAAGAAGAAGCTATGAAAAAAGTTGAAGAAGCTAATGCTAAAGCCGCGAAAAAGAAAAAAGAAAAATTTGAAAAACAAATTGATAAGGAACTAAAAGTACGCCTTAAAGAAATGGACAAAGCTTTCAAGGAAAGTCAAAAAGATTTTAACAAACAAGTTAAAATGGGTGGTACTACATCATTAAACGACAATCCTGAAAAATTCAAAGAATGGAAAATTAAAGATCTCGAAAAAGATATTCAAAAAACTGAAAAGAAACTTCAAAAGCAGCAAAAGTCTCTGGAAAAATTAAATGAATCCTTGTCTAAATAATTAAAAGAATGTTTGTTTGCGTTATACTGTTTTTAAAAAGGAGTATTTAATGCCTCATTTCTTTATAAATTCGCGAAATGTTAATAACGATATTGCCATTATAGATGACAGAGAAAACTATAAGCATATTGCTAAAGCCTTGCGCATTCGTAAAGGTGAAAAGCTCTTGTTGATTGATGAAAACAAAGTCCAATATGAAACTGTTGTTGAAGATGTAACTGTTTCTGAAATTATTACAAAAATCCAAAAAAGTTATACGTCAACAAGAATTTTACCTTTTGATTTGTATTTAGCGCAAAGTCCGCTTCGTAGTGATGCTCAATCATTTGTTATTGAAAAAGCTACAGAATTGGGAGTAAAAGGAATTTATCCAGTTTGTACTGACAATTGCGCACTAAATCGTGAAGTTGTAGATAAGAAAATTGAAAAGTGGCAAAGAATAATGTATGAAGCTTCAAAGCAGTGCGAGCGTGCAGATATACCTAAATGCTATGAACCTGTAGCATTAGAATATTTGTTTAAAAATTTTGATAGAATTATAGTCTTTTGTGAACGCATTGCTTCAAAAACTTTAAAAGAGGTTAAACCTGTACATAATGGAGAACAAGTACTGGTTATTATAGGTCCAGAAGGTGGTTTTTCGGAAAGAGAGTTTGAATTATTTAAAAATAATAATTTAGAAATGCTAACTTTAGGAGATTTAATATTAAAGGCTGAAACAGCTGTTACTGTTGCGTTAGGGAATGTTATTTATGAATTTACATCAAAAAATAATTAATGACGAAATTTTAAATACTATTAGAGATAATTTTGACAATGAAATTTATCTTGTTGGAGGAGCCGTTCGTGATTTTTTGATGAATAAAAAAACATATGATAGAGATTTAATTGTTTGTGATGTTGATGCTCGTGAATTTGCTAAAAAAATAGCAGATTACTTTGATGCAACATTTGTCCCGCTAGATGAAGAAAATAAAATTTATCGTGTAGTTTTACAGGATAAATTAAATTATTTGGATATTACAAATCCTATTGAAAATTCATTAAAGAAAGATTTAGCACGAAGAGATTTGGCTATTAATGCAATTGCAATAAATCTAAATAGTGGTGAAATTTTTGACCCATTCAATGGTATTTGGGATATTCAAAATAAAATTATATCAGATATTTCAGAGCAAAACTTTATTGATGATCCTTTAAGATTATTACGTATTTTTAGATTTCAAGCTAACCTTGGATTTTCGATTAGTTCTGAACTTTTAGATATTGTTAGAAAATATTTTAAATTGATTTCTAAACCTGCTTATGAACGTGTTATTTATGAAATAGTAAAGTTATTTGCCGGTGAATATGCTCATTTAGCGCTTTTAAATATGGATAGATGTGGACTTTTAGAAGAAATTTTCCCATTCGTTGCAGAACTAAAAAAGGTCCCAGAAAATTCTCACCATCATTTAGATTTATTTAATCATTCTATTGAAACTGTTAAACAGATTTCTGATTTATATTCTTCTTCAAAAATAGAAGTACGTGAACATTTAGATAGAATTGATTTTGGTGGGTTTTCAAGACTTGCACATTTAAGGTTTGCTGGGTTTTTGCATGATATTGGTAAATTTTCGACTTGGACTATTATTGACGGTCGGCATAGATTTATAAAACATGACGATGTTGGTTCAAAGCTGTCTGTTGAAATTTTGAAGAGTATGCATTTTTCAAATAAGCAAATAGAATATATTTCTCAAATGATAAAATACCATATTTATCCATCGCATGTTATGTCATCACAAGATACATCTGAGAAAATTATGATGAGATTTGTCAGACGGATGAAGGATAATTCAATCGATAACGTAATTTTAGCAATGGCTGATAGATTATCAGCAAGAGGTCCAGAGATAACAGATGAAATTGTGAATAATAATATCTCATCTTTGAATAAACTTTTGAAATTTTATCTTTCAAAGAAAGATGAATTAAAACCGTTACCAAAACTTCTTGATGGTAAAGAAATTATGTCATTGCTTGATATAAAACCTTCACCAGTTTTAGGACAAATAATTGAGGCTTTACATGAGGCTCAATTAGATGGTGATGTTACATGCCGTGATCAAGCTATAAAATTTGTACAAAATTTCAATATATAGTTCGTATTTTTGTGATTATTTGTTATTGTTACAAATATTTACATATTTTTTTTGTTGAAAAAATATCAAGAAATGCATTTTTTAGATCAAAAATTTAAAATTTTATTCAAATTTTTTGCAAAAGTTGTTTAAAATGTTCTATTTTTATAAAAATAAACCAAAAATCCTCTTTACATTCCCTTAACATTCTACTCTAATAAGGCAATTTTTTATTTTAGGTGCTTTTAATTATTATATGCTCTTGTTATAATTAGAGCAGTCCGAAAAACCAGACAAGTTATGATTAGTAAAGTAAGTAGTAGTGTAGAAAATAAAAAATATACCCCTAATTGGGATGCTCAACAAAAGCAGCAACCTAGTTTTGGCGGTTTAGGCGAATTATTTTTGCAAGGTGTTCAAGCTTGCGAACGTAATCCTATGCTTAATGTGTCTGTTTTGGATTTGTCAACTGCAATTTTGCCAAGAACATATATAGAGACAAAACAATCAAATGCTTATGCAGGTATGGAAGCTTTTAGACGTGAGTCTTCTGGGTTAATAGTTAATTGCTTATTACCTGGTTATATTGTTATGGGACTGGCTACTTTACTAGAAAAAACTGGTGCTTTTAAAGATGTTAAAGGGATGTCAAAGGTATTGGCTAACGAAGAATCTTTGAAAGTCGTTCAAAAATATTTAACCAATGCACAAGGTAATGGTCAAGAAAAATTAAACAATGCTCTAACCGCTTTCTTAAATGATTTAACTGGTGTTGACGGTTCATCTAAAAAGGCATTTAAAGATTTTGATCTTGAAAGTGGTATTAAGCAATTAGTAAAATCTACAGAAAAACCATCAGCAACTCTTAAGAAACCTAAAAAAATGTTTGATCTAGGTTACCATGATATAGCTGGTAAAACTCATATGACAGAACATTTAGAACTTGATGGCAAAGTTCTTTCAAAAAATTTGAAAGGTTATTTGGAAGATTTTGTTAATGTTCATAAAGCAATAGAAAAAAATGGTATAAAAGATGCTGATGGACTTGCTAAATTTGTTCAAAAATCTATCAAACTTGTAAACTGGAAAAGTGCGTTAGGTATGTTTGCTATTATACCTTTGGCAATTTCTATGCAACCTTTGAACCGTTGGATAACTTCTAGACAGTCTGGTGTAAAAGGTGCACCTATTTACAAAGATTACGGTGCTGAAAATAGTAAGGAATTATCAGGAAGTGAAAAAGCAGCTCTTTTAAAACAAAAGATTATTTCAATAGGATCAATGTTGGGCGTTGCGTTCTTATCTATGGGATGTAAATTACCAGGTAAAGAGATGTTGCAATTTAAAGGTGTTTTTCCTACAATGGATCAAGCAAGGATTATTTCCACAGCAACATTTGCAAGCCGCATGGCTGTAGCCGAAGATAAAAATGAACTACGAGAAGCAACAGTGCGTGATATTGCGACTTTCTCAAGCTTATATTTCTTGGGAGATTATGCAGCAAAAGGTGTAGCAACACTGATTGAAAAAATTAAGCCAGACGTTAAATTATTAAACAGTGTTAAAGAATTACCAAAAGATGCAAATGGCTGGAAAAAGCTTGTTCATTGGGTGAAAGATGTAAGTCTAAAATCATCTGATGAGGTAATTGGTAAAACGGCTAAGAACATGCGTTCAGTATGCCAACTTGGAAATTTAGCATTCTCATTGTTGGCTTTAGGTGTGTTTATCCCGCTATATACAAGAACCCAAACTAATAAAAAGCGTGAAGCTGAATTGAAAAAGCTCGCGGAATCGGTAAACTCGACGGATGGTTTTTTGAAAAATCAAATCAAAAATAGTTCACCAACATTCAAATCTTTTTTTAGTAATTAATAGGAAAATAACATGAAAGTACAACATATCAGTAATCAACAACAAAATATTCGTAAAGACAATCGTCAGCAAACTTCATTTGGAGGCTTTGGTGCAGACATTGCAAATAGTGGTGTTCAGCTTTTAAGATTTTTAAACACTAACCAAGCTTGGGGTGCGACAGCAGTTGACTTTACTTGTATGGTGGCTCCAAGAACAATGACAGATTTTACTCGTGGTGCTGATGCTGGTATAGAAACACTTCGCCGTGAAGCTAGTGGTACTGTAAACCACGCATTTGTTGGCCTTGTATATGCACCTCTTGCTGGTATGATGTTAGCAGGAGCTCTAAATAATAAATACGGCATTAAAGCTCAAAATATTTTTGCTGATTCTGATGCTGTTGATATTATGAGTAAAATGCAATTTGATTCTTTAAAAGCAAATGGAGATGTTGCAAATCTTGAAGATTTTGCAAGTAAAGTTGCAGCTAGCATTACTGACAAAAACGGTGTTAATTTATCTGCTGATGCACAAAAAGAATTTGCTAAAACTTTGGTGAAAGAAGTTAATACTTCTTCTAAAGAAAATAAAGCAATGTTGAGAAATATTGTTATGACTGATTTAGGGTCTGAAGGTGAAATTCTAATGAAGTCAGAAGGTAAGCAAGCTAAGGCTGCTTTAGGCGATATCATTGATAACGTTACTTCAATGTCTAAAACTTTATTTAAAGAAAAAGTTTTGGATTCATTCAAAAAAGCATCAAATTTTGCTGATGTTAATTTTGTAAAAACATTAAAAAACTTTGGTTTACGCCGTTCATTATTAGGTCTAGGACTAGCATCTGCTATTGGGATGTCTATTCAGCCTATTAATATTTATTTAACTAAGAAAAAGACTGGTAGTGATGGTTTTGTAGGCGTTGAAGGTCGTGAAAAAGACAAATCATTTGGTTTTAAAGTTAAGAAAGCTCTTACGGCTACTGCTTTTGGTGCTGGTGTTTATGCACTTATGGATAAACCTTTCTTAAAAGGTATTCAATATAAAGGTTTAACACCAACATTAAATCAATTTAAACTTGTTTATGGTTTGACTATTATGTCTAGATTCTTAGCAACTCGTGATAAAGATGAATTACGTGAAGCTACTGTTAAAGATACTTTAGGGTTCTTAAGTTGGCTTGTATTAGGTAACTTTGTTCAAAAAGGTACACTAAAAGGTTTGAGTTCATTGTATAAAAAACGCAAGGGTGTAGACTTAAATATTATTGGTAAAACTAGAGACGAAGTGCTTTATCCTGCTTTGAAAAAGGCTGGTATTTCTACTGTAAAAGATGGTAAAGCTCTAAAATTTAAGGAACTTTTAGAAGCATTACCTAAAGCTGATAAATTAACAAGAACTAAGTTGCGTTATTTGACTATTGCGCAATTAGCTGGATATGCATTCTCAGGTGTTGTATTAGGTGTTGGTATTCCAAAACTTAATATTCACATGACAAAGAAAAGTGAAGAAAAACGCAAAGCAATGCTAGCTCAACAGCAATCACCAGCAAGCAATATGCTTAAACCTGAAAACTTAGCGTTTTTGAACAATTTTACATCTAGCAAATTTTTAAATGATTAGTTTTGAGCGTTAGCTCCTGAAACGACCTCAATAAGCTCTTGAGTGATGGCGAATTGTCTTGTCTTGTTGTACTGAATTGACAGTTCGTTAAGCATTTTTTCTGCATTTGTTGTAGCTGCAGACATAGCAGTCATTCGAGATGCTAATTCACTTGCTTGAGCTTCTAGTATGGCTTGATAGATTATGTTTGTAATGTACATAGGAACTATCTTTTGCAAAATACTTTCTAAATTTGGTTCAAATTCCATGAGCGGATCGATTTTATGATGATCTTGAATTTCAGGTGGTTGAACAGGTAAGACAACCCAATCTTCAACGAAATAGCTCATCATATTTTTAAATCTGGTTGTTACAATTTCAATACGATCAATTTTTTCATCTACAAAATACTGTGCTATATCTTCCGTGATGATGTTTGCAGCTTGTGGTGTTGGATTATTTGCTATATTCAAGTATTCACCAATAATTTCACAATTTAAATTTTTGCAACGTTTATGTAAAACAGAAATACCCTTTTGCCCAACAACAAAAAGCTTGCTTTTAATACCTTTAGCCGAATAATCTTCAATGAGTTTTAAGGTCTTTCTTATAACATTGGCATTATAGGCACCAGCCAACCCTTTATTTGAAGTTATAACAAGAATCCCAACTTCGTTAACTGATCTGTTTTTAAGCAAACAAGGATAATTATCTATGGCTGATTTAATTTTTATATTAGTATTGTTAATATTGCCAATCGAATTTAAAAGTTTTGCAAACATAGAATTTAATTCAGATGTAAAAGGTCTGGATGCTTTTACCAAATTTTCAGCACGTTTAACTTTCGCCGCTGCAACCATTTTCATTGCACGTGTTATTTTTTTCGTACTTTGAACACTTTGTATTCTATTTTTGATATCTTTTAAATTCGCCATAATTTCCCTTAGAATGTTCTTTTAAATTCATCAAGTGCTTTTCTTAGTTCAGCTTTATCTTCATCTGAAAGTGCACTGCCATCATTTAAATTATCAGCAAGCGGCTTAAGATTTGCATTTAAATGTACAAACCATTCTTTTTTGAATCTGCTGATATCACTTGTTTTGATTTCATCAAGTACACCTTCATTTGCGGCAAATAATATGCTAACCTGCTCCGCAACACTTAATGGATTATATTGTGGTTGTTTAAGAACTTCAGTTAATTTTTCACCACGTAGTAGTTGATTTTTTGTAGCTTGATCTAGGTCTGATGCGAATTGAGCAAAGGCTTCCAATTCTCTAAATTGGGCTAAATCAAGTCTTAACTTACCTGCAACTTGTTTTACAGCTTTAGTTTGTGCAGCTCCACCAACACGTGATACAGAAATACCTGCGTTAATTGCTGGTCTTACACCTGCATTGAATAAGTTTGTTTCCAAGAAAATTTGTCCGTCAGTAATTGAAATTACGTTAGTCGGGATGTATGCGGAAACGTCACCAGCCTGTGTTTCAATAATAGGTAACGCAGTAATACTACCTCCACCTAATTCATCACTTAATTTAACTGCACGTTCTAAAAGTCTTGAGTGTAAATAGAAAACGTCGCCTGGGTATGCTTCACGTCCAGGTGGGCGTTTTAGAAGTAAACTCATTGCTCTATATGCTTGAGCGTGTTTTGATAAATCATCGTATACAATTAGAACAGATTTTCCTTGTTCCATAAATTCTTCACCTATGGCAACACCAGCAAATGGAGCAATATATTGTAGCGGTGCAGATTCATCTGCAGTAGCTGAAACAATAATTGTATATTCCATAGCGCCTTTGTCTTGAAGTGTTTTAGCTAGTTGCGCTACAGTTGAAGCTTTTTGGCCAATTGCAACGTAGATACAAATAACATCTTTTCCTTTTTGGTTGATTATTGTGTCAATAGCAATTGCAGTTTTACCAGTTTGTCTATCGCCAATGATAAGTTCGCGTTGGCCTCTACCAATTGGGGTTAAACCGTCGATTGAAGTTAAGCCAGTTAATAAAGGTTCGTGTACTGATTTTCTTGCAACGATACCTGGCGCTACACGTTCTATTGGTCGGATTTTTGTGTATTCATAATCACCTTTACCGTCTAATGTTTTACCAGTTGGATCAATAATTCTACCAATTAAATTATCTCCCACAGGTACAGAGGCGATTCTACCGGTTGTTTTAACGGTCATACCTTCTTTGATTTGAGTATATTCACCAAGAATTACTACACCAACATTGTCTTCATCAAGGTTCATTGTGATACCTAGAGTATCGTGGCCGTCTTCAAAAACAACCAATTCGCTTGCCATAACATTGCGTAATCCATAAATTCTTGCAATACCGTCACCTACTTCTAGTACGCTGCCTGTATTTGTAATTTCTGTTTGTAATTCGTAGTTTTCTATTCTGTTTTTGATAATAGAACTAATTTCGTCAGGTTTTATCATAAGTTCCCCTTTATTTTACTTAAACTTTTAAGCTTATTTTTGATACTTGTATCTATAACGTCATCACCAATATGTACTATTAAACCAGCGATGATGTCTTTATTGACTTGCCAATCTGCAATAATTGTTTTATCCAGTTTTTTATTAAAGGTTTCAGTAATTTTATTTTTATAATTTTCTGAAAGATCAATGGCAGAAATAACTTTAATTCTTTTTATTGATTTAACTCCATCGAGTTCTTCTTTATATGCTTCAATAATCTGACTAAGTTCATTAAATCTATTTTTTTCTGCTATTAAATTAAGAAAATTGATAATGTCCTTACTTACTTTATTGCTGAAAATATCTTGAATAATTAATATTTTTTGTTCTTTAGTGACAGCAGGTGAATTTAAAATAGAGGCTAATTCTATAGAATTTGTAATAACAGCATTTACTTTTTGCAAATCATCTAGTATCGCATCATATGAGTTTGTCTTAGCTTGAGCTGCTAAGATTAGTCCTTTCGCATATGTCTTTGCTGTTTGTGAAATAATCATAATTCTATTTTTTCCAATTCTTTTATACTTTTTTCTATAAACTCATTATGTAATTCTGGATTGCTTACGAGTTTATCAATAATATTTCTTTTTGCAAGCTCAATAGAGGATTGAATTGTTTCTTGAGTTATCCCTGCATTGATTTTCTTCTCTTCAGCCTGAATAATTCTATCAACATTTTCTTTTATTTGTTGAATAGCTAAATCTGTATTTTTTTTGATTTCACTAGAAAGCAGATTAGCATTTTTCTTTGCGTGTTCAAGTTTTTCTGTAACTTCTAAATCTGTATTTTTGACGAGTTTTTTTGTTTTCTTTAATTCTTTTTCGGCACTTTGTTTTTCAGAATTTGCATTTTCTATTGCTAATGAAACTTCTTCTCTTATCTTTTCAATAACACTAGGCAAATCAATTTTTACGCAAACTATGGCAATAATAATTGCCAAAATTGCAAAGTTAAAAGTATTTGATTGTACTATTAAATTCCAAAAATCTACCATATTTTATCCAAAAATTTTAGTTGTAATTTGTGCTGCAATTTCTTTGGCTGCGTCTTGTAACTCATTTTTTACAGATTCAGAATGATTATCAAGCTCTTTTTTAAGTTCGTTAAGTTTGTATTCAGCCTCTTTTTTAGCATCAAAAGTGCGTTTTTTTGCTTCTTCGTTAGAAGTAGTAACTTTTTTGTTAATAATGCTTTTACTGTCTTCAGATGCTTTAACTAGTTTGCTATCTCGTTCTTCTAGAAGACGTGTTGTTTCATTACGAGAATTTTTAGCATCATTTAAAGTATCATCAACCAGCTTTTCACGTTCTGTTATAATTCTTTCTAATGGTGCATAGAAAATCTTGTTCATCAGAAAGACGAACACCAAAAAACTTATTGCTGATACTAAAAATGTTGCATTAAATTCCATTACATAAGTCCTACTAATTTAGCAGCAATAACGAATGCATACAAAGCACATGCTTCTGCTAAAGCTGCACCAAGTAAGAAGAAACCGAATGCTTTACCAGCAACTTCTGGTTGTCTAGATACTGCATCCATCAAACCTTTTGTTGCAACACCGATACCAAGGCCTGCACCAATTGCACCAAAACCGATAGCAATACCGCCACCTAATTGTGCAAAATCAGAAATTGTTTTTAACTCTTCCATTTTTATCTCCTTATAAATTAATGTTCATCACCTGTTGCTGATGATACATATGCTATTGTCAACATCATAAATACTGTTGCCTGAATAAATGCTACCAATAATTCAAACAACATAATAGGCAATGGTAAAAAATAAGCACAAACTCCTAACATTACCGTTACCAAAATTTCGCCTGCAAAAATATTTGCAAAAAGACGAATTGCTAAGCTTAAAGGTCTAGTGACCATTTCTAAAATTTCAACAAGCCCCATGATTATGCCTGTAAAACTAAGTTCGTGTAAGAAAAATTTAGGTCCTTTTTTCTTTATCCCCATGCCAACATAGTAAATTAATACAATAATTGCCATTGCAGCTGTTAAGTTTAAATCATTTGTTGGTGAAGCTAATTCTCCAGTTTTAAGGTGTATTAATCTTAGGGGAAGTTGTCCCATTAAATTTGCAGTTAGTATAAATAAGAACAGAGAAGCAACAAGTGGTACATGTTTTCTGTTATCGCTAGGAATCATGGTGTCTAAAACACCCCAGAAAAACCGCATAAGAACCTCAGAAACTGCCTGCAATTTGTTAGGAATTATTGACAACCTTCTAGTTGCAATAAATGCTAAAATAAGAACAACAGACATGGCAAACCACATTGTAAAAATTGTATCTAAGTTGAAAGACAAAGCATGTCCGCCAACTACCGTATTAAAGACCCAATGTCCGCCGTGACTCATTTTTCCTCTCTCCTTGTATTTATTTTAACTCAATTTTAAAAAATTGGCAAATATTTTGTGTTTGTTATACAATTACCGTATATGAAATTAGAGGGAGAAATGAAAATTATTACACTTGAAAAAGTGGATTCGACTAACATTTACGCCAAAAACAATCTGGATGTTTTGGAAGATAGAACTATTATCCATGCTCTTAATCAAACTTCAGGGAGAGGGCGTTTCGATCGCAAATGGATTGATTTAGGTGAAGGTAATTTATTTCTTTCTTTTGTCTTAAAACCATCTAATATGTTTAATGAAGTTTACTCAAATTTAACTCAGTATTTGTCTGTTGTGCTATGCGAATTACTAGAGGAATATGGATTAAAAACTCAGATTAAATGGCCTAATGATGTTTTGATTAATGGTAAAAAAATTGCAGGTATTTTATCTGAAACGATTGTTCAAGGAAGTAATTTTAAAGGTTTAGTCTTAGGCCTTGGTGTTAATCTTAATGCAAAGCAGGATGACGTAAATGCAATTCCTGATAAAATTGTTACTTCTTTAAACTTAGAATTAAATAAAAACATTGATATGTATGAATTTATCCAACGCTTGTCGGATAAATTTTTTGCTAATTATGATGAATTTTTGTTAAATGGGTTTGAATTAATAAAAAAAGATTATATATCAAGAGTTTCATTCCTTGATACTGAAATTAGTGTGCAAGTTTTGAATGAAGTAAAAAGCGGACTTGCAAAATCTATCAGCGACTCAGGTGAATTAATTCTTGAAAACAATGGAAAAGAGTTTGTACTTACGATAGGAGATATATTATGCTAGACACACTATTAGGAGAAGGCTTGTTTATCATGCTTTTGGGCGTGGGATTTGTTTTAGCTTTCTTATGTATCATGATTATCGGAATGATAGTCATGTCAAAAGTAGTTGGTTATTTGAACCAATTATTCCCTGAACAGGTTTTTGTTGTTGAAAAACCTTCAAAAAGATCAGCTTCTTCAGATGATGAAGCTATTGCAGTTGCACTTGCTGTTATTAAAGCACGTGGTTAGAATACATTAAACGAAAGGAAATATATTATGGGAAAGAAACTTATTAAAGTTATGGATACTTCTTTCAGAGACGGTTTTCAATCCGTTTATGGTGCAAGAGTATTCGTTGATGATTTTATCCCTGCATTGCAATCAGCTGTTGCAGCAGGTATTAATCACTTTGAAGTTGCAGGTGGTGCGAGATTCCAATCTCCAATTTTCTACTGTAATGAAAATGCTTTTGAAACTATGGACAAAATTAGAGCTGCTGTAGGTCCTGATGTAAACTTACAATCATTAGCTCGTGGTGTTAATGTTGTAGGTCTTGATTCTCAACCTAGAGATATCATCAACTTGCACGCTAAAATGTTTAAAAAACACGGTGTTACAACTATTAGAAACTTTGACGCATTGAACGATGTTAATAACTTAATTTATTCAGGTCAATGTATTAAAGATAATGGTTTGAAACACGAAGTTGTTATTACAATGATGGAATTACCTATTGGTTGCACTGGTGCACACGATGTTGATTTTTATGAAAAAGTATTGAGAAATATTTTGGATGCTGGCATACCGTTTGATAGCTTGGCTTTCAAAGATGCTTCTGGTACTTCTTCTCCAAGAAAAGTTTATGAAACAATTAAACGTACAAGAGAAATCTTGGGTGAAGATGCTCATATTAGATTCCACTCTCACGAAACTGCTGGTACTGGCTTAGCAGCTTATTTAGCAGCTCTTGATGGTGGTGCTGATGGTATTGACTTAGCTATGAAACCAGTTTCTGGTGGTACAGCTCAGCCAGATATCGTTTCTATGTGGCACGCTTTAAAAGGCACTGAATACGATTTAGGTATTGATATTGAAAAAATTCTTGAAACTGAAGAAGTATTCAAAGATTGCATGAAAGATTATTTCTTGCCACCTGAAGCTTTGGCAGTTAACCCTATGATTATTCAATCTCCATTACCGGGTGGTGCATTGACTGCTAATACTCAAATGTTAAGAGATAATGGTTTGATGGATAAATATCCTGAAGTTGTTGCAGCAATGAAAGAAGTTGTAGAAAAAGGTGGTTTTGGTACATCTGTAACTCCTGTTTCTCAATTCTATTTCCAACAAGCATTTAACAATGTTATGTTTGGTAAATGGAAGAAAATCGCAGAAGGTTATGGCAAAATGGTTCTTGGCTATTTTGGTAAAACTCCATGCGAACCTGATGCTGAAGTGGTTAAATTGGCTGCTGAACAATTGGGTCTTAAACCTACAACTGAAAAAGTTGTTGACTTGAACGATAAAGATTCTTCTAAAGGTATTGAGGCTGCAAGAAAAATGCTTCAAGAAGCTAGCTTAGAAGAAACAGAAGAAAATATCTTCATTGCAGCTGCATGCAAAGAAAAAGGTATTTTATTCTTACAAGGAAAAGCTACTATTGGCGTTAGAAAAAATGAAAAATCAGAAGAAAAATCAGAAAATTCTTCAAATGGCTACACTGTTACAGTTAATGGTAAAAAATATGCTGTTGCACTTGAAGGTGAAAAAGCTACTGTTAACGGTAAATTATATGATTTCAGCGTAAAAGCTGGTATTGAAGCTTCTCAGGCTGTTGCAGGAGAAGGCACACCTGTTAAAGCTGCTTTACCTGGTGTTGTTTTAAAAGTGTTAGTTGAAGAAGGTGATAGTATTGCTGAAGGCGATGTAATTGCAGTTGTTGAAGCTATGAAAATGGAAACTGAAATTAAGTCTCCTGTTGGTGGTACGGTTAAATCTGTTGAAATCGAAGTTGGTAACCAAGTTCAAACAGGTCAAGTATTGGTTACTGTTGCGTAGGAGATTAGAAAATGAATATACAAGACAGTTTATTAAAACTTTGGGAATCAACAGGTATAGCAAACTTTGTTCAGCCTGCTGATTCAGCAATCACAAATGGAGTAGAACAATTCTTACATCAATTTGGTTCACCAATTATGTTAATTGTTTGCTGCTTCTTATTGTGGTTGGGTATTAAAAAACAATATGAACCACTTTTATTAGTTCCGATTGCATTTGGTGGATTGTTGTCAAACATTCCTGTTGCTGATATCGCAGGTCCACACGGATTTTTGGGAATTATTTATGAAGCGGGTATTCATCAAGGGTTATTCCCGTTGATAATCTTTATGGGTGTTGGTGCAATGACTGACTTTGGTCCGTTAATTGCAAACCCTAAAACAGCACTTTTAGGTGGTGCAGCTCAATTCGGTATATTTGGTGCGTTATTGTTAGCACTTTGTGTATTTGGATTTACACTACCTCAATCAGCTGCAATTGGTATTATTGGTGGTGCTGATGGTCCTACTTCAATTTATGTTACTTCAAAGCTTGCTCCTGAATTATTAGGTGCAATTGCTGTTGCTGCTTATTCATATATGGCTTTGGTTCCTGTTATTCAACCACCTATTATGAAATTGTTAACAACAGAAGAAGAACGTAAAATTCAAATGTCACAATTGAGAACAGTTACAAAACGTGAAAAAATTGTATTCCCGTTAGTTGTTCTTGGTCTTTGCATAATCTTCTTACCTGATGCTTGTCCATTGATTGGTGCTTTGACATTTGGTAATTTATGTAAAGAATGTGGTGTTGTAGAAAGATTATCTGACACAATGCAAAATGCTTTAATCAACATTGTAACTATTTTCTTAGGTTTGTCAGTAGGTTCAAAATTATCTGCTGATCAATTCTTAACACTACAGACATTGTTTATTTTAGTATTAGGTATTACTGCATTTGCTCTTGCGACTGGTGCAGGTGTAATATTTGCTAAAGTAATGAATATGTTCTCTAAAACAAAAATCAATCCACTTATTGGTGCTGCTGGCGTTTCAGCTGTGCCAATGGCTGCTCGTGTAGCTAACAAAGTAGGTTTGGAAGCAAACGATCAAAACTACTTGCTAATGCACGCTATGGGGCCTAACGTAGCAGGTGTAATTGGTTCTGGTGTGGCAGCCGGTATCTTGCTTGCTCTTTGTGGTTAAAATTAAAATAAAATAAAAAAGGCCGATTTTTAAATCGGTCTTTTTTTATTCAATCTTTTTGACTATTAACATTTTTATAAAATTGTGTATAATAATAATATAGAAGTTAGTGAGGATTTTATATGTTAATCGATGATGCTTTGGTTATGATACTTGCAGGCGGTGAAGGGAAAAGGCTATTTCCTTTAACTAAAGATAGAGCTAAACCTGCTGTTCCGTTTGGTGGCAGATACAGAATTATTGATTTTGTTATTAATAATTTTGTAAACTCTGGTTTCTTTAAAATAAAAGTTTTAACTCAATACAAATCTGACTCGTTGAATAAACATATAACAAGGGGATGGGCTTTATCACCATTTTTAGACCAATACATTGATTTAGCGCCTGCTCAAATGCGTACTGGTAATGATTGGTATAGGGGTACTGCTGATGCTATCTTCCAAAATATATTTCATATTGAAGATGAAGATCCTCGGTATGTTTGTATTTTTGGTGGAGATCATATTTACAAAATGGATGTGTCCCAAATGTTGGATTTTCACAAATGCAACAATGCGGATTTATCAATTTCTGCAATTCCAATTCCAATTGAAGAAGCTTCTGAATTTGGTATAATTGAAGTTGATGATAATTGGCGCCTAGTTAATTTTGTTGAAAAACCTCAAACTGCCCCTAAATCAATACCTGGTAATCCCAATATGTGTTTAGCATCAATGGGAAATTATATTTTTGATAAAGATATTTTGTTAGATGCGTTATATAGAGATGATAAAATAGAGACATCTAGCCATGATTTTGGGAAAAATGTAATTCCAATGTTATTAAATGAAGGAAAAAATATTTATGTTTATAATTTCCACGATAATAATTTTGCAGGCTCTACAGAGGCAGAACGTGGCTATTGGCGTGATGTAGGAAGTATTGATGCATATTGGCAAGCGAATATGGACTTATTAGAAGCTACTCCTGAATTAGATTTATATTCTAAAGAGTGGCCTTTGAGAACATTTAATTATAACTATCCTCCGGCTAAATTTATTTGGGAAGAAGGTGATCGTGTTGGTATGGCGACTAATTCAATGGTTTCGGAAGGTTGCATTGTTTCAGGTGGTATGCTTTCACGATGTGTTTTGTCACCAAAAGTCAGAATAAACAGTTATTCTCAGGTGTGTGATAGTATTTTGATGGAAAATGTAGATGTTGGACGCTATTCTAAAATTAGAAAAGCTATTATCGATAAAAACGTTAAAATTCCACCGAATACTAGAATTGGTTATAACTGGGAAGAAGATGTAAAACGTGGTTTTCATGTTTCACCTGGTGGAGTTACAGTTGTTCCAAAAGGTGCTAAACTGTAGCAATTTAGTCTAAATTTTAAAACAGGGCATTTTTTGTAAAATTTTCTTAATAATGCCCTGTTTTTTAGCAAATATTTTGCTGCTATCTGCCTTTAGATACATAGGTAGAAGTATGGCAATGATTAGTAGTGTACGTCCAACAACTTTTTTTAGAAGTTTTAAAAATAAGGCTTCTCAATTTGCGTTGGATTGTTTAGGAGGGAGAAATAAACAATTTACAGTTTCGAGTGAGAAAGCTCAAAATGCTGTAGAGTGGATTGGAAAAAACTTATCTTCTGCCGAAAATAGGTTAATTTTGGGTGCTTCTGCCTTGATGACCCAGCCGTTTATTGATGCCGCAAACAAAGATGTAGATGTGGAAACAAGACGTTATTCTATTTGCCGTACTGTTGCTAAAATTATTGCAGGTACTTTTACTGGTTTTACAATTAGAAAATTATGTATTAAATCAATTGATGCATTTACTAAGCTGCCATCTGAAATCAAACCTGATGCCTCATTCAAAAAACTACGTTCATGCTTGCTACCAACATTAAAACATACTGCAGAAGAACTTGCTCAGTACAAAAATGCATTAGGTACTTTAATGGCACTTGGTGTGATGGTATTTACTAACTTCTTAATTGATGCACCTCTAACTAAGTTTTTGACAAACGTATTTACTGGTAAGACAAAACCAAAAGAAGGAGTTGAAAATGCTAAATCTAGGTAAATTTTTCAACAACTTCAAAAATACTGTATTAACCAAATTTGGTCCTAATCCGGCAAATATGTTAATTTGGACTGGGGTTTTGGGATGGTTTTTATCATCAGCTGCACAGGTTGTTGCGATTGCTTTTAATGACAAAATTCCTAAAGAACAAAAAGCATTTTTAATTCCTCAAGAAATTGGTGATGGTGCTGTAAACGTGTTGTCATTCTTGGTTGTTACTAGTGCGGTAAAGGGTTTTGCATCTAAACTAGTTTCATCTGGTAAATTGACAACACCTGCTATTAAAAAATTTCTTCAAAAAACTGGTTTGCACTCTAAAAATGGATTAGGTAATACTCGTTTCGATATATCAAAACTGGCTAACTTTGAACAAATTAAAGATGAATATGTGAAATTTAAAAATGGTGTTGACGTTATTGGTATGACTGCAGGTTCTATTTTATCTTGCAATATTATTACTCCAATTGCACGAAACAAAATTGCGGCTAATAGACAGCGTGCAGCTATAGAAAAGAGTCAAATTGAACAAAATGAAAGATACTCTTATCCTAGAGGTCTATCTATGGACGACTACATGAATAGAGCTGGAACAAAGTATTCATCATCTGCATTAAGAATATAATGTTGTTACAAGCCCAATTATAAGAATGCTTATCAGTCCAATAAAATAAATGACAATTTTTTTTAAAGGATCGATTTTGTATGATTTGTTGCCTAGTTGATTTAATACTAGCTTTGAATAGTCCCCCTTAAACTCATTTTTTGTTTTATTAAATGCTTGGTGCATTATTTGCTTATATGAATACATGTTTTCAAGATCTTTTCGGGCCAGCGGGTTTGAAATTGCAATTTTTTTAATTCGAATGCTTTCATTTTCATCAAGTTCATTATCAATATATGCAGAAAGTTTATCTCTAAATTCTTCATATTGTTTTGTATGAAATTGAGAATTGTCATTATCTGAAGCTAATTTTAATATATGAGCGGAAATTTTTTGTGATTGCAAATATATTTCTCTGCATTTTGAGCATTTTTTAAGGTGATCATCAACATATTTTTTTAATTTTGTATTTATTTTATCTTCTACATAAAAACTCATTAATGCAATCACTTGATTACATGTTAATTCATTTTGCATAAGTTTCTCCTAAATGTATGACTTTAAGTCCTCTTGTAATTTTTCTCTAGCACGGGCAATTCTTGATTTTACAGTCCCTATACTTGTATTTGTTGCCTCTGCTATTTCTTCGTATGTTAACCCTTGTAATTCTCGTAGTATTATTGCAATTCTAAATTGTGTAGGTAACTCTTTAATGGCATTTTTAATGATTTCTTCTAATTCTCCAACAAGACACTTTTCATTAGGTTTACATTTATTGTCTAAAAGTTGCCACTTAATTGTAGTTTGCTGTTCTTCATTGTCTAGGGATAATAAATCGGGTCGTTTTTGTTTTTTTCTTAATTCGTCATAAAACAAATTGGTGATTATTTGATTTTGCCAACTTTTATAATTTTTAGGGTTTTTTAGCTTAGTTATATTTTTAGCTATTCTAAAAAGTGCCTCTTGTGTAAGATCTGCAACATTTTCTTTATTTTTACTAAGGTATGAAAATGTAGCATAGATATTTTTTTGTTCTCTTTTGATAAGTTCTTCTAAAGCTTTGAAATCATTTTTTTGTGAATATAATACTAGATCTTCAGTAGGCATTTTTTTGTATATTATAGTTGACATACTGAAATTTTATAAAATACAGGGTAAGAATAACTTACCCTGTTGAATATATCTAATTAGTTATATTTATGTAGAATTATTTGTCTGCTATATATCCTCTTAGCGCACTGTATGCAGCTACATAAGGTGAGGATAAGTAAATATACCCATTTGTATTACCCATTCTTCCTTGGAAGTTACGATTTTGTGTCGTTAGGCAAACCTCGCCGTCAGCTAATATGCCAGCATGAACCCCAACACATGGACCGCATCCTGGTGGTAATATCGTGGCATTAGCTTCCATAAATATTTTAATAAGTCCTTCTTCTAATGCTTTTAAATAAACATCTTTAGACGCAGGACAGATAAGCATTCTAACACTATCTTTTACCTTATTACCTGCTAAAATATTGGCAACAACACGCATATCCTCGATTCTGCCGTTTGTGCATGTTCCGACATATACTTGATCTACTTTAATTTCGTCCAGTTCATCGACAGTTTTTGTATTGTCTACAGTATGCGGACAAGAAACTGTGTGTTTAATGTCTTCAGCGTTAATAGTGATAATTCTTTCATATATTGCATCGTCATCAGGTAGTAATGTTCTGAATTTATCTTCTCTACCGTGCTCTTTTAAGTAAGCTCTAGTTTTTTCATCTGCGACAAATAAACCAGCTTTGGCTCCAGCTTCAACAGCCATATTAGCTAGAGTGAAACGTTCTGACATCTCCATATTTTCAATTGTTTCTCCGCAAAATTCAAGGGCTTTGTATGTCGCACCGTCAGCACCAATCATACCAATTAAATGTAACATAAGATCTTTAGAGCAAATACCTTCATTAAACTTACCATTAACAACAATTTTGTATGTTGCTGGTACTTTTAACCAAGTTTTTCCAAGAGCCATTGCAACTGCAATATCTGTAGATCCCATGCCTGTAGCAAATGCTCCTAAAGCGCCAGATGTACAAGTATGAGAGTCAGCTCCGACAAGAATTTCGCATGGATTTACAAAAGTTTCGATTAGTCTTTGGTGGCAAACGCCAGATCCAACTTCTGATAAAATAGCACCATAGTCACGAGAAAAATCTCTTAATGTCGTATGCATATTTGAAAGTTCTTTTTTAGGACTTGGAGATGCGTGGTCTATAAAAAGTATTGTACGTTCTGGATTGTTTAATTTATCCTTTCCTAGTTTTTTAAATTCTTGCACTGTTAATGGCCCAGTTCCGTCTTGAACTGCGCATACATCAACTTTTGCAATTACTAATTCGCCAGCTTTTACATTTTTCCCAGCATGTTCTGATATGATTTTTTCAGCTAAAGTTTGTCCCATTTTATCCTACTTTCTATACAATTCTGTTTTTTGCAAGTTGAGCATCCATACGATCTTTTATCGCACCAATTGGTTCATAATATGGAGATACTGTCATAACCTTTGCTGCGATATCTGGACAATAATAAATGAATTTAAGTTCACTTGTTGTCAATGGTTGTTGGGTGTGTACGTTTGCATAACGTGCAAGTTCAAGAATGTTTCTAGCTTCATGTTCATCTTTAAATTCAATTTCAAGATTGTTATATACGTTTCTGAAACCTTTAATACCACCGTATTCTCCAGTAGTAATCATACGACCAGTTTCAATGATTTCAGGTTCACCGCGTCCTAATTCTTCATAGTCATAAAGCTCGTAATTACGTCTGTCTTTTAATGCACCATCAGCATGTATTCCTGATTCGTGTGCGAATGCATTATCTCCAACTGCGGGTTGATTTTTTGGGATAGGTACTCCAAATGCATATGCTGTATATTTTGCGAGTTGCCAAGCTTTGCTTAAATCAATATTTTCATCAACTTGATACTTTTTACTAAATCCAGCAGATTTTAATACTGCTAATAGGCAAGATACTAAATCAGCATTTCCTGCACGCTCGCCCATTCCGTTCACGGCCGTATTAATATAAGCGTCAACACCAGCGTCAATAGCAGCTTTAGCTCCCATTACAGAACAACCAACAGCCATGCCGAGGTCATTGTGGTAATGAAGTTCAATTGGCATTTGTGTATCGTGTGCAAGTTTATAAATTCTTTCGTAAGTAGTTTGTGGGTCTTCAAATCCTAAAGTATCACAATATCTAAAGCGTGTTGCTCCGCATTTTTTTGCTTCATTAGCATATTTAATTAAGTAATCCAAATCACTTCTAGATGCATCTTCCGCATTTACACCAATAATTTGTGCACCATGTGACACTGCGCATTCTACCGCTTCACATGTCATGTGCATAATATCAGTTAGGGTTTTCTTGCCTTGATATTTCCCATTTGTCATTTGCTCAGATGTAGATTGTGATAAATTTACATATTTAAGTTTTGGAACGTTTTTGAATGATTCGTCGACATCACTTGCTAACGCGCGCATCCATCCTGATAATTTAGTTTTTTTAATTGCACCACGTTCAACTAATTCTAAGTTTGCATTCAAATAATTTATTTCGTGTTTTGTAGTTGGGAAGCCAAATTCTGATTGAGTTATCCCCATATCATCCAACATCAAATTTATAATTGTTTTTTGTAATTTTGCTAAGCCTAATCTTGAGGTTTGTACGCCATCTCTATTTGTTACATCGACAAAGTGTATTTTACTCATTGCTCTATCCCTTTCAAATCTCATTATACACAAAATATTAACAACTTGCATTTTTATAAAATGTTATTTACAATATTAATATTATGGATAAACTATTAGAAAAGAAGATTAATAAAGAATTTAAAACAGGAAATGTTAGATCTGCTATAGAACTTTGTCAGATAGGGCTTCAAAATGATCCCACAAATGCTGATTTACATATTAGATTAGGGGATTTATTTTTAGCATGGCATTTAGATATTTATAATTCATGTCAGTATATTGACGAGGCTATTACAGAATATCAAAGAGCTTTAGAAACATATATTGATTCTGCTGATATTTATTTTAAAATAGGCCAAGCGCAGTTTTATAAAGGTGATTTAGATAAGGCTATTAATTATTTTGATATGGCAATATCTAAGAATGATAAGTTAGCAAAAGCATATTACATGCTTGCAGAAACTTATACAAAAAAAGCAAGATTTTTGGAAGCATCATTGAATGCAAAGAAAGCTATTCAATATAAACCACTTAGAAATTCTTGTGCACATTATCTGTTATATAATTTGTATAAAGTTTCCTCATACAGATGCTTAAAAACAACACTTAAAGCTAATTTTGAGTTATTTTTATCATGGCTAACAATGCCGTTTGATACTTTAGCTTTGAAAAATGTCGCAAAATCTATATCTCATTTACAGTTTTTGCCAGTTTTAATGAAAGGTTTTTTAAAAGTTCAAACAAAGGGTTTAAAAGAAGCTATAGATATTTATGTTGAGGCAATTGAAAAAGCTCCTGGTTTTGTGCCACTGTATTGTCTTTTAGGCGATATTTACAGAGCTGTTGGACAATTTGATAATGCAATTACAGAATATAAAATGGCAATTTGGTTGGATAGTTTGAATATCCCTGCATACCGTCATTTGTGTCAAGCTTATGAAGAATTGGGGGATTATGATAGTGCTGTTGAAATTTATGAAAAATTGATTCAGATAATGCCTAATATACCTGAATTCCATTCGAATTTAGCTAATATTCTTTATATTAAAGGTGAAGCTGATGCGGCAGTTTCTCATTTTCAAACTGCAGTAACATTGAATCCTAATAAACAGTGGACTAGTGTAATTAATCAAACTTTAGGGTTTGTTTATCAAGAGGCTAAATCTGATTTGAATGCTGCAATTAGTTCTTATCAAAGTGCATATCTTTTAACTCCTGAAGATATAGATATTTATATCAATTTAGGTAGTGCTTTTTATGACAAAGAAGATTACGCTAATGCTTTAGCTGTTTACAGAAATGCCTTAGATTTAGATCCAGAAAATGCTAAAATACACTGTAATCTGGGCTTTTTATACTGGGGCAAGGGTGATATTGATGAGGCTATAAAAGAATATGAGTTAGCTATACAGTTTGACCCTAATTACGATATTGCGTATAACAATTTGGGTGTAATTTATCTTGATGATTTAGGTCGTGTGCAAAAGGCAATGGAATTATTTAAAAGTTCTGTAGCTTGTAATCCAAATTATGCTTTAGCTCATTTTAATTTGGCACGTTGTATTGCAATTACTGGTGATAAAATTGAAGCTGCAAAGCTTTATCAAATAGCACAAGATATCAATAAAGTCACTGGCGAAATTGATCCTCAGGATATTGTTGATAAGATTAACAGTTTATTTGATTAAATTAATATGAAGAAATTACTTATATCTTTACTATTATTTTTCTTAATGTTCTTACCGACTCTAGCTTCAAGTGAAGAGTTATCGATTGAAAAGAGTAAAAATATAGAAGCTCTTGACGTTTCTGTTAAATTAAAAAAAGAAATTAAAGATGCAATTGTAGATGTATATGGTAAGGAACATTCTAGTGAGATATTTGAAAAAGTGCTTTTACAAGCACAAAAAGCCATTAATGAAAGGTCTAAAGAGCTCTTAGAACAAGATTTGAATCGGGATTATGATTGGTATAAAAATGAAATTATATATATGTTTTATGTTGACCAGTTTGGTGTAATTTCTGACAAAGAAAAAAATACTTTTAGTGATACTGTTTTAATGCTTGATTATCTTGAACATCTCGGTGTAACAACGTTATATATCCTACCGTTTGCTGATAGCCCAATGAAGGATGCGGGTTTTGATGTTCGGGATCCGCAAAATATAAGGAAAGATCTGGGTGGTTTGACAGAGTTTAATGATTTTGTGAAGAAGGCAAAAAATAGAGGCTTTAAAATTAAGGCTGATCTTGTTTTGAATCATTTTTCAGATAACCACCAATGGTTTAAAAATTTGCAGAAAGGTGATGAAAGTTACTTAGAATACTTTATTTATAGGGATAAAATGCCTGAGTATAAAAGATATCAGGATGAAAAATTAGGCATTGTTGCAGAATATGTTGAAGATGATGGTACTATTTCCAAAAGAAGAATAATATTCCCTGAAAATTGTGAAACAAATTGGAGAAAAGTAACTGTTAATAATAAAGACTTTTACTTGTATCATACCTTTTATCCTTTTCAGCTTGATTTAAATTGGCAAAACCCTGAAGTTTTATACTATGTATTAGATACGATTACTCATTGGGCTAATTTAGGGGTTGATATTTTTAGAATGGATGCAATCCCTTATCTATCCAAGGATGTAGGTACTAATGCAGAAAACCAACCTAAAACTCATGCAATTGTGAGACTTTTATCAAGTTATATTCAGTTGACAGCTCCTTCGATTGTTATTCAGGTAGAAGCGTGCCAATTACCCAAAGACATATTGCAATATTTTGGGAAAGATCGAGAAGTTGCAACACTTATTAATGGTAAATCTAAAATTTTTAAAAGAACTTCGGAAGCCCAAATCGCTTATCATTTCCCGTATATGCCGGCTTTATGGGCAAGTTTAATTACACAAGACAAGAAATACTTTATTGAAACTTACAAGAAAACTCCAACAATACCCAAAACTGCAGCTTGGGCGATTTTTTTGAGAGTCCATGATGAGTTAACTTTAGAAATGGCTAATCCAGAAGTTAGAGAAATTGTTTTTGAGGATTTAGTTGATAAAGGAGCTAGTTTCAGAAAAGGTTTTGGTGTCGCAGGCAGAATGGCTAACTTCTTAGATAAAAATCCTGACAGAATTGAACAAGCATTTTCTATTTTATTGTCACTTCCAGGTATTCCGGTTATTTATTATGGTGATGAAGTAGGTGCTTCAAACAATTTTGAACATGCTAAAAAATCGGCACGATTAAGAGCTAGAGATAAATTACATTTATTGTCAGTTTTTGATTCTCGAGATATAAACAGAGGGAATGTTGCCCAAAAACTTTTCTACGGTTCTTCTCGTGGATATTATGAATTTAATTCAAAAGTCTACAAAAAAGTACAACATTTAATAAAATTGAGAAAAAAACTACCAGTTATGGTTAATGGTGAATTTGAAATACTTAAAACAAAAAATAAAAGTAATTTTAGCTATATAAGAAAAAATAAAGAACAACAAATTTTGGTTATAAATAACCTCTCTGATAAAAAATTAATTGCTGAAATTACTCTGCCTAAAGATGTAATATTGAAAAACGATGGTTTAATTAAGAGTCTTAAAAACTTAATTAATAACGATAACATTAAAGTGAATATTTCGTTGCAAAATAGGACAATGCGGTTACGATTGTCACCGTACCAGACTATTTGGCTTGAATTATAGGAGCTTATATGATAAATTTACAAGACAAACCTAAAAGAACGAAGATTTTAAATTATATAAATGTATTTCGAGGCCTTGCAATATTATTGATAATAATGGGGCATACAATGCAGTTTGGTGAGCAAAACAGTCTACTAAATATGCTTAATTGTGAAATGATTTGTGGTGGAACTGCCTTGTTTATATTTATTTCTGGTTTTCTATTTCAGCATTTATCGGATAAATATGAATTTAAAAATTATATATCTAAAAAGTGGACTAATGTGATTATGCCTTATTTGTTTATTTCAATTCCAGGCATTATGCTTTGTCTGTTGTGTCCGGTTGCTTATAAAAATTCTTTTGAAGGGCTTGATCCAATCATCCAAATTCCTTTACATTTAACTATTGGAAGAGTTCATAATACTCCAACTTGGTTCATTCCTATGATTCTAATTTTCTTTTTATGCTCTTGGCTATTTTTGAAACTAGAGAAAAAGGGGATATTATACAAGCTTTTACCACTTATGTTTTTAGTAACTATTTTTTTACCTAGGGGAGTTGCAGAGTATGAAAATACTTTAGGGCTTGATTATTTAATGAAATACTGGATTTATGTTAAATATATAATCACTAATTTTTTCCATTTTATTTCCCTTTACATCTTTGGAATGTATTGCTCTGCTAGCAAGGGTATTATTGACAAGTTTTATGAGAAAAGAGTGCTATTGTGGGTTTTAATGTTATTATTTAGTGCATTTGATATATTTACTCAATATAAATATCAATATTCTAATTATACTATTTCAAAAATATTCTTAACAATGCTAGTTTTAGCTTATTTAAAACACTATGATGAACTTATTTTATCTCACAAAAAAATTAATTTGACATTAGATTTTATTGCTAAATATAGTTTTGGCCTGTTTTTTATACATTGGTATTGGTTCTTTGCGTATAACCAATTTTTTAACTTAGCTAATGTTATTCCATTACTTGATGGTAGCTTTCTATTTACAATTTTATCAGTATTGATGAGGTTTTTAGTAGTTGCAATAATTTCTCTACTTTCTTTATTTGTTATGAAAAATATACTATTAAAAATCAATCCTGAAATAAACACAAGGAAATTTTTAGGGATTTAGATCTAATGTAACACCAGAGCTCTTATATAAGGACTTCTGTGTTTAAAGGAAGGACAAAACCAAATGTAGAACCTTCACCTAACTGCGATTCAACAAAAACTTTGCCTTGGTGATGTTTTTCGATAGTTGTTTTAACTAAGTGCAATCCTAAACCAGTACCTTTTATAGTGTGAGTATTATTTTCTACCCTAAAGAATCTATCAAAAACTTTTTTCTGATGTTCATGTGAAATACCACAACCTCTATCACTAACTGTAATAGCTACTTCATTTTCCGATGGTTTGTAAAGGCGTACACAGATTTTTTCACCTTCAGGTGAGTATTTTATTGCATTAGATAAATAATTTCTTAAAGCGCGTTCTATGCTGTCATAATTGAATAGAAATTCAGACAATTCGCATTCCTTAGAAATCTCGATTGTAGTTTGTTTATCTTGTGCCAATACTTGTATTTGATTTACACAGCTTTCAACTAGTTTTGTAATATCATTGTATGTTTTTTCAATTTCAGTATCTGAATCTAATCTCGAAAAATCAAGAATATCATTAACCATTGTATTTAAACGAATAATTTCATTATTAATTGTTCCAATAAATTCTTTTTGGGTTTCATAGTCAAATTCATTACCCATTGTGTACAGTGTATCAATATAGCTCCTCAAAACTGTTACAGGAGTTCTGAGTTCATGTGAAACATTAGATATAAATTGAGAGCGCATTATATCCATTTCAGTTTCTTTTGTAACATCAATTAGAACAATAATGTATCCTACGTAATCATTATAACGAGTATACATTGGGGAAATTACAGCCTTAATAATGCGTTTGTCAACAGTGATATTAAAGTAAACAAATTTATTATTGCTTGTTTTGAATTCCTCAATTTTATCTTTAAAACAGAAGTTTCCATCAGTATCAACATAGTTTTGAATTCTAGTATTAAGCATCTGGTCTTCTTCGACCTCTAATAAATTTTGAGCGTGATTGTTGACTAAAACGACGGTGTCATTGTTGTCGCATACAACTACACCATTTGCAATACTCATTAATACCGCTTCAAGTTTATTGCGTTCTAAAGTTAGTTGTTCAATATTTTGCTCTTCGTATATGTGTAATCTGGTTGACATGTCGTTGAATGAGTCAAACAATTCTTGCACTTCATTACTAACGTTTTCGCCCTCAATTTTGTAGCCAAAATTACCGCTAGAAATTTTACGTACGCCATCATGCAGTATTCTTAATTCTCTGGTTATTAAATACGTATTTATCAAGATTACAAATGCGAAAACAAGCCAAGCTAAAGCAAATACAAATAATAATGAAGCTCTTGTAGTTGATGAAATTTGGCTAATGATATTACCAGATAAACCAACAGTTACAGAACCAATTGAAGAATTACTTGTATCAGTTAAAGGTGAACTTACAGTTATATTAGGCCTTTTTGTACTTTTGTGGGCATCGTTAGTACCTGAATGGATTATTTTGCCGTTTTTATCTGTAAATTCAATAAAAACAATATCGTTATGGCTTTTTAAAATAGTGTCCGTATGTGATTTTAATGTGTCGTAAATTTGATTGAGTGACAGACCTTTAGTTATTTCTCCACCCTCAATTGCTAGTGTCTTTGAAATCACTTGGCCAAAGTTTTGGTATCCTTCATTAAGTTTCTTCTGAATATTAATTACTGAAAAAATTGCAATTGCTATAATTAGAACGGTACTCAAAAGAAGTCCGAATACAATTAAGCGGTTTTGTGTTGTAAGGCTTACCTTTTTATCCATATTAAGATTATACCACCTATTAGCCTCTTGCGCAAATAGTTCTTGCAACGTGAACACCAGATGCTGATGCTTGGATTAGACCTCTAGTTACACCAGCGCCGTCACCGATTGCAAATAGATTTTTCACACCTTCAGTTTCAAGTTCATTTGTTAATTTAACTCTTGCTGAGTAGAATTTAACTTCAATACCGTATAATAATGTATATCTTGATGCTGTACCAGGTGCGATTTTATCTAACGCAAACAACATTTCTTTGATGCTTGTTAGTTGTCTATGCGGTATTACTAAGCTTAAATCTCCTGGTGTCGCGCAAGAAAGTGTAGGTGTAATTATGCTTGATTTTATTCTTTCAGGTGTTGAGCGACGTCCTTCTAATAGATCACCAAATCTTTGTACCAAGATACCATCGCCTAACATGTTAGCAAGTCTTGCAATATGTTGACCATACTGAATTGGTTCTTTAAATGGTTCAGTAAATTTCTCGCTAACTAGCAATGCAAAGTTAGTATTTGGTGTTTTAAAATTAGCATAGCTATGACCATTAACAGTCGCAATACCACTATAATTTTCCTGTACAACTTCACCATTTGGATTCATACAGAATGTTCTAACTTCATCTCCAAATGTAGGTGAATTATAGATTAATTTTGATTCGTATAATTTATTTGTAAGTGGTTCAAATACAGGTGCTGGTAATTCAACACGAACACCAACGTCAACTGCGTTGTTAACCATTCCTATTTTGTGTTGAGCAAATTCACACGTTAACCAATCAGCACCTTCTCTGCCTGGAGCAATGATTGTATATTCAGCGGAAATTGTTTCGCCGTTGCTTAATTTAATTCCTTTTACTTGTTCGCACTCAACAATTAGGCTATCAGCAGAAACATTGTTTAAAATAGTAATTCTCTCGTCTAAGTAGTCTTGCATCGCTTTAAGAACATCTAAACTTCTCTCTGTACCAAGGTGTCTTACAGGTGAGTAAACAAGTTTAAGTTCTGCCAAAACCGCTTGATGTTCAAGTTCATGGAATGTTTTTATATCTGTACCAAAAACTTCTTTAGTCGCACCAAAATCTAAGTACAACTGATCAGAGTAGTCAATAAGTTCTTCAGCTTGTTTTCTTGTCATGTAATCAACAAGATGGCCACCAACATCAGGTGTTAATGTTAATTTTCCATCGGAAAATGCACCAGCTCCACCCCATCCACATAGTAAACCACAACGTTTACAGTTTACACATTTAGGTGAACCTTCTCTTAAAGGACATTTTCTATTTTCGATTTTTTGTCCCTTTTCAATTAAGACAACTTTCCAATCTGGTCTAAGCTTTGTTACTTCTAATGCCGCAAAGATACCTGCTGGGCCTGCTCCAATTATTGCTACGTTATACATTTTTCTCTCCAAGGTTATAGTGCCAACCTGTAAAATATAACTTAAAGAAAGATGTATTTAAAGACTTTATGAAGTTTTTGTAAACATTATTTATTGGTAAAATCGATTTGGTCAATACTTTTTACAACAATTGTATCTTTGCCATTACGTTTTACAGTTTTTGTCGTAATATGAACTTCCATTTGCTGTTCTTTACCCATTTTTTTACCAGTTTTTTTGTCGAAAATTTCACGAATACGTTCACTACCGTTAGTGCCAATTTTATTTAATGCATTGTGATATGCATCGTATGCACTTTGTAATCGTCTTGATTCATCCATTCCGTTTTGTTTACATTCTTTTTTAGCACGTCCAATTTCTAGGCCTATTTCGTTTAAATCCTGAACTTTTGGACCAGTAAGGATATATCCATTTTCAGCTCCGAGGATTGTTTTAAAATAATCTGAATTTATTGCGTTGTCGTGAATGTTTTTATAGCCTCTTGTGTATGCAAGAAAATAATTATAGTGAGGATCCATTGTGCTTAGTGTTGCAGCAGCGGGTCTAATATTAGGGTTTTCTGATTTCCAAATTGGACCAGAAATTTCACGAATTACTGCATTGCATCCTTTACGAATTGTTTCTTCATCTTTTGCTTCTTGACCATTTGCGATAACCTTTACAGGTATTAGGCTTTTGAAAGATATTCCACTGTTAATTGAATTTACTTGCATAGTTGGTAAACTCCTTATCTTGTTTTTATATTGTATAACATTTTTAATCTATCTACATCAGTTTGTGCTATTTTTTGATTTTTATTTCTTGTAGGATGCATTATGCTTAATTTGTTTCTAGTGTGTTGTAAGCCTAAACAATGGCCTATTTCGTGTAACATTACAGCATACAATTCATCTTTTGATAGCTTTTCACCTTCATAAGTATTTGATGCTATGTATATATGCGATCTTAATTTTTTTGTTCTGCGTATGTATGAATCTTGAGTTCCTACGTTCCATTCATCATATGGGTTTAGTTCATAAAACTCTACACGAATTTGTGCAATTTTTGGTGTATGAACATAATAAAATTTAATTTTATTCCCTGACGCTTTTGACCATTTTTCAAAAGCATCTTTCATTAATTTTGTATGCTTATGTTTTGGAGGAACATAAGTTTTAATGCATTGCGGGCGAGCCCACTTTGCAGGTGCAGCCAGTGCTTGTAACGGGTTAATTAAAACCATTATGAATATTAAAATAATAAACTTTAATTTCATTAATTATCTCCGTTTATATTAAAACTGAACAAATATAAATTTGCTAGTTGAAATTATTTGTATTGTTCAGCAAGATTAAAATATTTTATGGCATTATTGTCATCATTTAATTTTCTATAAACAACACCTAGATTGTTATAAACGATAAATTTTTCACTATCGTCTTTTGCTAAAGTTTCAGCTTTATGTAAAGCTTTTATAGCTTTTTTATGCTTATTCATTTCAGAATATACGATAGCCAAATCAATATAGCCAACAGCAAGCTGTGGAGATTTTTTTACATAATGTAACGCTTCATTTAATTTATGATTAAGAATATCTTGTTTGGAACCAAGAACAATTGGGGTATATATTAATCCAGATTTATCAGATCTGGATATGTTAGTTACATCTGGCTCAAGCATATATAAAAGTTTTAGAGTGTTTACATCAACACCACTTAAATAGTTAAAATCACTTCTATATTTAGCAAATATGCCAGAATCATTTTTTGATGATTGGTACATCAAGTCATTTGAATTATAACTGTGTCCCATAATGCCTAATGCATGCCCTAATTCGTGTAAAACAGTGTTATAGACCTCCGTATTAGAAAAATATTTTCCTATAGGATCTTTATCATATATGGTGATGATCATTTTTTGAAGTGTATTTAAGTGAATTTTTGGGGTTGTATAGCCAACAGCAAATTTGCATATATTTGAATTGCAAACATTAGCAGGCAGTGGCTCGAAAGAGATAATAATGTTAGCATTATTAGGTTTTGAAGTATTTACAAAGCTGACAAAATCAATAGACTTATCCCATTGATTTAGTGCACGCGATATAGATGAAAAGTAATAATCGGGTAAATTAGCTAAACTTCCCCTATCAATGTACACTTTTAGCGGGAAAGATTTTTTATCCCATCTTATAAGTCTTGTTCCTGTTGGTGCTTGTTCTATATAGTTATTACCAATATTTTTTTGGATAATTGCTCTCCAGTCATCTATTATCGATTGGGCTAGAGAATTCGCACTATCATTGTTTTTACCTTTTGCAATTTTATAAACCTCTTTTTGAACATAATAATTAGGGCTTAATTTCGATAAGGTTTTGACATAATAATATCTATAATCCTTGTTCTGAGGTTTAAGATTTATAGCAAATTGCAGTGTCTGTTTAGCTTTATCATATTTCCCATTTTCAAAATAATATTTCCCTAATTTAAAAGTAATATTAGGTAGGGATAATAATAAAATAATAATTGCAATTCCTATAACAGTAAAGTAATTAGGATGTTTATTCTGTTTCATCAGATATTTTTTTCTCCAGATCAAGCATTTTAGCTAAAGCTTTGGTATCACCTTTTAATTTGAAATATTCAGAAAATTTAGGTGTTGTTTTTAAATTAAAACTTCTGCCATTTTTGTCTTTGGTTTTAGAAATAAAACCTTTATCTAATAATTCTTGAACATGTTCATACGCAGTAGAACCACGCATTTCCTTTAATGTAGTTTGTCTAATTGGTTGTTTTAATGCAATTATTGTTAAAGTTTTTTGAACTGGTGGCTTTAAGTCCACAGGACATAATTTTTCTACAATATCCATATATTCTTCTTTAACCTGAAGTATATATCCATTTTCATCATCGATTTCTAAAGCACCATCGCGAGCAGAATAGTCCATTATAAGCTCTAGCAAAGCTTCTTCTGCTGTATCTGGTTCAACTTCTAGGATTTCCCCGATTTCTTTTGCAGATAATGCTTTTGCTGTTGTAAATAAAACAGCTTCAATTCTAGACTTCAACTGTTCCATTTTCACCTCTTACTACATATAAATCTGAATAGAACTCATCTTGTTTTAGATCGTAATCAGTTTCTGCAGTTAAAAACAATAAAGCAATATATGCACTGATTTTGTCCATACCAAGTAAAGTTAATTCTTTTAATTCAATCTGTTCTTCTCGTGTAAAAATTTGAGCAAGATTTTCTTTTAGTTTAAGTACACAATCTTCAATATATTCTTCATGAGCCAAATTAATAATATCATCTGGTGTAAATCTAGAATAAGATTGAACACGACGTTTTGCTCTTTCATGTGCCTGTTGTAATGATTGTTTTTTCTCTAATTTTTCATAAAATTCTAATTGACGAATCAAATCTCTCAATGTAACAACACGGTTTCTATTTAAACGAACACTTGTACGGCGTTGTAATACTTCGTCAATTGAAACAACGTTACTTGAAGGCATAAATTCTTCATCTTCAGGGTATTCAACAATAAATCCGTCATCATCATATTCTATACCTTCAGTATAGTCTGGTTCTCCAATTTGAAGAATATCATTACCTTCTAAAACGTTAGATTTTAATTTTAACAATACAGCCGCAAATAAGAATGTACGACCAGTTAATCTTAAATTTTGCGATTTCATTTCACAAATATGAGCAAGATACTTGTCTGTAACATCAATAATATCAACATTCCAAGGATCAATTTTACCAGCTTTAGCCATTGATACAAGAATACCAATACCTTCGTCTTCATTAGCCTGAACTAAATCGGGTAAATTCGCGCTATTAATGTCATAATTTAATGCTGCTTGTTCTGTCATTATTCTTCGTCTCTTAATTTAATCCCTGTAACTCTTGTGATACCTTTTTCTTTTTGAGTAACACCAATTGTCCTATTAGCTGATTCTATCATAGGTTTGCGGTGACTAACTACTATAAATTGCGTATCTTTTGCTTGATTCTGTACCATTTGGGCGATACGTTCAACGTTCATAGTATCAAGACTGGCATCAACTTCATCAAATGCGTAGAATGGTGCAGGCATATATCTTTGGATTGAAAATACAAATGCTAATGCAGTCAATGATTTTTCACCACCTGATAAGCTACCAAGTCTTTGGTGTTTTTTATCACGGATACTTACTTTCATATCCAAACCACCTGCTAGAGGATCATCTGGCAATTCTAGAACTAACTCGCCTTCGCCCTCAGAAAGTCTATGAAACACTTCTTTAAAGTTTTCATTTATGTTGTTATATGTTTTCATAAATGTTTCTTTTTTAAGTTGTTCATATCCTTGCATTCTATCTAAAATTTCACGTCTTTCTTTAGATAGAGTTTCTATTTGTAATTTTAGTTCTTCTTGACGAGCAAGAACTTCTTCATATGCAGCAAGTGCACGCATATTTACATCACCTAATTCTTCCATTCGACGTTCTAAACGTTGGATTTTAGATGTGATTTCATCAATAGAAATATTTACTGGTTCAAGTTTATTAATTTCAACACCAGATTTTTCAAGTTCTTCACGTGCTAAATCCATTTGAGGTTCAAGTTCGCGTCTACGTGCCTTGAATGATTCAATTTGTTCAGCAATACGTTCAATGTCAGAAGTTTTGATGTGTTTTTGTTTTTCTAGCTCAATTAAATCGTTATTTATTTCATCACGTTGCTGAAGAAGTTTGCCTAATTTTTCTTCAATAACAGCGATTTTTTCTTTTAAAGCTTCAATTTTTTCGTTTAATTTTTCAATGTCTTCTTTATATTTTACTTTATCTTCTTCTAATTTAACATTATTTTTTTCAATAGAAGTAATTTCTTCATTTTTGGTTTCTATCAGATTAACATGGAATGTAATTTGGCGGTTAAGTTCGTTAATATCATTATTTGCATTCATTAAATTTGTTTGTAAGCGTTTTATTTCAAACTCTACGCCTTCAGTCTTTTCTTTCAAGTCCTTTAAATCTTTATCATTGATTAACTTTTCTACTTCTTCAATTTGTTCCTGAGTTTTTTGAATATTATCTAAAATTAAAATGTGTTTTTCTTCCATTTTGTCCAGTTTTTTATTTAAATCTTCAATTTTAGGCGAAGTTATTTTGATGAATTCAGCTTTTTCCTTTAAAATGTTTTCGCTTGCATCATAATTTTTGTTCATACTATCCAATTCAACTTTTGATTTACTGTATTCAGTCATTGAATCAGAATAATTAGTACGCACAGTATCTAATTTCTTTTCTAAATCAGCTTTTTTCTTTTCTAAAGATACTAATTTTTCTTCCATATCTTTAAGTCTGATTTTATAATTTTCTAATTCAGCATCATCGTTTTGACTAAAACTCAAACCAGTTTTACGTACTGCACCACCTGTTATAGAACCTGATTTTTCAAAAAGTTCTCCTTGTAGTGTTACCATACGGTATTTGCCAATTAATTTTTTAGCACATTCCATATCTTCTACTACTAACGTATCTCCAACGGCATAGAAAAATGCATTTAAATACACGTCATCGAAGTCAACAAGATTGATTGCAAAATCAATTACCCCTTTGTCTTTTGGTAATTGTAGTTTTGTAGGGGCTTTTTGAACTTTATTCAAAGGAATAAATGTTGCTCTACCTGCGTTAGATGATTTTAATAATTCAATAGCAACTGATGCCACGTGTTCATCATCAACAACAACGTGAGCCATTCTGCCACCAAAAGCAACTTCTAAAGCCGTTGAATACTCTTTATCGACAGTTCCTAGTTTTACTAATGGTGCATGTAGCCCTTTAAGTTTAGCACCCATTATGGTGTCAATTGCACGACCAAAATTTGCATCCTCAAAAGCTTGTTTTTTTGCTTCCATAGATGAAATTTTTCTATATGCCATTTGAATATTGTAATTTAAATCATTAATTTCATTCTTTGTTGTGTCTAGGTCATGTAAAGCATTTTGCTGAATTATCTTGAAATCCTGTAATTCTTTTTCTAATTGCGTAACGAGTGTCTGTTTCAAAGATTGATTTTCACTGAAGTTTTTCTTCATGTCTTCTAATTCAGACAATTTATCTTTTGCAATTTGAAGTTCTTTTTGCAGTGTATTTAATTCATTTTCTAATGGTAAACGATCTTTGATAAGTGCATTTTCGCTATCTTGAAGATTTTCTAATTCTTTTCTTAAAGTATTTCTGCGTTCAATATGTTGATCTGCAGTAGCATTTAACCCAGTCATATCTTCCAAAATCTTCTTTAATTCTGCATTCTTTTCAGAGATGTTCGATTCAATGATTTTGATTTCATCATTTTTAAGTTTAATTTTTAATTCAAAATCTTTTATTTTTTGGTTATATGTTTCTATACCATTTTTAGCATTCTCAATTGAACGCAAACCATCGTGAATTTGTTTATCAGCGTAGATAGTTGCATTATTCTTGCGATCGATTTCGCCTTTAACTTCTTCTTCTTGCTTTTTAAGGTTGATTTGCTGTTGTTCTCCTTCTTCCTTAAGCTTTTCAGAAATTTCTTGATATTTTTGTTTTATAAGATTTAATCTTTCGTCTAAATCTTTACTTTTAACTTCTTCTTCTTTTTTCTTTTTAGTAAACTCTAGAATATTTTCATGCGCCTTTTCAAGATTTCTTTTAATATCAAAGAAGCGGACGGTATTAATTTGTCCTTCAAGGGCATTTTTTTCTTCTTTTAATTTTTGATATTTAAGTGCAACTTCACGTTCTTCTTTCAACTGTTCTAGGCGAGTATCAACTTCTCCTAAAATAAGTGAAGAATTTTGTACACGTTGTTCCACAGTTGATAATTCATTTGTAGCTTGATCTATTCTTCTGTCAAAATCAGCAATTCCAGCAATTTCATCAATAATTTTGCGGCGTTGTTTAGGGGTACAATTTGTAATTCCCATGACATCACCTTGCATCATAACGTTATAGCTGTTTGGGGTTACGTTATATTTTTCTAAGACTGTATGTATATTAGACAAAGTAGTAACACTATCATTTAGGTAATATGTACTTGCATAACCTTGTGTAGACTTGCGAATTCTTCTAGCTATAGTTAGGTCTTGGCCACCTTCCATATCACCAAATGTAACTTTAACCATAGCATCATTACGCTTAGTGTATGTTGAGATAAAATGCGACAAATTTTCCGCACGAAGCTCTCCTGCATTTGCAAGGCCAAGCGCAAACAATACACTGTCTATTATGTTACTTTTGCCGGATCCGTTTGGACCTGAAATTGTAGTAAAACCTTTTAACAGTGGGATTTCTGATTTATTAGCAAATGATTTGAAATTGTCAATTTCTAACTGTTTTATGTACATGTATTCCTACCAAGTCTTATATTAATTGAACTACAAGATTATGCATATGTCAAAATCTTTACTAAAACTTTACGTAATTTAAAAAAAGGTATATAATTAAACCATGATTATTTGTGTTTATTACGAAAATGAAGTCCATATTACCTGGGATAAAGTTCCTGAAGCAGATGGTTACAAGATTTATCAAAAAACTGGTGATCACCTTTATACCTCTTTTAAAGAGGTTTTAGATAATAAAGTATCCTTATTTGGCATGTTAGGTGCTGAGCTTAAGCTAAAACCTTATAAACTACTTAACGATAAAAGAGAATATGTTTTTGGCGAGACAAAATTTTCTCTAAAAAATGATGTTTTTGTTGATAAATTTGAAACATTGGTTAATATTTCAAAATCTTCAGCTAGAATTCTTTGGAAACCTATTTTGAATGCTAATCTTTATAAGGTATATCAAAATGGTGAATTCATTGGCGAAACTAAATACAATGAATATCTTGCAAAAATGTTGCCTTGTGGAATTTCCCAATTCGTGGTAGAAGCTTATAACGATGCTGAATTGATAACGACTTCTGATTTAATACCTATATCAATTGATGATTTAGAGTTATTTGCTATTAATCAAGAAGAAAAAGTATTTTTATATTGGAATAAGGTAAACAATATTGATGGCTATAGAATATTTAAAAAGGAATTAAATGGTGAATTTTGTGCGTTTCAAACCTCATCTTATGAAAATGCATATGTAGAAAATATTTTCGCTGGTGAAACTGCTGAATTTAAAGTTAAACCGTATATTTTGAAATCTGGTCAGAGAGAATTTACTGGACTATCTGCAAAGTGCAAGGTTAATGTGTATAAAACATCCAACATTAATTTAATGATTAATGAGGCCTATGGCAATAAACTTTCTTTATCTTGGTATTTTGACGGTGATGTTGATGGGTATGAAATTTATCGTGATGATATTTTAGTAGAAAAAATTGAAGATGGATTAGCGCATGTTGCTTTGTTAGATTTTGTAGTTGCTAACTACAAAATTAAAGGTTATAAAAAGTATTATGATGAGATAATTTATACTTGTGAATCTGATAATGTTTCTTGCCTCTCATATAGATTATCACAGTCAAAACCAACAGATTATAAGTTGTCTGTAATTATTCCAGCATATAATTCACAAGATTATATTTCACGAACAATTGCTACAGTATTAGGCTCAACATTAGATGCTGTTGAATTGGTAATAGTTGATGACGAATCTAAGGATAACACGAGAGATGTCCTATCTTGGTATTCAGAAAAATATCCTGATTACGTGAAAACTATTTTCAAAAAAAATGGTGGAGTTGCTCATACTAGAAATGTCGGAATAGAATTTGCTCACGGTAAATATATTGCTTTTATGGATAATGATGATATGATTCGTCCAAATGGTTTTAGAGAGCTATATGATGCAATTACATCAACGGATTCTGATATAGCGGTTGCCCCGCTATATAGAATCGACAACGATAAATATGTCGTACGTCATAGATTACCTTTTAAAGTTAATGTAGCGCACGATATTGAAGATTATTTACGCTTAGTTTTCTCTGACGGATATAATAATATCGGAGTATGGAACAAGCTGTATAAAGCTGAGTTAGTAAAGTCACATCCATTCGGATTATTAGCATATGAGGACGTTTCCTGGACTCCATATATTCTTTCTTATGCTGATAAATTTTGTTATATTAACAATATTTGTTATGAGTGGGATAGAAAAATAAGAACTGCAACATTTTCTAATGTTTTATCTAATAGATCAGCAGAAGAAAAATTTAAAGAACGTTTTGAAGCGTTTGAATTCTTTTACAAACAAGGGAATCAAAATCGTAAAGAATGTCTGGCTTATGTTAAAGCTAAAAGATTATATGGACAGGGGACTTCCGCAAAATATCATAAATATTTTGAAGCAATATCTGATATGAAAGAGGAACTGATTAATAATAAATTTTTACTGGCTGATAAAAAAGCCTGTGAGAGAATTATGCCTTTATTGGAGAATTAATTTTTCTTTTTCAGACCGGCTAAGTTTTTTAATTCTAATTTCTTCTCGCATAGCATCGGACTTACTATCAAATTCTTTTGACCAGAGTAACTTTACAGGTTTATTCGCACGGGTATATTTTGCACCTGTACCATCTAAATGTGCTTTATAACGTCTTTCAACATCATCAGTGTATCCACAGTAATAAGTGTTTCTTTCGGTTAAAAGAATATATACGTAGTATTTTTTATTCATTATTATATTAAAAGAAAAAAGAGCGGATTTGAAAACCGCTCTTTAATGTATTTTCTTTATTTTCTTATTAACAAAATGAAGTAAATCCTCCGCAAGAACCACCGCCACAAGAATCACCAGAGAATCCGGCCGAAACAAATCCACCCATATCTCCTAGAGTGGAAACTGCGTTAGAGAAGTCACTTAAAAATCCGCCGTAAGCGATATCAGCACCACCATCAAAAGTTGAATACATGCTATAATCAACTGCAAACGGGTTATTCGTAATAAACTCATCATATTGTCCCATTGTCATAAGTCCATTCTCAAATAACATGGCTAAAGAACCTGCGGTTTCGACAACACCAGTTGGTCGTTGTGATTCGTGTGCTCTGGCTCTTTCTGAATTTGATGGTTGTGATAAAGTAATCATCTTAACTCCTCGCTCGTGTTTACATTTATATAAAGGATAAAAAAAATACCCAATTTCAACATGGGTATTTTTTGTTACATTTGTTAATAATAAATTTATTCTCCAATACAAATTACTAAAGGATTGCTAAGATTAAAGTTATTTGAGCGGTCGAAACCTGCCCTACTAGAATAATCTCGTGCAAACAAGCGGCTATGTGCGTCGTAACTGTTGTTAGTTTCTTCACTAGACAATAAATGGAAGTTAGGTGAAGGAAGTCCCAATTCAGTAGCTTTAGCTGGATCAAAAGTTAAATTATAGGCTTCATCATAAGCTCCAATATTTTTTCCATATATGTAATCAGCAATTTGGGCTATCTGTGACATATTTGCCATTTTATCCACTCCACCACAAGCTTTTACCGCACCAGCCCAGTAATCATTGTTAACGTATCTACATGCCGCTATTCCATAGCCTTCTGTTATTAACTGTTGACACTCTTCAATATTTACAGGGGTTGGAGTAAATGGTTGCATGAAAATACAAACACCATTAGCTTCTGCAAAGCAAGAACTACCAAGTTTTTTTACGTTTATTGAGCGTAAATCTTTAGCACTCTTATTAGGCGATTTAAACCCATTAGTATCATAAAGAATAGCAAGAGCAGTGGTACCAAGAGAAACAGAACCTTTTTTACCGTTAGAACTACCAGTAATATTAACAATCTGATTAGAATAAGGATCTTGCCTAGCTTCTTTGTTATATGCAATTAACGCAGAAACATTATTGCTTAATCATAATATCACTTTATTTCAATCTGTGCAACGATTTTAAAATAAACCCATAGATTGATGTGAGATTTAAAGCATGCATTTAATATATAAATGGGTAGGAAGATTAGGGGACTAATTTGAAAAGATTAATTTTATTATTTACATTTTTATTTATCGGCTTAACAGCTAACGCATCAGATAACTTTTTGCATACTATTGTGTTAGAAGGTACTGATGATGGTTACAATATTGTTTTAAAAACTGATAGCTTGCCTGAAGTAGCCAAAAAAGCTAAAGGCAGTGATAATCTTATTTTAAATGTTAAAGGTATAACGACTTCTAAAGCGGTTAATGCTATTTACAAAAGCACTACTGACGTTAATAGTCTGGTTATAGAAAATGTTGCTGACAATGAATTAAAAGTTTATATTCAGGCTAAAGATATTTCTAAAGCAACTGTTATGGCACAAATAGGAAATACAACACCAACTATTTTAAGTGAGCGTTTCCCTGTAGAAAAAGTGCTTTGGAGTGTAGTTGTATTAGGTATTTTAGTTATGTTAGCTAGATCTGCTAAAGCTATAACAGACTACGAAAACTCTATTGTAATTAAAAAAGATATTAAAGATCGAGAAGTTGAATTATATAGAAACTTCCAACGTGAGCTTGCTAGTAAACCAAACATTAATTGTAAGATTAAGAATATCTATGCAACCAACGTAATGCCTAGATCTCGTAGAAATTACAAAGAGTTAGCAAGAAGATAAAATTTAACAGTTTAATTAAAATAATTATGGATAATCCTTTCAATTATTTGAGAGGATTTTCCGTTTCCATAAGGGTTTTGCACCTGTAATCTTGTTTCTGATTTAGTTTTAGAAAGGATATATTCGCTATAGTTGACAATTTTAGTGTAATCTGCGCCAACTAAAACTGAAACACCTGCATCAATACCTTCTTGACGCTCTGTTTCATATCTCATAACTAAGGTTGGACACCCAAAAGAAGGTGCTTCTTCTTGTATGCCGCCTGAATCTGTCAATATAAGTTTAGCATTTTTCATCAAATAAACTAAATATGGATAATCAAGAGGTTTTAAAAGTTTGATCTGAGGGTATTTACTTAAGCGTGAATAGATTTTATCGTGTACATTAGGGTTAGGATGCACAGGAATAACAAAAGTATGTTCAGAATACTTTATAGCAAGGTATTCAATTGCATCAATTATTCGATCAATTCTTTCGCCATGATTTTCACGTCTGTGTGCTGTTATTAATACTAAATCATCATTAATCTCAATATCATTTGCTTTAAAAAATTCATCTGCTTTGCTTATAACGTCTTCTGAAAGACAAAATAACGCGTCTATAACTGTATTGCCTGTAACAAAAATTTTTGTTTCAGAAATATTTTCTCTAATAAGAGCTTGTTTATTCTTTTCCGTCGGCGCAAAATTTAAGTCGGTTACACGTGATGCCATTTGACGCATAACTTCCTCAGGAAATGGTTCATAGATGTCATATGAACGAAGTCCGGCTTCAACATGAAATACTGGTATTTTCCTGTAATAACTAGCTAACGCACCGCACAAAACTGTCATCGTATCACCTTGAACAATTGTGGCATCGATGTTATTAGAATTAAACACCTTATCAAGCCCTGTAAGTATTCTTGCTTGGACTTCTGCTAGAGATTGATTTTCGCGCATACAATCAAGGCTTATGTCAGCTTTTAAACCAAAATAATCAAGAGTTTGATTTGAAAGCTCTTTTTGTTGCTCTGTGTTGCAAACAATTACATTATAACGCTCAGGATGTTTTCTAAGCTCTATTATTACAGGTGCTAACTTTATTACTTCAGGTCTTGTCCCGAAAACTACCAAGATATTTTTCATAACTAAATTTTAGTATAAAAAATTATCTTATGCAAACCATTATTCTACAGGCTAATTTATTTAGTTATTAAAATGATTATAATACTGTACAGGAGGTAATTATGCTAGAATTATATGTTTTAGAAACTTGTCCTTTTTGTCAAAAAGTAATGACTTTTTTTAGGGATAATTGTGTTGAATATATTAAAAATGATATTTCAAATCCACTTTTTAAGAATGAATTAATAAAAATAGGTGGTAAAGAGCAAGTTCCGTTTCTTTATGACAGAGAAAATGAAATAAAAATGTATGAATCAAATGACATAATCGATTACGTACGAAATTCATTTTAGTATTATTTAGAAAGGCGTTCTAAGGCTTTTATAGTATATCTGTCAAAAATTTTAATAACTTTTTCTTCGCTCATTGTTGTATTATTGTAATTCAATTTGAAGCCTTCTTGAGTATATGTTGCTGTGAAATATTGACCAGTAGGAATATTATTTTTGTCTGATAGGTAGTAAATATATCCTTCATCGTATTGCTGAATAAATAGTTTCTGGTCATTTTTTAAGAAAAAAATCATTTCTTTGTCAGGGAATTTTCTCTCTAGTTTATTTAATGATAATTGTAAATCTTCAGATATATCGATGGATTTTAATTTTTGAAATTCAGTAGGATGTATTTGTAAAGGCTTGGTATTTTTTAGCACATTATCTGTTGTCTCGTTTATTACAACAATATTTTTACTGAAAACACGTTTACTTTTAGGTTTTAAAGCTGCAATTTGTTCTAATAAATCAATTGCGGCAGCACCAAATCTTCTAATAGGGTTTTCCAGATCTGCAACAACAGCACCAGTTTTTAGATTAGTTATTATAGGAATTATTTTCCCTTCTCTAGTAACTCGCCTAGACAATAATAATTCATCATTAAATTCAAGGGAATTAAGTCTTTTTTGAGCTTCTATGAATCGAGCTTGATGTTTCGTTGACAAGCCTAAAATAACCTCTTTAGCAAATGGAGTAAGTTTTAGATTAGCTTGAAAATTAAGTTGATCATTATTTAAATATTTGATTTGCATATTGTTTTAAAACGTATAATAAGAAAATATGCCAATTTATTACTTATTTGTTACAAAAAAAGCGACCCTTAAAAAGAGTCGCTTTTTATATTGAATACCTAAATTAGTATCTGTAGTGAGCAAAAGCTTTGTTAGCTTCAGCCATTTTGTGGGTGTCTTCACGTTTTTTACATGCAGAACCAACACCATTTGAAGCATCGATTAATTCATTAGTTAATTTATCGATGAATGATTTGCCATTTCTTTTCTTAGCTGATTCAATCAACCAAGATGAAGCAAGAGCAAATCCTCTGTCAGCTTTTACTTCCAAAGGTACTTGGTAAGTAGAACCACCGATACGTCTAGCTTTAACTTCCAATAATGGAGTTGCATTTGTTAAAGCTTTTTGGAAAATTTCCATTGCTTTTTCGTTAGTTCTTTCTTCAATTTTAACCATTGTAGCGTAGAAAATCTTTTCAGCTAAAGATTTTTTACCACGTCTCATGATTCTGTTGATAAATTTAGAAATATCAACACTGTTGTATACTGGATCTGCTAAAGGTATTCTTTTAGCTGGTTTAGAACGTCTAGACATTATTTCTTACCTCCTTTAGCATTTTTCTTAGCACCATATTTTGATCTGCTTTGTGCACGGTTTGCAACACCAGCAGTATCTAAAGTACCTCTAACGATGTGGTAACGAACACCTGGAAGGTCTTTTACCCTGCCACCTCTGATAAGAACAACACTGTGTTCTTGAAGGTTGTGACCAATACCTGGGATGTATGAAGTAACTTCAAATCCGTTTGTTAATCTAACTCTGGCAACTTTTCTAAGTGCTGAGTTTGGTTTTTTAGGGGTTGTTGTATAAACCCTAGTACAAACTCCACGTCTTTGAGGACAATCCATCAAAGCAGGAGATTTTGTTTTGTCTGTTAGCTTTTTGCGTTCTTGACGAACAAGCTGGTTAATTGTAGGCATTTTTTTCTCCTTTATTTTAGTAACTACTTTGGCAAGATTATATCCTGAAACCCTTACGCATTCCGGCTATAACTGAACTACGGGATAAACCTTTACGTTCTTGCTTGCCCACTCTGTAGAAATTTCAGCACAAAACTTCGACTGAGTGTATTCTCATTCAACTACAAGCATAACAAAATGTCAATCTAAACCAAATCGAAGTCGCCATTTTTCTTAATATGTTCGACTAAACCACCATCATTTAACAATTTAATCATAACAGGTGGTATTGGTTCTATTTGAATTATTGTTCCATTTGTTAAATTGGTTATAATACCTTGTTCTATATCAAGCTCTAATTCATCACCAGCATCAATAGAATCTGTATCGCATTCAATAGCCAATAGTCCAATATTGATAGCATTTCTATAGAAAATACGAGCAAAAGATTTTGCAAAAACAGCACCTACACCTGCTATTTTCATTATAAGAGGTGCGTGTTCTCTTGAAGACCCAAGCCCAAAGTTATTTCCAGCTACTACAAAATCACCTTTTTTCATACTTGAAGCAAATGTTTCATCAGCATCTTCTAAAACGTGTTTTGCAAATTCTGGCAAATTTGAACGTAAGTGGTATAAACGACCAGGTGCAATATGGTCTGTAGAAATATCATCTCCAAATTTAAAAGCTGTTCCCTTCATGTTTTTCTCCTTTATATACTGCAATTGTACTACAAATTTATTTAAAACTATGTTATAATTAAGAAAAATAAAGAGGTAACTATGTATTTTAGCAGAAAATGTAAAATAACTTTTATATGCCACGGCGCAACCATATTTACAGAAGAACACAGATTGTCCGAGGTTGAAAACTATCCTCAGCTCAGTGATTTAGGGCAAGAAGAGGTTGAACGAATTTGCGAATTTTTGAAGCGACGTGGAGTTAAAAATGATGTTATCTATACATCACCTGCAGCAAGAACTATTCAAACTGCCAATATGATTTCCAAGCAGTATAAGCAAGACTACGTTATTATTGACGATTTAAAACCTCGTAAATGTGGTAAGTTGAATGGTTTAACATTAGAACAAATAGAATCCAAATATCCTAATTTGCTAGAAAAATGGTTTAATTCTGCTGAATACGACGAGGATTTGGAAGCTGAAAGTATTGACGATTTTATTAAGCATACTAAAAAAACAATTAATGAACTTGTTGAAAGCAATATAGGAAATAGAATAATTGTTGTTACTTATCCTGAAGTTATTCAAGCTGCAATTTGTGATGCTTTAGGTATGCCAAGTGATAAAATAGCAAAAGTATTCATAAAAACTGGTAGTGCAACTCAAATCAGTTATTATGAAAATTGGAGTAGTTTAGTATACTCAGACTATACACCTGTTATCTAAGGATTAATTAATCTTTTGCTTTCTTTTATTAAAAATTCTTTACCAGGTTTGATATCGATTATATCCCACGGTAAGTTTTGGCTATATTCATAGTTACGTAGAGCGAAATAATCAGTATCTAATTTGCATTTTTTAGCTGCAGATTTGAAAGCACCAATAGATGCTCGGTTATTATAAACGTCCAATAAATAATCAGTAAATGTACTATCACCTCGAGAAAGAACTGCCTGATAATAATCCCATTTAACGCTTGCAAATTGTGCTTTAATACCAAGTTTGTGTAATTCTTTTTTTAGATATTCAGCCTTTTTCTCAAGCATTTTTGTGCTTTCACGTCCGAACCATTGAAATGGCGTATTTGGTTTTGGAACGAAACTTGAAAAACCAAATGATATGTCAAATCCTTTGTATTCCTTTTTAATACGTTTAGCAAGCAAAATTAGCTCATCTAGGTCTTCTTGAGTTTCAGTCGGTAAACCAATCATCCCATAAAATTTAAAACCTTTTAAGCCATTATCCTTAGCTATTTTTATAGCATTAAAAATTTGTTCCTCTGAAAGGTTTTTATTAATAACTTTGCGCAATCTTTCACTACCAGCTTCAATAGCAAGAGTTGCATTTTTTTGCCCTGCTGCAACTAGAGTTTGAACAATTTCAGGACAAAAAGCATCAACGCGCATTGAAGAAATGCTCATATTTATATTTTGCCCGTTTTTTATTTTGTCGTGAATATATTTACAAATATCCTTAAATCGCGGATGTGCAGTTATTTGCGCACCTAGTAGCGCAATTTTATTTGTATGCTTTAAACCTAGCTCAATTGTGCTTATAATTTCATCATATTCTACAAATCTAATAGGTAAATTCAAATACGAAGCAAGACAAAAACCACACCTATTAGCACATCCTCGTTCAACTTCAACTATAAAAGTATTTTTAAAAAATGCTTTGTTACTTATTATTGGTGTATAAATGCATTCAGAAAGCTTTTTGGTCGTTTTTGTTACCTTATTTTGAGAAATAGAGGGTACATAAATACCTTCTACATTTGATAATATTTTTAAGATTTCTTTTTTAGGTTTATCTCTATTTTCTTTGCATATTTGTATAGCTTTTAAATTCAAATCTTCACCATCACCAATAATAAAGAAATCAAAGACATCGCTATAAGGCATTGGATTTGCTGTAACAACAGGGCCACCAACAAAAATTAAAGGTGTATTCTCATCACGATCGGAGGATTTAATTGCAAATCCATACTGCTCTAAAATACTGAAAATATTATAAAAATCCATATCAAATGTAAACGAAAAACCTAACATGTGTAAAGCATTCTTATGAATAATAGTTTTCTTTGTATCTTGAAAAATCATCTCTACATTTATGTCGTCGCATTCATCTATCGATTTATACATCCATAAAAAACCCAATGATGAAAGTGCGAACGATTCAGGCCCAGGAAATGCCATCCACACATTAAAATCGGCATTTTTATAGATATTATGGTCATATAGATAAATATCGTTATTCTTCAAGCTCTTTACCTCTGTTGATTGGAATTAGGTATAATTCATCTATTAAAACACAAATTGTTGCTGCAATTGCTGGCGAAAGAATAACACCCCAAATCCCAAGGAATTGCTGCGCAACAAATAAAGCAAAAAATACCATTAATGGGTGTAATGCCATAAACTTTCCAAATAAAAACGGTCTTACCATATAATTTGAAATTTGTTGAACTAATAAAAACGCCAGTACTGCAAGTAGGATTTTTACCCATCCTAGAGGCGCTGCAACTAGTACTATGATTGCTATAGATATAGTTGGACCTAAAATTGGGATAATGTCTAAAATGCCAGAAATTAAACCTAATAATAATGAATATTCAACTCCAAGTAGCATCATAAATATTGTCACTAAAACACCAACGGCTATCATTGACAAAATTTGAGCTCTGACGTAACTACCTACTTTGAAAGTAATAGATGTGAGAATAGAACTAGCTTTTTCTTTCAAATTTGGTGGGAAAAATTCTAAAAATTTTGTTCTTAGGTATGTTTTATCTAATAAAATGTAAAAGACAATCATAATAATTGCAAATGCCAACACACATAGCTCAGCCGCGCCCATAGTAATATTTAGTGAATGACTAAACACATTGTGAGCTAAATCAGGAGAAGATTCCATAATGGAATTTAAATTAATCAATTCTGAAAGATTTTGTCCATTAATTGTTTTTGACAGTAAAAAACTTGTTATTAATTCAACCTTTTGTGGCAAAATAGTAACAAAAGTTTTAATTTCCTTAAATGCGATTACAATTATAGGTACAAATAATGCTACAACAGTAAAAATACTTGTAAAAATAACAACTGATGTTGCAAGCCCTCTATTCATCTTTTTTTGTAACTTATTTACTGATGGATTCAAAGCAGCTGCTATAACATAAGCCGCAAAAAATAAAAGTAATATCCCTATAATTTTAGGTATAAAAAATAACAAAATAATAGCTAAAATAACAAAAATTAAATTCTTTGAATTATCGAAAATTTTTAACATGATATCTCTCCCAATTAATGTTTTAATTTTATATTAATTTTAAGCAAAATGCAAGCATATAGAGGATATCCAGTTATACTAGAAAATAATTGTAAAGAAATGTTAACATAAATATAGTAAAAAAGGCAATTATCACGACAATATATACTTTATATATTTACGAGGACTAAAACGAGGACGAAACATGGGTTTCCTATTAGGTGCATACGGTAAATTAATGGCTGGCAAGCGCGTTAGAGCGCTTCAAGCTCGTATGATGAACGTTCAGTCTCAAATGAGACGTGCGACTCGTCAAGTTGCCGATATGGAAAAATATTTCACCACTATGGAAAAGAACATGAAAAACCAAATGTCCTTATTCTCTTCAAACTTTATGTTGCAATTCCAACAATCTATGGCTAATGGTGCACTTGAAGTTGCAGGCTTTGGCAGTATGGAAGAATTACTTGCTTGTGATGATAAAGAAAAAATGAATAGATACTATCAAGCAATGCAAGGATTCGCAACTGAAAATGCTGCACGTCAACAACAAATGCAAGCAGCGTTGCAAATGCAAAATACAATAACGGAAACATACATCGAAAGCCAAAAAGAAATGATGCTTCAACCATTAAAAGATTTGGAAGAAGATTTACAATTAGAAAAAGACTCATTAGAATCACAAATCCAAATTGCTCAAGCAGATTACGAAGCTTGCAAAGAAATGGAAAAAGCAGGTGTAAAAACATTAACTCCGCAATACACAGGTCAAGGTTAATAAATAAAAGGTTATACAAAAAGCCCTCAATGAGTAGAGGGCTTTTTTATTGATTATTCTTCGTTTGAGATTACCTGAGCACCGAGATTTTCGATATTAACCGTCTTAATTTCAGCTTTAATATTTAAATCAGCCCATGTCTCTTTAACAATTGAATGGATTCTATCTAACCCATTTTTGTGGGAAATGATTAATATAGTAGGCCCAGCACCACTTAAAACACAGCCTAATACATTTTCTTCATGACGAAGATTTTCAGAAATTTTTTCCAAACCAGGCACTAGTTTCATACGATATGGCTGATGCAACTTATCTTGCAATGCAAGTTTCATTAATTCAGAATCTTTTGTATTAACCGCCTCTACAAGCATAGCTAAGCGTTTTGCGTTAAATACAGCATCACTCATAGGAACTTCTGCTGGTAATACAGATCGTGAAATTTCAGTAGACAGCTCGTATTCAGGAATACAAAGAGTTAATGTCCAATCTTCTGGCCAAGGTAATTTACGGTATACAACAGCACAATCATCTTCTTGTGAAGCTAACACCAATCCACCTGTAAATGCTGGTACAATATTATCTGGATGACCTTCAACTTCTGTTGCTATAGATAACAAAGCTGCTTCATCTGCAGGACGGCCCAATAATTCATTAGCTGCAATCAAACCACCAACAATAACAGACGCACTACTACCAAGACCTCTCGCTATTGGTATTCCAGTATGAATGTTTATTTTAAGCTCACTTGGTGTTTGTCCAATTGAATTGTATAATAGCTCTACAGCCTTGTAAATCAAGCTATTTTCGTTAAGTTCCATATGCTCAATAGATAACTCGTCTACAGTTTCATTCTCTGAAATAATATTTATTTCGACTCCTGTACCTGGTAAAACTGTTTCTTCTATTGTGATAGTGTTATATAGGGGTAGTGCCATTCCCATACAATCAAAGCCTGGCCCTAAATTGGCCGTTGTTGCGGGCACTTTTACACTTACTTTCATAAATTCCTCATTTCAATACCATTATTATACCAAAAACATAAAAAAATACTAAGATTTTTAACGAATTTGTCCTTATTAATTGATGTTAATATAATAGTAGTATGTATGAATTTTATCCATATTTTACTAATGACGGTTCAGTAGGCTTATATAGTCCCAAAGATGATGATATTTATCATTCAACTTATGGTGCATTATCGGAGGCTTATGAAAAATTTATATTACCAATT
>JAZRUK010000022.1:0-15084 GCA_045652525.1 Candidatus Gastranaerophilaceae bacterium | reverse complement strand
TCCAATCACATTTAAAACAACTAACGATGACGGTTCATTTTACACCAACTTAAAGATAAATCATGAGGCAGGTTCACAATTGTTAGGTAATTTCCGCTTTGGAGGGCCTTATAGTACATCACCGTCTGGAGAGGCAAATACCGCTTTTGGTTTGTCAGCATTAAAAAATGTTACTTCAGGTTCTCGAAATACAGCATTTGGAACAGCCTCAATGGAAGCAAATACAAGTGGTTCAGATAACAGTGCTTTTGGTTCTGAAACTTTGCGTTCAAATACATATGGTTCTAATAACAGTGCATTTGGAACTTATGCATTGTCTTCAAATACTACGGGTAATTCAAATAGTGCATATGGACATGGTGCATTGAAAAATAATACGACAGGTTCAAGTAATGTTGCAATTGGTAATAATGCTTTGTATTCTGGTACTGGAACTACCAATAATATAGGCATAGGTCAAGATACCTCTTACTATGTAACAGGTTCTAATAACGTAGGAATTGGTCATTTGAGTATGGGAGGTAGTGCTACTTCTTCAGGCTTAAATAATATAGGTATTGGTAATGCTGCTTTGACCAATGGGTCAAGTGGGGATAATAATATAGCGATAGGTGCTAGTCCTCTTGCTGCAGCGTCATTTTCTGGTAGTGAAAATATTGCAATTGGGCAAAGTGCAGCATCTGCGAACACATCTGGTAATTATAACATTGCAATCGGATCTTCAGCATTGAGTAGTAACACAACAGGGAATTATAATATTGCAATTGGAGCTAATGCTTTGAAATCTCTAGCCGGATCAGTTGCAGCAACATCTACTGCGACGGGAACTTGTAGTGTATACAAGACTGGGAATACAGGTGCAACAGCTTGCGTTAGCAGACATAAAACATATTATAATGTTACTCGTACTCAATGTGCTACATATAGAAACATGGCAGAAAGTGGTGCGATTAATGAGGGTGTTACATTTTGTGCGTTCGCATTTTCTTGGGACCAAACAAGTAGTGATACTGTTGGTGGCGAATCAAATATAGCTATTGGTCATAATGCTTGTGCTAATGTAAAAGGCTCAAATAAGACATGTATTGGTGCTAATTCAGGACCATCTTCTGGTACGACATCTGATACAAGTAAAGTTATTTATTTAGGTGATAAAGATACTTTGGTTTATATTCCTGGACACTTGGTTGTTGATAGGACTGCTGTGTTAAGTTATACCAATGGCTATAATACTTATCAACCCGCTTATGCTTTAAAAAATTATAATTTATATCGTGACGCTTTTGGGACAATACTTATTGATGGGAATAAATATTTATCAGTCAATGGACATCAAAATGATTTAGGTCCATTGTGGACGACTATACACTCTGATAAACGTTTGAAAAATATCAAAGGAGAAAACAAGTCAGGATTGGAAAAGGTGCGTGAACTCAAGGTGTTTGATTTTACATTCAAAAATGATGGTACAAAAACTTCTAGAGTTGGTGTGATTGCTCAGGATTTACAGAAAACATTCCCTGCTGCAGTTACAAAAGATGCCAATGGATTTTTGAAAATCCGTATGGAAGATATGTTCTATGCAGTTGTTAATGCTGTTAAACAATTAGATGCTTTTGTGCAAAGTCTTATCCAAGAAGTTAAAAATATTCGTGTACAATTCAATATGTATGATTCAGAAATTAAAAAATTAAAACAAGAAAATGTTGAATTGAGAGAACGTTTAGAAAAATTAGAAAGAAAAGTTTTATAACATCCCCCCAGGATGGTTAGGAGTCGATTTATTTCGACTCCAATTTTCTTTACTTATTTGATAAAATATGCTAAAATACCTGTATGCAGAATAAGGTTTCAACTATTATTTTATCAGATGATATTCAAACGCAAGCTCTCTTAAAGATGTATTTAGAAGAGTTTGATTCTTTTTATATTGAGGAAACCAGAGTTGATTATTCTGAAATATATAATAGGTTGGCTGAGCTTGAAAAATCTATTCTTATTGTTGATTTGTCAGAGAATGCTGATTCTAAGCTGAATTTTATTTTAAAAGTTACTACTGACTTTTATAACTGTAAAGTTTTGGTGCTTTCTGATAATCCTTCTGTTGATTTGATTGTTAAGGTTATGCGAGCTGGTTCAAAAGAATTTGTTGCATTACCTTTGATAAAAACTGAATTTTTAGAAGCATTAAATAAAATGAAAGATGCTTTTTCAACTCCTATTCAAAAAAAATCAAAGTGTAAAATATTTTCTGTGTTTTCAAATAAGGGTGGAATTGGTAAAACTTCGATTGCCTCTAATTTGGCACTAGAATTAGCTAATGTTACCAAAGAAAAAGTTGCGTTAATTGATTTAAACTTTCAACTTGGTGATATTACCACATTTATGGATATCAAACCTTCTTTTAATATCTCTTATATGCTTCAAAATTTAGATAAAATTAATGAAGATTTTTTGTTAAGTACTTTAGAAAAATATAACCAGTCTTCATTGTATGTATTAGCAGATCCGCCGTATTTTAAACAAGCAGACAATATTTCACCAAAACAAATTACAAAATTATTTAATATTTTAAGAGATACTTTTTCTTATATTGTTGTAGATCTAGAGTCAAGTTTTGATGCTAAAAATATTGCAGCACTTACAGAATCCGATTTGGTTTTCTTAGTTACTATTGCTAATTTACCTGCTCTTAGAAATGCACAAAGATGTTTGGAATTATTTGGTAAATTAGGTTTTGATGCTGATAGAATTCAACTACTTTTGAATAGGTATATGGAAAATGATGAAGTCGGGATAAAAGATATTGAAAATGTTTTGGAACGTAAGATTTATTGGAAGTTTCCAAATAATTATTTTACAATGATGTCTGCTATAAATAAAGGAATTCCTGTTTGTGAGTCAAATCCTGATTCTAATATTTCTCTAAGTTACAGAGACTTTGCTTTGAAACTTACTGATAGAATTTATAGAGACAATTTAGTTAAAAAATTTGAAAATCTGTTTAAGTAGGAGGTACCGTGGGACTAAGTGATCGTTTTAAAGATGAAAAGAAAAAAAGTTCAAAAAAAGTAGAAAAAAAATCAGTTTATCCTTCGCACCGACAAGCCGATTTAGAAATGTTAGAAGATATAGAGTGCATGGTTTTAAACAAAATTGCGTATACTCCTGTTTGGTTTGAGTTTTCTGATATCGAACAAAAAAAATTAATTAGAAGTTATTTAAATGCTCGATTGGCATTACCTGAAAATGCAGCTTTGATTTTAACAGAAGATGAAAAAGATGCGTTTGTTACTAAGATTTTGGCTTCAGTATAGAAATGTATTACAATTTGTATTAGACTTTTGTTATGAAATTCAGAGAATTTAAATTAAGTTCAAAGTATAGTCCATCAGGTGATCAGCCTAAAGCAATTAATGCTCTAACTGATGGCTTGAATAATGGTTGTGATGCTCAAACTTTACTTGGTATAACTGGTTCGGGCAAGACCTTTACTATTGCAAATGTTATAGAAAAAATTCAGAAGCCAACTCTTATAATAGCACACAATAAAACTTTAGCGGCTCAATTATACAATGAATTTAAGGAATTATTCCCCGATAATGCTGTAGAGTATTTTATTAGTTATTATGATTATTATCAACCAGAAGCGTATATTCCAAGAACGGACACTTTTATCGAAAAAACAGCATCTATTAACGAAGAAATTGATAGACTTAGACATAACGCAACTCGTTGTTTAAATGAGCGTAATGATGTTATAATTGTTGCTTCTGTGAGTTGTATATATGGTTTGGGGTTGCCTGAAAATTATTTTAGAGGCTCTGTTGAATTACAAGTTGGAGATGCTGTTGAGCGTGATGATTTATTGCGTCATTTGGTAAATGTTCAATATAAACGTAACGATTTGGTTTTGGAACGTTCAACTTTTAGAGCAAGAGGTGATGTTGTTGAAATAATGCCAGCTTACGAAAAGATTGTTACTAGAATTTATTTTTTCGGGGATGAAATTGAAAAAATTGTCAGAATTGATAATGTTTCAGGTGAAATTATTGAAATACCCGAAAGTGTTGTAATTTACCCAGCCGTGCATTACCTTTCTTATGATGATAATGTGGAAGAAACTATTGAACTTATACGCTCTGAGTTACAGCATCGTCTTGTTGAATTAAATAATGAAAATAAGTTGGTAGAGGCTCAAAGGCTTGAACAGCGTGTCAAATATGATATGGAGATGATTAAAGAAATGGGATATTGTTCAGGAATTGAAAATTACTCCAGAATTATTGAACGTCGAGCGCCAGGCTCGCCTCCAGCGACATTGTTAGATTATTTTAAAGGTGATTTCTTAACTGTTATTGATGAGTCTCACGTTACATTGCCTCAGCTTAAAGGTATGAGCCACGGGGATGCTTCTAGAAAAGAAGTATTGGTTGATTATGGATTTAGACTGCCTTGTGCGAAAGATAATAGACCTTTAACCTCAAAAGAGTTTTTTGAACGTGTTGGTCAAAAGATTTATATTTCTGCTACTCCTGGTGAATTTGAGCGTGAAACATCAGATCAATTTGTTGAGCAAATTATTAGGCCGACTGGTTTAGTTGATCCTAAAATTTCTGTTAGACCTATCGATACTCAAATTTCTGATTTAAAAATTGAAATACAAAAACGTACAGAAAAAAATGAGCGAGTTTTAGTTACAACTTTGACAAAAAAAATGGCTGAAGATTTAACGGACTTTTTGATACAAGAAGGAATTCGTGTCAGATATTTACATAGCGAAATTCAGTCACTGGAACGTATAGAAATACTAAGAGATTTACGTTTAGGGGAATTTGATGTTCTAATTGGAGTTAACCTGTTGAGGGAAGGCTTAGATATTCCTGAGGTTTCTTTAGTCGCGATTATGGATGCTGATAAAGAAGGATTTCTGCGTTCAGAAACTAGTCTAATTCAGACAATTGGTCGTGCTGCTCGTAATGCTTGTGGTGAAGTTATTATGTATGCAGACAAAGTTACGGATTCTATGCAGAAAGCTATTGATGAAACAGAACGTCGCAGGGAAATTCAGATTGCTCATAATAAAAAATATGGCATTATCCCACAAACAATCAAAAAGCCTATAGAAAATAATTTATTATCATTAGTTGCTAGTTATCGTGATTTTGAAGATATTGTAGCAGAAGAAATGGTAGATTTGGGTATTGAAACAAAAGATTTACCTAAACTAATAGCAAAACTAGAAAAAGATATGCATAAGGCTGCAAAAATTCTTGATTTTGAACGTGCCGCAGAAATTCGTGATAAGTTGAAAAAACTTAGGGAAATGCTTTAATCGTTATCTTCGTCTCGAGCAACTTGTTCATAGTCGATTTGTGCGAAGTAATTGCCAGTTATGGCGGCACTTGTTACTAAAGATATTGCTGCAATAATTATTGTATATATGTTATAAGGTGCAATTCTTAGTACGAAAAATATATATGCAACCACACCTACTATTATTAAATTGAATAATAAAATTTGCGGAACGAAATATATAACAGCAAATAAAATATCTATACAAGATTTTTGTATTAACCTGAAATCATAAGCATCTTTAATTTTTTCTGTTTTGGAAAATAAAATTAGTGTAGTAACCATTATTGAAGATAGTAATAGCCACACAAGAGTTGAATAAATTATTTGGATATTAGGTAATGGGATTAATATTGGGATTGCAGATAATTTAAAACCACACCAAAGACATACTGCAAATGTAGGCCCTAGAGCAAATAAAATTTTTATTGAGGTTCCAGTGAATGCAAATATACTGATGCTAGGTAATACTTCATTTCTTCCATTTCGACAATTGTTGATTGTTTTCACTATTATAGTTAGTAACATTAAAACAGTAAGGCTACCAACAAAGTAAAAGCACCCCATATTGCCGACATAAAATAATAGATAACTAACAACTACAGGTATAGCCCAAATAATAAACTTAAATATAGCGTGGTCATCATGAACTGTTTCTTCAATTGCATCTATTATCGAAGCCATCCAAAACCTCCTGTATAAATTATACCATGCTTTTGGACTCGTTACAAGTTTATAAAGGTAAATTAACTATAAATTCTGAGCCGTTTTGAGGTTTGCTGTTTACTTTTATTGTTCCGTTATGTAAATCTACAAGTTTTTTTGTTATTGTTAAGCCAAGACCGTTAGAGTGTTTTTGATTCCCAAGTTGAACAAATTTTTCAAAAATTTTTTCGTGAAATTTGGGATCTATGCCAATGCCGTTGTCTTTTATTTTTATTAGTATTTCATTATCTGTTTTTATTGAGCCTATTTCTATTAATCCGTTTTCAGGTGTGTATTTGATTGCATTACTTATTAAATTAAATAATATTTGTTGAATTTTTTGTTGATCAGCTTGAATTATAGTGTTATGCAGATGCTCTTTTGAAATATGAATATTTTTCTTTTTGGCTAGAGGTGTAAGTATATTACAGACTTCATCAATCGTAACGGCTAAGTCAAATTCGGTTACATTCAATTTCATAGACTGTGCTTCTAGTTTTGCCATATCAAGAATGTCATTAATCATACCAAGTAGGTGTATACCCGCTATTCTTATGTCATTCGTGTATTCAAGCTGTTTATCATTCAATTTTCCAAAAATTTCTTCAGTTAGTAATTCAGAAGAACTGATTATAGAATTAAGTGGGGTTCGTAGTTCATGTGAGAAATTAGCAAAAAAATCGTTTTTAGTTTTCTCAGATTTATATGCTTCGTTACTTTCTAAAATACCTTCTTGTAGCGCTTTTACTTGCATTGTTATAATTTTTGAAAGTTCTAAATCTTTGACTAAATTTGTTATGATTAAAGCACAAGTATGGAAAATTTCCTGTTCAGTTTTCGTAAATTCTCTGTCGCGTGTTATTTCAATTGTTCCGAATGGTGTATTTTTAATGCATAATTCCTCGGTAAGTGAATATTTAAAATTTTCTTCTGCATTATAAGAGTAAGTTAACTGTTCTGACAAATATATGTATGCACTGTTAAATTCCAATATATTTTTTAGCACATTAAAAATGTCTGTCGGATGATTTTGGATGTCAATTTTGAAAAAATCGTTTATTTTCTTTATGGTATCTTTAGTCAACTTTGTATCCTACATATCTTAAATTTCTGCAATATCCTTCGTCATCAAGTCCGTATCCTACTAAAAATTTATCATCCACTTCAAAACCATAATAATCAGGCTCTACATCTGCCACTCTTGATATTTTTTTGTCTAGTAGTGAACAAAACTTTGTGCTTTTAGTAACAAAATTGCTATTAATGAAATCTAATAAAAATTTTGCGGTAAGTCCAGTATCTACTATATCTTCCACTATTAATACATTTTTGCCATTAAGGTCTGGCAATGATATGTCTACTGCATGTACTTTCCCAGAAGATGTTGTGCCGTGTCCATAGCTTGATAATCTTATAAATTCAATTTTTAAAGGTATTTCTAAGTTTTTAATTAGATCTATTGCAAATAAAACAGCTCCTTTTAGTACACATATTACAATTATTTCTTCATCTTTGTAGGTTGTGTTTATTTGTTTTGCAATTTCTTTTATTTTGTTTTGAATTTCATTTTCTGTAAATAAAACCTTTAAATTATTCATTTTCTGTCCCTCTTTTTACTCTTATTATATGTGTTGGTTTATTTATAACTTTAATTTTATCACTAATTCCAATTCCTGCAATCCACAAAATTTCATTATTGTATGTTAGTAATATTAAGTCGTCCTTTTCATGTTTTGGTATTTTTTTCTCGTTTAAGTATTTTTTAAATTTTTGTGATCCTTTCATTCCAAGTGGTTGTATTATATCTCCATCCATTCGGTGTCTTAGAGTAAAATCAACTGTATTAACTTGAATATATGCAGTATATTCTTTATCTGATGGATAATGCTCAGGAATTTCTTTTGTTTCTTCAATTTCGATAATATGATTTTCAAATTTATATTGTCCTATCTTATTGATTTTAATTTGAGAAACATTTTTAATTTTATTTTTTACAACTTTTATTTCTTGTGAATTTACAAAAAGCCATTTATCAGTTGTTAATGATAATGTTTTACCGGATTTTGATTGTTTATTGTTTATGATAAACGAGACTAGTTCTTCTATTCGTTTTCTATCATAATCTAATTTTTTTTGTCTTAAAAATTTGTGCACAATTGCATTTTGCAAATCGTTTGATAATTTAGCAAATGTAGCAGGACTGTATTCTTCAAGTCTTTGTATATTTTTTTCTATAATTTTGTTTGCTTCGCGTGCTGAATTTGATAGATTATTTAAATTTTTTATAAAGTCTGGTGATATTTCTAATAATTGAGGGAAAATTTCTTGCCTAATTCTATTTCGTGAATATTTTGTATTCAAGTTAGAACTATCATTATTTGGAGTTAATTTTTGTTCTTTGCAGTAATTTTCAATATCTTTTCTGTATACCGATAAAAGTGGTCTGTAATAAATATCTCGTTTTTCTTGTATGCCTTCTAAACCAGTAATGCCTGTGCCTTTCAATAAACGATAAAAAATTGTTTCGGCGTTATCATTAGCATTGTGCGCTGTAATGACTGCATCAGCATTACATAATTTTGTATATTTTTCATAAAAAGCGTATCGTGCATCTCTTGCAGCGGTTTCGGTTTGAGGAATATTGTTGTCTATTTTTTCGCAATAAAATTCTATATTGTTGCAAAATTGCCTGCAATTTGCTTCTTCATTATCGCTTTCTTTTCCTCTCCAATTATGATTCAAATGAATGGCTATTAGCTTGAATGGATGTTTACTTGATAAATTTTGCAATATGTGTAATAAACACATAGAATCATACCCGCCAGAAAAAGCGACTATTAGAGTCTTATCTAAAAGTTTGTACTTTTTCAAAAATTCTTCAACGGTATTTGAAATCATGAGTGCTTTTTAATACCCTCTTTAATTTCAACAGCGTCAACACCTAAATTTTCTAGTGCTTTCATTGCAAGTGATGTTGGCTCTGTTGTTATTGCTAAAAGCATATGAGCTGATTCAATTCTTTCTTTATTTTCCTTTTTAGCAAATTCCCAAGCTTTTTCTAGAACTCTTTTAGCCCGTTTTGTGAATACAATTTCTTTATCAAAATACTCGTTACCAAATCCAATTAGTTCCTCTACAACAGTTCTAGCATCGCGGATATTAATTTCAAGCTCGGTTAAAACTGTTGCACCAATACCAGTGGCTTCTCCTATGATGCCAAGCAAAAACATTTCTGTTCCTACTACAGTTTTGCCAAGTCGACGAGCTTCTTGTTTGGCTAATCTTAAAATGGTTAGCGTTTCTGGCATTTGTTTTTCAATAGGTTTGATAATACTATGAGCTAAATCATCGTCAGTTATGTTTAGTTCTTTTAATATTTGGTAAGCAATACCCTTTTTAGTTTTCAAAAGACCTAAAACAATGTGCTCAGGTTGGACAACGGACGAGCCTAATTCTTTTGCAGTCTGTAATGCAGAGTTCATTGTTCTGAAAGCGTTTGGAGTGAAGATAATTTGTCTTCCTTCGTATTCTGCTTGTCTTGATTGAATATTTGCTAATTTCTCATCAAAAATTTCTGATGTTATACCATATTGTGCAAAAATTTTGCTTAATTCAGAATTTTTATCTTCTAGAATAGATGAAATAATTTGTTCAGTACCTAAAATTTCGTAATTAGAAGTTGATAGTTTTGAAACAGCTCTTTCAAAAACTTTTGAAGATTCTTGGCTGTCAAACACTGAGTCAGTTTCTTGACTTAAATTTATTTCAGGCTCTTTTACTTCATCAATTTCTGGGTGGTATAAACGTTTGGTTTTTCTCTGCACAAGTTTTTCTAGTAGATTTTGTGATGTTTTTATATCAAAACCTACACTGCTTAGAGTTTTATAATTGTTTGAAGTCTTGTCTGTAATTACAGATAAAAACAAATGTTCATACAGCACAGTTGAGTTGCCAGACTTTGTCGCAAGATCAAGAGTTTGTCTTAAAAGAACTTTTAGAGCATCGCTAAAAGCTAAAACAGGTAGATCTTTTTCGGTTGTTTCAAGTTTAGTATTCTCAAATAGTTTATTTTCAAGAGTTGAAAATTCAATATCATACGACTTGAATATTTTTAAAGAAATTCCTTTTGCTTCGTTAACTAAAGCTAACAATAAATGTTCAGGTTGAACACAGATTGACTTTTGACTTCTTGCAATATTTTGTGCCTCTGTAACAACGTTGATTGCTTTTTCTGTAAATTTTTCAAACAATTTATTCTTCCTCTTCTTCTTCGTCCATACTTTCTACATATTCAGCAACTTTATCGAATTCATCATCATTATCGATGCTTTCGAAGATATAGTCTTCACCATCTTTAGTTAAGCGCATAAGAACTAGTTCTTCTTCCTCGCCTTCTTCAGGTTCTGCTGGCAATAAAAGCGCATATTCTTGTTCATCAACTTCTACTATATCGTATAGTTCAAAGTTAATAACATTGCCTTGTTCGTCCATAGTTTCAATTAATTGTCTTTCTTCCATAATTTTACCCTTTCTTTCTTGATAGATATTGTTCAAGTATAATACAAGCACTTTCAATATCAACCAATCCTTTATCTTTTCTGAAATCTATTTTTTTATTACGTAAATTTTCTTCTGCTGTTTCTGAAGTTAATCTTTCATCTTCGAAAAATATTTCGTAATTATTTATTTTACTAGCAAAATTTTTACAATCTTGAGCTTGTGCACCTTCAGTGTCGTCCATATTTAGCGGCAAACCAATAACTATTTTTTTTACATTGTTTTCTTTTGCTATTTTTAAAATTTGATTAATGGCTTCTGCTTCAGGTTCTCTTGGTATATAAGAATGGCCATTTGCGAGCATTAAAAGATAATCGCTTAAAGCAATTCCTATTCTTTTTGTTCCGATATCAAGTGCCATTACTTTGTACATACCCACAGTCCTTCAATTTGAGCTATGATTTCATCAAGTTCTTTTAAAGTATATCTACCATTATTCAATTCTGTATTAAATTTTAGATTTACATAGTATTCATATATACTTCTTCGTAAAATATTTTTAAAGAATTCTTGCAACTGAGCTTGATCATAGTATAAATTATAAAGTATTTCTGCCATTTCAATATTTTCTTGTGAAAGTAACAAATATGCAGTAGATAACAGCCTACGAGCCCAAATACTTCTTTCTGAAGCATAAAATACTTTATCTAAGTTTTCGTTGACGAGTGTATCGAAATTGTTTGTTGATAAATTACAAATTTCTTCAAATTCATCGCTGTATCCAGCATTTAAAAACCATTTATCGGCAAAATCTGATTGAATTATTTTTTCAATGTCTTTGTCGCTTAACTTTCTTTTGTTTAATCTAGTAGATAATATTGTTTCAAAGCTATTTCGATCACATTCTATATCTGCAAGAAGGTTTTTCCAGCATACGTATTCGTATGGTAATAACCAATTATTTGCTTTTTGTCGAGAAATATTCTCGGCATTAATTAAAATATGTTTTAGTGTTTCAGGAGTAACATTGATTTCCTTTTCATTACTGTAGAAACGTTCTATAATTTTGTCACATTCAAATTGTGAAATTTCATTAAATCCAAAGCAATCTCTTACTCCGTGATAGTCATCAATTACAATGGCTACAAAGCGAATTTTATTGTCAGCAGTTTTTCGTGTAAATATAAGAGCTTGATTGCCGTGTCCATCAGGATATGTTATGCAAAACTTGTATGGTTCTGATTCTGATAAAATTTCTTTGTAAAATTTTTGGGAATTATCTTCTCTAATTCCAGCTATTTTTAAAGTTGAAAGACTCCTTTTAACTTGAGATATAATTTTTTCATCAACAAAGTCTAAAGCAGTATTTAGAGCGTGGAACGCAAGCTGAGATTTAGATTCTCCTAATAATTTTAGTGCTTCTAGTCCTATTTCGCTATCAGGTTGTGATAAAAATACAGGGATTAAAATATTAGCGAGAGCATCTTCTTTATAGTCATTGCCCAAAGAGTTAATTAATGTAATTTTGTCGTTTGAACTTAGTGATGACAAAAAATCTAGAAAATCAATTTGTATTTCTGGATTGATTATTGCCTTATTTAATAATTTTTTTGTATCTGCATCTATAATTTCAGCATTTAGTATTTCATCGCCACTATCAAGTTCCCAGTTAGAATCTAAGCCTCTTAAAAAGTTTACTGCGATAATTTTAACATTATTGGGAACCATATTGTTTTTCAATAAATCCCAAAGTTTTTTGGTTAGTTCTTCTTTGTCAGCGTATCTTTCAAGTAAAAAACAAAGAATTGTGGCTTCGTCCGTTTTTACATTATAAAGTTCTTTAAAAAGTAATTTCGCAATTGTTTTTTTGTCGTTTTGTGCATCCAAAAGCTGGATTTGATCGACATAGTTTGATAAATCAGTTACATCCTTAAATTCATTAATAAGGCTTGATATTTCTGCTTTTATTTCAAAAGGATTTAATTGTCTGATTTCGTGTGTCATTATTTTTTTGCTTTCCCCCAAAAAGCATCAAGAATTTGTTGTGCTTCAGCTGATGGCATACGGTCATTTAAAATTAAATATTGAACGGCAATCATTGCACATTCAGAGCATATATTTACTCCAGGTCCTTGAACCATTTTAATAACCTGAGTGTTTGGTCTTTGGCAAAAGCTACAATATACTAATTCTTTTTTTGCAGAATCATCATCTTTTTTTGTTGCCTTAGCGGTTTCTTTTTTAGCTCCTAATTTTACGACTTTAGCCATGAACATATTCTCCTTTTGCTCTAATTGTAACTTAAATTAATAAAATTTGCCATATTTTTAATCTTATTTTATAATTACTTTACACGAAGTAAGGGGATGAGATGAAGAAAGCACTTTTATTAGTTAGTATATTATTTGTTTCAGTTGTTTCAACTGCCTGTATTAATAATTTTGCAGTACAAGAACTAAATACTAAGGCTAAGCTTTATATGGAAGAGGGAAATTATAATGAAGCTATAGAAAGACTTAAATCAAGTATTGATTTAGATAATACAATTTTTGAAACTCATTATAATTTAGCGGTTGCATATACACAAGCAGAAGATTATCCAAATGCAATAGATGCATATAAAAAAGCAATAAAACTTGATGATTCATTCCCTGACGCTTATTACTCGCTTGCTGTTGCTCAAGGTAATTTGGCTGTTGATTTAAAAAATGGTAATGTTCGAGTTGCGGATGATGGTTCACTTTTTGTTCCATCTCTTGATCAGTTGGCATCAGAAACTGATTTTAAACCATCTGGTGAAATTTTAGAGCGTATAAATGCTTTGCATGCTGAGGCTGTTGAAAATTATGAAATTTATTTGCAAAAATCGCCAGAAGCTGCTGATGCAGATGAAGTTAAAGCAAAAATTGCAGAATTGAAAAAATAGTTATGTTTGTTATCCAATCGCCAGGAGAAATTGCGTTTTCAGTTTTTGGATTTTCTGTTTATTGGTATGGGATAATAATGGCAATTGCCGTATTTGTTGGCGTTTTGTGCGCAAATTCTTTGTCTAAAAAAACAGAATTACCTCACAATTTTTTTATTGATTATTCTCCATTAATTATAATAGTAGGGCTTTTGGGGGCAAGACTATATTATTGTTTGTTAAATTTTGAATATTATTGGGCTAACCCTCTAGAAATCTTTGATATTAGGCAAGGTGGTTTGTCTATACATGGCATGCTTATTATTGGGATTCTTTTGGTTTACTATTTGGCAAGAAAATATAAATTAAGTTTTTTAAAAATGGCGGATATTCTGGCATGTTCTGTTGCGTTGGCACAATCTATTGGTCGCTGGGGGAATTTCTTTAATTCAGAAGCTTTTGGACAACCTATAGTTTCAAACTTTGGTCTTTATATTGAGCCATTATACAGACCTGAAGAATATGCAAGTTGTGATTTTTTTCATCCTACTTTTTTGTATGAGTCTTTTGCAAATTTTTTGATTTTTCTTTGTTTGGTTTGGTTATATAAGAAAGAAGTTGGCAAGGCAGGAACAATATTTTTTTCATATTTAATTATGTATTCAATTGCACGATTTTTTATTGAAAGTTTGCGAGTTGATAGTGCTTTGAATGTTTTAAATATTCCAATTGCGCAAGTTGTTTCTATTAGTTTATTTATTGTTGGGAGCTTTGGATTGTATTTTATTAATAAAAAATCGGAGCCCAATAATTGAGCTCCGAAAAAAAATTTATAATAACTACCCTAATTACCTATGCACAATACGGAATTGCCGCTGTAGCCCTTGCTGGAGCTATATCTGTTCCCAAATACTAAGAGGATGTTAATCGCGTCTTTGGGACCGTTCTCAGATGAAGACCAGAAGTAGCCACTAGTAGGAATACCTTCACCTTTTTCAGCATAAAGCGCAAGTAATTCTTCTGTAGTTGGCAATTTCATACCTACTTCAGCACAAGCCTTTTTAGCACCAACCCAGTAATTGTTGCCGATGTCACTAGCAAATGCTATATCATTATCGTTACAATATTCGTATCCTTCTGTGTTTGAATTTGAACAATCTACAGCAGAATAATTAGTCCCAAGAACTAAGATATCAGCCCCAACGTTAATCGAAACATTCAATCCTCTAATATCTTTCCACTTGCCATCATCATTTGTTCCATAAGTATTAGGATTGCCAGAACCAGAAACGTCATATAGAATAGCTAATGCATCAGTACCTAATCCAATAGATAAATCTTTACCAGTACCTGATGATGTAACATCAACAACTCTATTATTAAACGGATCTTGTTTAGCATTTTTGTTATAAGCAACTAAAGCACTAACGCCATCAGCAAACTGTACACCGATTGTTTCAGAACCATAGTTACCATCTTTGTTTAAATTTTTAGCTTGTTTTAATTCTTCAGTTTTGTATGTATCTTCATTAGTAGAGAATTCAGAAACAAAACAACTAGTTAAATGTTCAGAATCACAAGTTTTAACTATTTTGATATTCTTACCTAATTCTTTAACAAAA
>JAZRUK010000021.1:0-81651 GCA_045652525.1 Candidatus Gastranaerophilaceae bacterium | reverse complement strand
AAAAAAGGTTCTGTTTCTTTAGGTACTACTGCTCTTGCTATTCTTTATGATACTAATGGGTTTAAATCGCCTAATAAATCTTCTAAAGATTTAAGAGGTATAAATATTGCAAAATTAGGTAGTGGTTGTTTTGCTGAGGTTAATGGAGTTTGTATTACTATGCAACCATTTGTGCCTGCACCTGTAACAAAAGCTGAATGTGAACAAATGATTACAGAGGGCTATGGAATAACAGCATGTAATTTTGATGACGATTATTGGGCAGGTGCTGTAAAAACATGTGGTGGTACTAGTAAAATGGCAAGTCTGGAAGACTTAGGAAAAATTGCAGCGTATGCATATAACAAAGATAGCATTGGCGCGAAAGAAGATCTCCCCTCCTCAGGCTTAACATTCGATACAACTAAAGCAACTGAGTTAGGTTTACCTTCTCATGGGGTTGACTTCTACCTTTGGTCAGGTGAGGAATACGATAGCGGCGGTGCAGACGTTCGCCTCATTAACTCTACCAGTACGTACTGGAGCACAGTTGCCCGCAACGGCGACTGGCCATTGGCGGTGTGTGTAGAGTAGTAAAAATTGAAAATAAGCATAAAAAACGAGGAGGGTGAATGCCCTCCTTGTTATTTCTTTTTATTTGTTCTTGGTTTATTGTAATTATTTGGCTTTTTGTTTGGTGTTGCAGTAGATGCGGATGTTTGAATACGTTTTACGCTATAAACATCTTGCATTGATTGCAAACAATTCGTAACTTTTTTCAAGGTTTCAATATTATCAAGTTCCAAACCAATTTCAATTATACCAACATTATTCTTAGATTTGACGTTCGCAGTAATAATATTTGTATTATTATCAGAAACAGCAGCAATAATATCTTTTAATAACCCCATCTTATCAGCTGTTTCAATTCTGATAGTTGTTGTATAAGTTTTGTTTGTATTGTTGCCAGCCCATTGAATATCCATCATTCTTTCAGGTTCAATATTTTCTAGAGTTTTACAATCAATTCTATGAACAGTAACCCCTTTAGAACGAGTTACAACACCAACAATAGGCTCTCCTGGAATTGGAGAACAACAACGCGCAAAAGAATATAACATTCCTTCCAAACCAACAATATCTTTTTCAGATTTTTTTCTTGTAGTAGCATGGAATTTTTCTTCAACAGGTACTTTTTCTTTCGGTTTTTGTACTTTATTAACAATTTTATTTAGTGTTGTTTCACCATAACCCAAAGCTGCAAACAAATCCTCTGCAGATAAATAATTCATCTGCTTAGCAATTTTGTCAAACTCGCCTTGTTTTAAATATTCATCAAATACGGCTTTTGTCAATTCATGTTCAAGGTTTGATTTGCCGATTTCTATGTGTTCTTCTCTATTATTCTTTTTAAACCATTGTTTAATTTTTGACGAAGCTTGTTTTGTTACAACAAAATTCAACCAATCAAGACGTGGAGCTGGAGTTTTAGAGGTTAGAATTTCAACAATATCTCCATTCACAAGTTTTGTATCTAATTGCGCAATACGACCATTGACCTTTGCTCCTATTGTTTTGTGACCAACATCACTATGAATACGATATGCAAAGTCAACAGGTGTGGCATCTTTTGGCAAGTCTAAAACATCTCCACCTGGAGTAAACGCAAATACTTGATCTGAAAATAAATCTAATTTAACTGAATTTACATAATCAGCCGCATTTGCCATTTCTTTGTCATATTCAACCATTTTACGCATCCAAGAAAATTGCAAATCTGATGCATTATTGGCTTTTTCAGACCCTTTTTCTTTATATCTCCAGTGTGCAGCAACCCCATATTCAGCGATTTCGTGCATTTCCCACGTTCTAATTTGGACTTCAAGAGGTTTTGAACGAGGGCCAATAACTGATGTATGCAGTGATTGATACAAATTGCCTTTTGGCATGGCAATATAATCTTTAAAACGCCCTGGAATTGGTTTAAATTGTGAGTGAATCAAACCTAGAACTTCATAACATTCTTTCTCACTACCAACAATTACACGTACAGCTGTGATGTCATACAAATCATGGAACGCAATATTTTGTCGTTTCATCTTGATATAAATACTATAATAATGCTTAGCACGACCAGTAATTTGCGCATTAATACCAGCATTTTTAACATCTTTTGAAATTTTATCTATCAATAGTTGAACAGTTTGTTCTCGTTCTGTTTTCTTTTGAGAAACCAATTGAGCAATTTCAAAATATTTATCAGGTTCTAAGTATCTTAAAGATAAATCCTCTAACTCAGCCTTAATTTTCCCCATCCCCAAACGATTTGCAAGAGGCGCAAATATATCTAAAGTTTCTCTAGCAATTTTCTTTTGCTTATTTGCAGCCATAAAATTGAGTGTGCGCATATTATGCAATCTATCTGCAAGTTTTAAGAAAATAATTCTTATATCATTTGCCATTGCAATAAACAAACGGCGAAAGTTTTCAGCTTGGCGTTCTTCGTTTGATTTAAATTGCAATTTACCTAATTTTGTTACACCTTGAACAAGTGTTAATACATCAGCACCAAAAAGACTCGCAATTTCTTCTGGCTTTGTTTCTGTATCTTCCAAGATATCATGCAAAAAGGCCGCAATAAGAGTTGGAGTATCCACTTTTAAATCAGCAAGAATCTTAGCAACTTCCACTGGGTGAATAATATATGGTTCTTCTGAAATTCTGTATTGCCCTTCGTGCAATTTCTTTGCAAAAAGATATGCCTTTTCAATCAATGCAATATCTTCGGCACTTCTTTTCTGATCTTTTAATTTTTGTTTTATTTCGTCAAAAAGTTCTAAATCGGACATGGTATAATAATAATACAAATTTTTTATTTATTTTTCAAGAGAAAATCAAAGAATATCATACATAAGGATTACAAATGATTAAAGAAACTAAAGACGGCCTAATTGTACAATTTAAAATATCTCCAAATTCATCCAAAAATGAAATTATAAAAACAGATGATGGAATAAAAGTAAAAATTACAGCCCAACCAATTGATGGAAAAGCCAATAAAGCTCTTGTAGAATATCTTTCAAAGGAATTCAAAGTACCTAAAACTTATATTGAAATTGTTAAAGGAACAACCAACAAAGAAAAAACAGTTTTATTCAAAACTAACGATCCTGAGAAAGTTAATTTTATTAAAGAAAAATTTGAATAACTAGCAAAAAATATTTTTAGAGCTTTTAAAATAGCAACAAAGGAGAAATATAACCATGCAAATTACTTCAAATTATGCTATGTCAAATTACAGCAATAGAAACTGTAAAAAACCTAGTTTTCGAGCAACTGTATCAGATGATTTATCAAAAAAACTGTATGCCGACGCTAAACGAGCAAATGAAACAAAACGATTAACCGATGCAATAGAACAATTAAATAGTTGGGGACGCAAAGATTCCGTTATCGTTGAAAGCCTCAATTTAGACAAAGGAACATCTTCACTTGCTTTAGGAAACGAAAAATTATCCTCATTATATTGTGGAGATTTAAATGTTAATGACGGCTTAACATTATTGGGACAAATTTTTAGCTTAGAAAAACAAGATATTCTAGATGCTGAACAAAACATTATTGATAATGTAGCCAACAATAAAAAAGAAGCCATTGTAAAAATTTTCAAAACTCCTGAATATATTGAAGAACTAACTGGAGAAGAAAACCCAACCATAAGACAATTAGATGTTGCCATTGATTCACTTTCCGAAACCGAATTAATGAAATACCGATTCGATCTAGGCAAAAAAAATCAAGAAACTGAAGATTTAACTAATTTCAGTATTGAAATCTAAAAATAATCGTGATAATATAAAGCAACAAAGGGAAAATAAATGAAAAAAGCGTTTTTACAACTACATCATCATCCACATAGTTACCTCGTGTAGCTGTGGAATTGAGGTTGTGCGCTTTTTTGTATTCAATTCTTTTAATAGCTTCACGAGGAGTATCGCACAGGAAGCTAGATAAGAATTGGAGAAAATAAATTATGACATTAGTAAATATAATATCAGCCATAGGCAATACAAAAAGCATTTATCCATTATTAGTCAGGGATTGCGGTATCGAAAACCCTGTCAAAGTTGCTATGACATACAACCAGAACAAAGATGATAAAAAAATTGCTTGGTTAGCAACCAGAGAGCGTTTTTTAGATGAATATTCCGTATCTGCTGTTTGGTTAGGTGCAATTCCTTTGATTGACAAAATTGGCGGTTCTTTAATTAAAAAAATTAAAGGATTGAATGCCGATGTTAATCTAAAACTAATAAATGAAGAAGAAGCATACAAGAAAAAAATGAATACCTATTTAACAAAAAGAAATAACGGTATTCCTGCAAAACAACCAGAATCAATAGCTCAAGGCTTTGAATATAACATTAGAAAATTTGGCAACATTAAAGAGGCACAAGATGCTGTAAAAGATATGGTCAATGTTAAACAAAATCAAAAACTGTTTAATGGCCTTATGAATACAAAATTTTTAACATCGGTAATTGTTCCAATTACTTTAATGGGATTTGTAATTCCAAAATTAATTTTTGCATCATCAGCTAAAAAGAAAATGGAAGAGTATAGAAAACAAAACTCACAGTCCCAAAATTTATCATTTGGGACAACAAAATCATTTGACCAGTTTGTACGAGGTAGCCAAAATATGACCTCTTTCCAAGGTGGGTTAACTACATTTTTAACTGGTTTAACCACAGTGCAAAAAATGGCTGTAACTGACGCTGGTTATGCCGCAGGCAGAATCAAAACAGCTCGTAACAAAAATGAAGTTGCTGATATCACTTTCAAAATGGCAGGCATGATGTTTTTAAACTACATAGCACCACAATGGATTGAAAAGGGATTTAATTTAATAACTGATATAAGCCTTGATCCTAAAATGTTAGCAGACAAAAAGTTTTTAGCATCAATCAAATATGATCACTTTGATTTACCTAAATCAAATTCAGCTAAAGATATTATAAACTTTATCGACAACAATCCGACTTCAGCTTTTACAGAAGCTGCAAAAAAAGCTGGTAAAGTTGTTTTCTTAAAAGATAAAAACGGTAAAGAATTGAATATAAGAGATCCTAGAGCATATGTAGATGTAGAAGATTTAGGCAAATTCAAAAAACAAATTGAAACATTTGCACAAAAAGCAAAAAATAGCGGAAATGTTGGGAAATATGCTAAAAAGGCTCTAAGACTTCGTTCTGTTACAATACTAGGTAACATTGCCCTAAGTAGCTTCTTGTTAGCTTATTGCTTACCTAAAGCTCAATTCTTATTTAGAGAATGGTTTACAGGTTCAAAACTTGAACCAGGCTTAGTCGATAAACCAACACGAGACAAAAAGAGTTAAAAAAAAGTCCGCTTTCGCGGACTTTTTTATGCCATTGCAAATTCTTTTGATTCAAACGGAACATTATCCACTAAAATAGAATTTCTAATTTCCATCAAATCTTGTTGCATCAATCTTCTTGGAGAACCTTCTTCCATTGAATGGTTTCTCAACAAATAAGATGGGTGGAAAATAGCCATTGCTTTGTATTCTTTGTTATTAATAGTTACATTGAACCAATTTCCACGAATTTTTGAAATTTGAACTTTTGGATCTGCCCAGAATGATTTCAAAGCTGTTGCTCCACAGAACAAAATTGCTTTTGGATTCATAATATCAATTTGAGCATGTAAGAATTTTTCACAAGCTGATTTCTCTTCATCAGTTGGAACTCTATTTTCAGGAGGTCTGCATTTTACAGTATTGATAATATATAAATCATCTTCTCTTGAAATTCCTGCTTCAGCCAAAAATTCATCTAATAATTGCCCTGCACGACCAACAAAAGGTGTACCTGACATATCTTCCATTTCACCAGGCGCTTCACCGATTAATACAATACTTGCTGTTTCTGGATTACCATCAGAAAATACAACATTATTACGGGTTTTAGCTAGTGCACAGCCTTTGCAACTTCTGCATTTAGACTCTACAATGTTTAGACATTCTTTCTTCATCATCTTTTTCTCTCTCCTCTTTATTGTTAAATATTAATCCAATATCATATTTTTGGCAATAACGTTTCAATTCCTTCATAATTACATTTGAAAGTAGAAACACTGCTATTAAGTTTGGCACAGCCAAGAATAAAGTAAATGCATCAGATAGATTAATTATGCTTTTAAAATTCATAGCAGAACCAACAATTATAAACAAACAATATATAATTTGAAAAGTTCTTGTTGTCCATTTAGAATCTCCGAACAAAAAGTTCCAACTTTTAATACCATAATAAGATCCACAAAGCATGGTTGATAAAACAAAACAACTAGCCATAAACGTTAAAAGTATAGGGAAAAACGGACAAACACTTTCAAATGCTTTTGAAGTTAATTCAATCCCTGCCAAACCTGTTGACTGTTGATATACTCCAGAAACAACAATTACAAAAGCAGTTGCTGAACCGACAATTACAGTATCAACAAATGGTTGCAACATTGCTATAAAGGCTTGCGCAACAGGTTTGCTTGTTTTAACGGCTGAGAACGCAATTGGTGCAGTACCAAGCCCTGCTTCATTCGCAAACATCGCACGTCTGAATCCCCATAACATACAAGCAAACATTCCACCAGTTAATGCTTGTGGCTTAAATGCTTCTTTAACAATCAACGCAATTGTATGCGGAACTTCTGTAATATGCATCAAGCAAATTACGAAAGCTGAAAATACATATAAAGAACACATAACCGGTGTAACTTTAGAAGTAAATTTTCCAATAGCTTTAATTCCACCAATGATAGTTACATACGTAATCACAGCGACAATTAAACCTACCAACCAACTTTGACCTGCAAAGAAACTACTTTCTCCACCAGTAACTTCTGTAATCTGAGCAGTCATTGCATTTATTTGGAATAAATTCCAACCACCAATCATTGCAAAAATACAACATACTGCATATATTTTAGATAAATATGGCGTAAACGGTTTTATCCAAGGTGCCTTCAATCCGCCTAAAATATAATACATAGGGCCACCTGCAACAGTACCGTCTTCATTAACTTTTCTAAATTTTATACCTAGAACAACTTCTGCAAACTTTAAAGCCATCGAGAAAAATCCTGCAATAACCATCCAAAAAATTACACCAGGACCTCCAATTGAAACTGCTGCAGCCGAACCCGCAACATTACCAATACCAGCGGACGCTGAAATCGTTGCTGTCAAAGCTTGAAAAGATGAGACTTCGCCTTTTTTCTTACGCTTGATTGTATCTTCGTGTTTATATTTATTTAAGATTAAATTTAAACCGTGCTTGAAGCCCCAAATCCCGATAAATCTCATACGGAATGTAAAATAAAAAGCTGCAATCATGAGTAATGCAACCAACAACTGCACTTCAACTCCGTTAATCGTTACGGAGTAAAATATAATCCCTGATATTTTATCGGCTATAGGTGATAGCAAGCTATCAATTAGACTGTCTAAATTCATTCCTTAATTATACAATAAACAAAATAAATACCATAATACATTTGCCGTATTTTACTTTTAAACGTAATTTATGTTATAATCAACCTATGATAGAACTAATGATTTTATTCTTGTTATCAAAGCGTGAACTTACAATGTACTCTATCCACAAGTATATTGAAGAAAATTTTGGTGCATATTCTCGCCCAAGCTTTGGAGCAATAAAACCCGCCCTTGTACGATTAGAAAAAAACGGTTGCTTGACAACACGTAAAATGATGTCAGACGGCGGAAAACTTTCAGTATTTTATTCAATTACTAAAACAGGATTAGAAGAACTTCGCAAACTTATTTTGGAAAATTTAAGCGAAAACCCACTACAATTTTTATCTAACGCAAGAGTAAAACTTTCTTGCGCCTCATATTTATCAAATGAAGAATGCGCGGACCTGTTTTTCCACATTAAATCTATGGCTATGCAACACAAGTACAATGCAGAAAATATAATTAATAATGAATACAATCAACTAAGTTTTTATCAAAGAATAATCTTGGATAATGCAATTTGCGAATATGCAAATTTCATAACTATTTTGGAAGGTTTAGAAAAAGAAAATGCCAGCAATCGTAAATAGTGTACTAGAAAATTCAATAGCTGAAGAACTGGAAATAGAAGCTGGTGATGAGATTTTATCAATCGATGAAAATCAGATGTCTGATATGATCGATTACAATTTTTATTGCAAATCAGAACTACTAACTATAGAAATAAAAAAGAAAAATGGAGAAATCGAAGTCATAGAAATTGAAAAAGACTATGATGAAGAATTGGGCATTGTATTTGAAAGTGCGGTATTTGACAGAGTTAAACCATGCTTAAATCATTGTATATTCTGCTTTGTTGACCAACAACCGAAAGGTTTAAGAGATACTTTATACATAAAAGACGATGATTATAGACTTTCTTATCTACAAGGTACTTATATCACTCTAACTAATTTTACAGATAAAGACAGAGAGCGTATCAAGAAAATGCACCTTGGCCCATTTTATGTTTCAGTCCACACCACAAATCCTGAACTGAGAAATAAAATGCTAAGGAATCCAAATGCAGGAAAAGCATTAGAAAATTTAAAATGGTTCAGAAAAAACAATATACCGTTCCATGCACAGATTGTATTATGCCCAGGATTGAATGACGGAAAAGAACTAGAAAGAACCTTATCAGATTTAGCCGAATTAAAAAATACAGTTCTTTCAGTTGCAATAGTTCCTGTCGGAATAACACAATTTAGAGAAGAAAGTTTAAAACAAGTCGATAAAAAATGTGCTCAAGAAACTATTGAAATTGCCTCAAAATATAAAAGAGTTTGTTGTTCTGATGAATTCTTTTTACTTGCAGAAAAAGAAATTCCTCCGGCAAAATATTACGGAAGCTTTTCTCAACTTGACGATGGTGTTGGTGCTATAAGATTATTATTAGAAGATTTTAAACAACACAAATTACCTAACAAACTAAAAAAAACAATTAAATTTTCTTTTGCCGCATCATACGCAGCAAAAGATGCTCTTTCATATATATCAAAAGAATTGAATAAAATAAAAAATCTTGAATGCTCAGTAAATCCTGTAAAATCAGATTATTGGGGTAAAGATATCACTGTTGCAGGACTTATAACAACTGACGATTTAATTAGAACTGTTAAAGATTTAGACGTAGATTTTGTAGTTATTCCATCAATTATGCTAAGACCATATACTGAAGACTTTTTAGATGGCAAGAATTTGGATTACGTTAAGAGAGAAACGGGTAAAGAATTTTTTGTAGTTCAAAACATATATTCAATGGCTGAACTTGTAGATTATATAAAAACTTTCCAATAAAAAAGCCTCTTTTAAAAGAGGCTTTTTTACTATTAATATCTTTCTAAATATTTATCAATTTCCCATTGAGAAACATAGGTTCTAAATGAATCCCATTCTTTCTTTTTAGATGTCATAAATTCATTGAAGATATGTTCACCTAAGGCAGCTTGGGCAACAAGAGATCTATCCAAGTGTTCCAAAGCTTCAGCCAAACTACCAGGAAGCGCGTCAATTCTTTGTTTTTTACGTTCCTTACTTGTTAATTTGTAAATATTACTTTCAACTGGAGCTGGCGGATCAATTTTATTTCTGATACCATCCATGCAAGCTTCCAAAATTGCAGCGAATGCTAAATATGGGTTACATGCCGGATCTGGAGAACGCAATTCCACACGAGTAGAAGAACCACGTTTTGCAGGAACACGCAATAAAGCACTTCTGTTAGCCAACGACCAAGCTAAGTATACAGGAGCTTCATATCCAGGAACAAGACGTTTGTAACTGTTCACTGTTGGATTTGTAATAGCAGTAATTGATTTAACATGTTTTAACATACCACCAATTGCAAATTTTGCTTCATCAGACAATTGGTATTCTGCATTTTCATCATAAAAAGCATTCTTACCATCTTTAAATAGAGAAACATTACAGTGCATACCAGAACCATTAATTCCATAAATCGGTTTTGGCATAAATGTTGCATGCAAATTATGTTGAGCTGCAATAGCTTTAACTGCAATTCTGAAAGTTGTGACATTGTCAGCTGCAGTCAAAATATCAGTATATCTAAAATCAATTTCATGTTGACCAACAGCACCTTCGTGATGTGAAGCTTCAATGTCGAATCCCATTTCCTGAAGAGTTAAAACTATATCGCTTCTGACATCTTCACCTAAATCTTCAGGCCCAACATCATAGTAACCCGCTCTATCGTGAGTTATTGGCATTGCTTTTCCGTTTTCATCCTTGGCAAACAAGAAAAATTCCGCTTCTGGACCAACATTCATTGAGAAACCATATTTTTCAGCTTCTTTCATAACCCTCTTTAAGTTACATCTTGGACAACCTTCAAATGGAGTTCCGTCAGCATTATAGATATCACATATCAATCTTGCAGAATTTATACCATCCTTACTTCTCCAAGGAAGTATTTGGAAAGTGTTAATATCAGGGTGGAAAAACATATCAGAAGTCTCGATACTTCTAAAACCTTTAATTGAAGATCCATCAAGCATCATTTCATTATCTAAAGCTTTATCGATATGTTCAGATGGAATAGCCAAATTCTTCACTTGTCCATTAATATCAACGAACTGAAGTTTTATAAACTTGATATTATACTCTTGAATAAATCCTTTAATATCTTCTCGAGTAAACTGTCTGTTATCCAACCTAGTATGTTTAAATTCTGTCATAAATACCTCTTTTCTATAAACAAGGATATAGATTTTTTCTAAAAAGGTCAAGTCCTAGCCACAAATCTTTACCAAAATAAACAGGCAAAAAAAAACCCTATCTTTCGATAGAGTTTGGAATTCTTTTACGTAATTCCTCGTGTGTAGAAGGTTAGTGTGTAGTAGGTAGTGTAAATAGTAGTGTGTGTTATGTATCTCGTGTTTATTTAAATCGTTTTGTTTGCGTATCGCTTACATATTAATAAAGTATTTCGCGAGTATATAATTGCTATATACACGAAATACTGTTACATAACTTAACACAATAAGCTAAAATCAAACTATATCTGGAAAAACTTCCTTTATAATTTTATTCCATCTTTCTTTTTTAAACAAACCAATAGAAAATTCTGCAGTATTTTTCCCTAACTGCTGAGCCTCAGGAGTCAATAATGGAGGTCCTGCTGGCGTTGATCGAGAAGGGTTTTGCGGATTTGAAATAATACCCACACTACGTAAAAGAGTAATTGATAAAGTGTTTTTATATACTTCATATTCAGTTAAACCTTGTGTAATAACACCAAAATTTTGAGCCCAAACGCATCTTTGCATCGGAGCAAAATTAGTTTTGACTTCTATACCTCGTTTTTTAGGTAAATGCTCCATCATATTATAATCAGGATCAAATTTGCGCTTAATTAAACTATTCATATCTTCTGAATATGTTTGAGAAATAGGCAGAGGCAAAATAAAATTAACTTGCCACAATTTATTTTTTAAATTATTGTCCCATTCAATAATAAAATTAATAAGATTTTCACTTCTGTAGAATTTAACATCAAAAAATGATGTTTTGATTATGTAATTTTCTATAGACAAAATCTCAGCTTTTTCGCCATAATCATTGCTAACAGCTCCAAAATTATAAGTATCACCTTCATCCTTGCGTCGAGTAAATGTAATTTCAATATCACCTAAAAATAATCTACCATCTTTTAATTCTAGACGTAAATCAGTTTTTTTCTTAGTTTTTTTCTTTAGTGTATAAATTGCTTTAAGGTCTTCAGTTACCGGAATTTTTTGAGTATCGTACAACAAAGAATTTTCAAATCCTGACTCCGTCTTAATCACATCATAACCATCAAGAATTTTAGCACTTTTTACAATTGGAGTCTCAAAATTATGTTTCAAGCGCAATTCTTCAATAATTGTATTTGCAATTTGAATAATTTTTTCATATCGAATCATATTTTCTTGATGCACTAAATCTGTAGAACATCCACAAATACTGTCGTGCGCTTGATTTTGCAATAACATTTTATACGCATAATCAATTACTGTATTATATTCAGAGCCATATTTTTGCTGTAATTTATCGGCTTGTTCAAGTAAATATGAGCATCTAACATTCATTTGCTTTAATTTAGTTCTTGCAGAGTACGCACCTTGAAGAATAAATGTTTTAGAATTATCACGTAACTCATCATTCCATTTAGTTTTAAAGTTTACTTTTTCAAAATAATCAAATGGCGTGCCTAAAGTTATTTCATAGCCTGTTAAAATAGCATTGACCTGTTTTATTTGTTCTGCAATATCACATTCAACTCCCAAATGATCGGCACCTATTGGAAGCAGAAGATAATCAGAGGATTTATCAGCAATTAAATCAAGATCTCGTTGCAACCAACCAGCCTTTTCCTCAATCGAAATATTTGCAGAGAAAATATCCATAAAATAACCACGAATGAGATTTACTGTATTAACACCATTAAAGACAAATTCTGAAGGTAAATCTCCAACGCCACGCCAAACTATTGCTTTATCAACCCCAAATTCTTTCAAAACTGTAGGAACATTTTTACTGTGGCCAAAAGTATCCGCCAAATATCCTATAAAATCTTCACAGCCAAAATCTTTTGCTATTTTTAAGCCTATTTCTAAATTTTTACTAAAACAAGTTTTATCCGTTAAAAACTCATCAACTAAACAATAAAATGGACCGATAAAAAGTTTCTTATCTTTAATAAGCTTTCTAACGAGTTTTTCTTTTTCTGGTCTTAATTCTAAGTAATCGAGTAATGCCGCAACTTGACCATCAAAATAAAATGAAGGTATTTTACCTTTTTTAAGTAATTCTAATACGTTATCAAAAACACGTATTAATCTTAGCCTAAAGACTTCGTATTCTCTATACCATTCTCTATCCCAGTGCGTATGCAGATATGCGATTACTTGTTTCTTCATATAATAATTTTAACATATTTTTTTACAACTGGCTAGTATTAAATTTAACCTACTGCTTAATGATAAAAATTTTAAAACATTCTATACTTCAAAAACAATTTGAGGATTTTAGATATGAAACATTATTATTTAATACTATATTTATTTTTAGCTATCAACATTTCAAATGCCCAGACTATAGACTACGCAAAAGAAGGATTCCCACCATTACAACCAGCAATTACACCAAGCATTCCACCACAATACAACAAAAAAGAACCTAAAGCCGTTAAAAATTACAACAAGCTAGCTAAAATGGAAAGAAAAATTTTCAATAGAGATTTTGAAAATGACGAATTGGAAAACAGAATTTCAAGATTAGAAGAACAAGTTTTAGGCACAATACAAAGCGGAAACATAAACAATCGGTATTTAATCTTACAAAAAGCTGTACCCAAATATTTATCAAGAAATTACACTCCTGACATTTCGCCATATTGTGGAATCCCAATAATCAACGGGGGTAGTTGGCGAGGCCTGGCAGGGTCATTAGGAAATTTTTTCACCAGCGGACATATGATGGGATATCCAACAGGATTAAGCCCACAAATTAATATGCCGAATTTCAATACTTTTTCACCCGATTTTCAAAGAGCAAATTTTTCTAATAGAAGCTGGGATTACCTAAATCAAAATATGGGAACTGGTTCCAGTGTGCATATTTTAGATTAAAAAAAATTGACTTTGTTAAAAAAATCATTAAATCTCATACAAACAGATGTTTATAATACACACTTAATCATTCATAATGCATGATAAGAAGGTGTAATATGCCATTCAGATACCGTTTACAAAAAGTGTTAGATTTCAGAATACGTAAAAAAGAAGAGCAATTACTTGTAGTACAAAAAGCTCAACAAGCAGTTTTTATAGCTGAAGAAAACATCCGTAAAAACAACGAAGAAATCGAAACAACAAAAAAAGGTCTGAGGCAGGCAGATCCCATGATGTATGAGGCATACGATAAATACCTTAACCATTTATGGGAAAAAGCCGAAGAACTTGAACAAATTCGAATAGAAGCCCAAAAACAATTAGGCATTGAAAAACAAATTTTGGTAAAACTCGAGCAAGCAGTAAAAGTTCTCGAAAAACACAAAGAACGTCACAAAGAAATTTACATCGCAGAAGAAAAAGCAGCGGAGCTCAAGCAATATTCCGAACTAGGTGTAGTAAGATTCTTTAGACAAAATCAAGAAAAGCTTGAACAGGAAGAAAAAGAAATCCTGTTGGAATTACAAAAAATCGAGGGTGAAAATGGATATTAGTACAAAAACTTCATCAACAATGACAACAACAGAAACAAATATTTCAACTCAAACACAACGCAACACAAAATCCGATGTGTCATTCTTAGATGAAATGAACAAATTTGCAAATGAAAATATACAACCTGAAACTACTGAAAACTCCGAAAATAATAAAACAAAAGCTTCAGGCAAAGCTAACAAAAACGAGATAAATATTATTTCACATAACAGAACTATCGATAACATTACAAACACTAACAGACCTATTAATGACATCCCTCAAAATATAAATTTAAAGAATAATTATAATACTCAAGGTACAATCGACAAAGAAATGTCAGTCATTGACATCGATATTAAAAATAATACAGATATCAATAAACCTTCAAAAGAAATAACAACTAACAAGAAAACCCACCGTAATACATCAAAAAATACAAACACAAATGTAAAAAATTACGACTTAACAGATAATAAAGAGCAATTGAATGAAACAAATTCTTTGATTTCTGAACAAACACCTCAAAAAGTTTTCGAACACAAAAATCATAAAAACTCTATAAAAAACAATGCTGAGAAAATTATAAATACAATAAAAACTGAAGCTATTGAGGAACAAATAGATAAAATAAACAACACACCTGTTGAAAATATCACAATAGAAGCTGCAGCTATTGCAGCTCAAACAACAGTCGCAATACAAAACACTGTTGCAACAGCACAAAATAGCGATAACATACAAACACTGATAGAGGCAAATAAGCAGTTAGCCGATATCGCTCTTATTGCTGATGCTAAAATTGCTGATATCAAAATTATTGAAAAAACAACTAACAAAGAAGCAATTAAAGTTGATTATACAACAGTTAAAATGAGCACTGATGATGCAGCATTTTTTGCTGAATTAGTGCAGGATACAGAAAAAACTCTACAAAATGTTGTAGCTAATTTGCAAAGCGAAGTCGAACAAAAAATTCAAGAAACCTCAAAAAATGTTAAAGTTTCTGCGACTTTAATGAATGCGATTTCAGAAGCAGTAAAAACAAATCAACCAATGAGAATAGATTTTGACAAAGACATTTCTATCATTATAAAAATAGACAAAGACGGATCGATTAACGCTAAATTTATTCCAGGGGACAAAGCGGTAGAAGAATATTTAAAACAGAATATTTCAGCACTACGTCAACGCTTTGACGAACAAGAAATAAACTATAGAGATTTGTCTTACTCTAACAGACAAAAGCAAAACCAAGAAAACAACAGAAGAAATAATAAGGAGAAGGATCATGAATGATTCATTTATCACCGCTCTGAATACCCAATTTGCAACGGTTAACTGGATGGACGTTATCTCCGATAACATGACAAACGTCTATACTCCAGGTTTTAGAGAAAAACAAGTGAATTTTAAAACATTCCTCGGTGGAGCAATTGCTGATGACTACAGTAAAAAAATAAGTCAAGGTAAATCAACACCAGGTACTTCTAATGAAAATTTATTTTTGGAAGGTAAAGGATTTTTCCTTGTAAAAAATGCTGAAGGTAAAAGTATTTATACAAGACTAGGTGAATTTACTTTTGACGGTGAAGGCGTTTACAAAGATAAAAGCGGGAACACCGTACAAGGTTATATCTTAAACGACAAAGGTGAAATTATGCAAGGTACTAAATCAATTAGTGCAGATTTATATCAACAAACAGCACTAAAAGGTGGTTCTCTTGATATCCCTACCACAAATATCAAAATGTGGATTGATCCAAATAACGGTAAATACCTTGGTAAATATGATGACTACGAAATTAAAGGTGATGGCACAATTTACGGTAAAGCTGACGGCGGAAAACGTATGGTGCCACTATATCGAATAACTACTAGAAACTTCCACAATGCAGCAGGATTGTACGAATTCAAAAGCGGACAATTTATTGAAACAGCAGAATCAGGCAAACCAGTAATCGGAACTGGAGAAATTCGTTCAGGATTATTAGAACTTTCAAATGCTGATTTTAAAGGTAATATTTCTTATTACCAGATGGCAAAATTACAAATGGAAGTAACAAACAAATTAATTTCAACACAAAAAGACCTGCTACAAGAGGCTTTACGCTTGGTTGGTGGCAGCTAAGATTAACAAAATTAAACTCCATTTTTCAAAAAGGGACATTAGTCCCTTTTTTATTGTGCTATATATGATGTATTCTGGCTTTTTAGTACTTGAAACTTTTTCAGATTTAGTATATAATTTTTATATAGGAAGAGATAGGAGAAAAAATGTTTGAACGTTTTACTGAAAAGGCCATAAAGGTCATAATGCTAGCTCAGGAAGAAGCAAGAAGACTTGGTCACAATTTCGTTGGGACTGAACAAGTTTTACTTGGCTTAATTGGTGAAGGAACAGGAGTCGCAGCAAAAACTCTTAAATCAATGGGAGTTAATTTAAAAGAAGCTCGTGCCGAAGTCGAAAAAATTATCGGCAGAGGTTCAGGCTTTGTTGCTGTCGAAATTCCATTCACACCACGTGCAAAAAGAGTATTAGAACTTTCTTGGGATGAAGCAAGACAATTAGGCCATAACTATATAGGCACTGAACACCTTTTACTTGGTTTAATCAGAGAAGGCGAAGGCGTTGCTGCACGTGTTCTCGAAAACCTTGGTGTTGACTTAAACAAAATCAGAAGCAATGTAATTAAAATGCTTGGTGAATCCAAACCTCAATCTTCATCAAGCAGTAGTAGTTCATCTTCAAGTTCTTCAAGTTCATCATCTTCTGGTGGAAAAACAAAAACACCTAGCCTTGATGAATTTGGTCGTGACTTAACTTTAGCAGCTCAAGAATTAAGACTTGATCCTGTTGTTGGAAGAACTAAAGAAATTGAACGTGTAATACAAATTTTGGCAAGAAGAACTAAAAACAATCCTGTTCTTATAGGTGAACCAGGTGTTGGTAAAACAGCAGTTGCAGAAGGTCTGGCGATTAGAATTGTAAATGCTGAAGTTCCTGATATTTTGGATGGCAAAAAAGTTATTCAACTTGATATGGGGCTTTTAGTTGCTGGTACAAAATATAGAGGTGAGTTTGAAGAACGTCTTAAAAAGATTATGGACGAAATCAGACAATCTGGAAATATAATCTTGGTAATCGACGAAATGCACACACTTATCGGCGCAGGTGCAGCTGAAGGTGCAATTGACGCTGCTAATATTTTAAAACCAGCACTTTCTCGTGGTGAAATCCAAGTTATAGGTGCAACGACTCTTGATGAATACAGAAAATATGTAGAAAAAGATTCTGCACTTGAAAGACGTTTCCAATCTGTTATCATTGATGAACCAACAGAAGAAGAGTCCATTGAAATTATTTCAGGTATCAAAAACAAATATGAAGAACACCATAATTTGATAATTTCAGAAGATGCTGTTGTCGCTGCTGTTAAATTATCAAACAAATACATAACAGATAGATTCTTACCTGATAAAGCTATCGACGTACTTGACGAAGCTAGTTCAAAAGTTCGTTTAAAAGTTTCTACACTTTCTCCTGAAGGTAAAGAAATGGAAAAAGAACTTCGTTCTCTAATCAAAGAAAAAGAAGATGCTATCAGAAATCAAGAATTTGAAAAAGCTTCTCAATTGAGAGATGAAGAAGCCGACATGAAAGATAGAATTCGTGAAATGTCTGCGAAATGGAAAGAAGAACACGAAGCTAACAAACCTACCGTAACAGCAGAAAATGTTGCAGAAGTTATTGCTTTAATGACAGGTGTTCCTGTAACAAAACTTACTGAAGGCGAAAGTGAAAGACTTCTTAAACTTGAAGATACACTTCACGCTCGTGTTATAGGTCAAAATGATGCTGTTGTTGCAATTTCAAAAGCAATCAGACGCGCACGTGTTGGCTTAAAATCACCTAACAGACCAATTGGTAGTTTCATCTTCTGTGGTCCTACAGGTGTTGGTAAAACTGAGTTGGCAAAAGCTTTGGCTGAAGCTGTATTTGGTTCAGAAGATAACATGATAAGAGTTGATATGTCAGAATTTATGGAAAAACATTCAACTGCAAAACTTATCGGTTCTCCTCCAGGATACGTTGGTTACGATGACGGTGGCCACTTAACTGAACTTATCAGAAAGAAACCATATTCAGTAGTTTTATTTGATGAAATTGAAAAAGCACACCCAGATGTATTCAACATAATGCTACAAATACTAGATGATGGTAGATTAACTGACTCTAAAGGTCGCCATATCAATTTCAAAAATACAATTATCATTATGACATCAAACGTTGGTGCTAGTATGATCACAACAACATCAAGACTAGGATTCTCTACAAGCGATGACGAATCTAAAGATAAATACGAAAAACTTAAAGAAACAGTTTCTGAAGAAATGAAAAAAGCATTCAGACCTGAGTTCTTAAACCGTATTGACGAAACTATAGTATTCGCTCACCTACGTAAAGAAGAAATCAGAGAAATTGTTGACTTAATGTTGAAAGATCTGTTCAAACGTCTTCAAGAACGTGAATTATCAGTAGATGTAACTGATGAAGTTAAGGATCACTTAGCAGAAAACGGTTATTCTGAAGCATACGGTGCTAGACCTCTTCGCCGTTTAATCCAACGTAAAATTGAAGACGAATTGGCTGAAGAAATTTTATCTGGTAAATATGCTAATGGTGATACTATTAAAATGGTACTAAAAGAAGGCCGTATTGCATTTGAAAAAGCCAGAAAAAGAGCAAAAAAAGCAGAAGTAATAGAAGAAGAAATTATTGAAGCATGATAAAATTCTTTTATAAAGCAATAAATGCAGAAACAAAAGAAGAAACTTCAGGTTATTATGATGCAGATAGCCCAAGGGCTGTACGGGAATACGTACGATCTCTTGGGCTTTTGCCTATAATCGTAAGAGAACATCGTAACGAAAATATAAATTCTTACCAGATAAATGAATTTTCGAACATCAAATTTAGTCTAACTGATAAAATTTATTTCTTTTCACAGTTACACGTTATGTTTTCTGCGGGTTTATCATTAACAAGTGCATTGGAAAGCATCGCAAAACATGCACCAAAAACAAATATACGCACTGTCGCTAAAAACATTGAAACTGACATTCAAAATGGTAAAACCTTTACTGAAAGTATTCAAAAATACCCTCGTAGTATAGGAGAAACAGCTATTGGCCTATGTCTAACAGCAGAAGCTGCAGGTCAATTAGATGACGTAATGGGTAAAATCATAACTACATTAAAAAAAGAAAAGCTAATACGTTCTAAATTAACAACAATGATGGTTTATCCAATATTGATGATTTTACTTTGTGTAGTACTATTCTTCACTTGCGGATTATTTATATTACCAAGATTAATGAAAGCATTCTTTATTGATGTAGAAAAACTCACACCTTCTTTAAAATTTATTTTTAATACGTGTGATTTCTGTAAAGAACACTGGCTTTTAATACTTATTGTCTTATGTATATTATTCTTTGTTATTAAACATATATTAGATAAACCAAATACAAAAAATACACTTGATAATATTGCTATGCAGATACCTGTTTTAAAAGATTGTGTCAGATATCTAAATTTATCACCATTTTTTGGAGTACTGGGTCTTGCTTATGATGCGGGATTAACTATACCTAGTGCAATTGAAATGGCTGCAATATCTATCTCTAATACCAAATTAAAAAAAGACGCTTACAAGGTTGTTAAAGCTGTTGTGAACGGCGATACTCTTTCTAAAGCTCTTGCTGAAACTAATCTAGTAACTCCAACATTCAATATGTTGGTTGTGACTGGCGAACAAAGCGGAGACCTTGGCAAAATGTTTAAAGAGATTTCTGACAATATTGATCAATGCACAGACGACGTAACCGCAAAGTTACTTGAATTTATGAAAATTGCAGTCTTAATCATTATTGGAATATTTGTATTACTACTAGCACCAGCAATACAAGGTTGCACAAATGTTCCAATGATGGGTATGTAATTACTTATTAAATAAACGCATGATTTTATCTAACAACCCTTCATCTTCTTGCATATTTGTATGTTCAAGTTTTTGAAGTTTTTGTCTTATTTGCTCAATATCATCAGCATTTGAGGCTATTTGAGTATATTTTGTATAATATTCAATTGCAGCAGGCTTATTTTTAATCTTTTCGTAAGTTTGTGCAAGTTTTTTAACAACAATAGCATTACGTTTATCTAAATCATACAAATTTTCAAGATAATCAGCCTGAAGCCTATAATCACCTATACTTTCTCTAAAATCAGCCAATTTTTCCCACGCTTTTTTATTTGTTGGTTCTAGTTTTGAGATTTTTTCCCAAAATTCAATAGCGTGATTTCTATCACCAGTTTCTTCCAATAGTTGAGCTAAAGTAAGCATTAAATCAACGCTTTTTTCATTCAATTGAAATGCATTTAAAAACTCATTTATAGCGATATCTTTATTTTTTCTTACTAAATTAAATTTACCCCAGTTCAAATGTGCATTATAATCATCGTTTTTATTCTCATAAATTAAAGCTCGCATTTGATATACAAGAGCCGAATTCGGACTAATTTTATTGTAGGATTCTACACATTCTAATGCGTTGTCATAACTTTCAGTTAAGAAATAATACTGCGCACGCAAAGCATGAAACTCTGCATTATTTGTGTATTTATTTTCATTAGTTGATAAAATTTTAAAAGCATCTTCGTGTTCACCACATTCAAGCATACATTTAACTCTAAATAACTCATCGGTTGTCAAATCTTTTGCCTTTTCTGGTTGATTATTTTTTAAATATAATTTTGCCAATTGTTCTGCAACTTTATCAGAATTAAAGCGTTCTTTTGCACGTTCCAAAACATCAATAGCACTAGTTAAAATATCTTCTTTAACATATAAATCCGCTAATTTAATAAACACATCTTCATTGCTATCTTCATATTCAAGAGTTTTCATAAATTCATCAATAGCTTTTGAAGCATTGCCAGTTTGCTCATACAAATTAGCAAGAGTAAAACGAGTCATAACTATTTCTTTTTCATCATCAGTATGGTTTAAAGCTTTCTTATAATCGCTTATCGCCTGTTCTAACTTATGATCAACAGAATGAAGATTTCCTCTATATACATAGTATTTATATTTGTCAGTATCAATATAAATATCCATTAGTTGTTCATAGCAAAGAGTATTCGTTAAATCTTTTTCTAAGATCTTAGAATAGAACTCAGCAGCTTCATCTTTTTTATTAAGCATCATAGCCAAATGGCCTAATCTTTCCAAAAGCGTTAAATCGCTTGGCCTACCTGCATATTCCTTTTTATATTCTTCGTAGGCTAATTCATATTGTTCATTATCTTCATATTGTTCTGCTAAACTCATATATCTTACTCCTTAATGATATTATATATAAAAAATTATATTGATTTATAATCGACTTGGGCTAATTAAAAGCATTTTGCGTTTTTTCGATACCATTGATTAAGTAATATTCAATCGCACTAACAGCCTTTTTCAAAACATCTTTAAGTTCATTTGTTTGCTCCTTTGAAAAATTTTGTAACACAAAACTTTCCGATGGAATCGGAGGTTGAGGCCCAATACCAACCTTTAACCTAACAAAATTTGATGAACCCATATGTTTTATTAAAGACTTAATACCATTATGCCCACCGTCAGAACCATTACCTCTAAAACGTAACCGTCCCAATTCTAAAGCCAAATCGTCATAAACTATAAGAACATCTTTTATGTCTACTTTATAATAGTTCATCAGTAAACTTGCGGATTCACCAGACAAATTCATAAAAGTAGTAGGCTTGGCCAAAATAACATCTTCACCATTGAACTTAAATTTTGTCATGAAGCATTTAAGTTTTTTTTCTTCTTTGAAGGTCAAATTATTTTCCAAAGCCCATTTGTCTACAACCATAAATCCTGCATTATGGCGAGTAAAACAATATTTATCCCCAATATTACCTAATCCAATTACTAATTTCATGATTATAACCTTTACAATTATTATTTTAACGTAAATAAATATTACCGTATTGATTTACCAAGATTTCGCTTAACAAAAAGATAAGATAAATGTAATTTAAATATGAAATGAGGATAAATTTATGAAAAACAAGCCAATAATACAAGAAAAAAGTTCTGAAAAAGTTTCAAAATTTTTAGAAAAGAACAATCTACATAAAAAAGATTTTGCAGAAATGATAGGCGTAACATTATCTTACGTATACAATCTTATAGACGAAAGCATACCATTTTCAACACGCGGCACAACTTTAGAACGCATTGCGACCGTTATGGAAATAGAGCCTGAAGAATTTGAAGAATATAAAATTCCCCAAGAACCAATTTTATTTGAAGACTCTGTTCTTTTCATAAAAGAAATGATGAAAAATAAAAAAATCTCAATGGTGAACTTTTTAAAATCATTCCCAAGAAAAAAACGACTTGAAATTGTTGATATAATGAGAGGAGCACTTCCTATTCCAATAGATTTCAAAGAACTATCCATAATTGGACAAGTTCTGAGTTTTAGTACAGATGAAACTTATAATCTATGGGAAAAACGAATGAAACAGGTCCTTGAAATAAACGGCATGAACTTATATGCAAACGCAGCCTTAGTCAATTCCATGTTTGATTGTGCAAAAAAAATTATACATCTTAAAAAAGTTTCTCAAAATTGAGAAACTTTTTTTTGAAAAAGTTGTTGACAATAAATTTTGTTCTTGTTAGGATTAATTCATTGGCAATACTAGCCAACGTGAAATATGAATAGCAATTATTTTTTTGCGCTTGTAGCTCAGCAGGTAGAGCACTCCCCTTTTAAGGGATAGGTCGCGCGTTCGAATCGCGCCAAGCGCAATTTTTTATTGTTTTTTTTACAAAGCCAACATAAATACTTGTTCAAACATAAGTTCAAACAATTATTGCATCTGCTAATTGACTTTAAAATCGCCTTGTGATATCACGTAATTATACTTTTAGTGTTTATTGTAACAAATTATTTTTATTTGCTATATTTTGTAGCAAAAAATATTTTTACATGTTTTCTATGAGTGATTAGTACTAATTTAGGAGCAGGATATGCAGTCTGTAAAAAACATTTCGTTCAAAAGCGATTCTAATTTATTAAAAAAAGTCGCATCGCCACAAGAGGTAAAAGAGGAGAATAAACCATCAAATACGGTTGTTACTCAGGAGTTAAAACAACAACCTGATACATTTGAAAACAAAACGGCAGGAAAGAAATCCTATTTGAAGGAGTACAGTGGAATTGCTGCGTTAGCGGTTTCGGCATTGGGTTTACCTATAACATATGCTGTAACAAAAAAAACTAACACAAAAGCCATGAATAAACTTCAAGGTGCAATTGAAGATCTTTCACAAAAACTTTCTAAATTAGACGTTGATGAAAAAATTAAAACAGCACTTGAACAAGCTGCTAAACAACAACAAGGCGTTGATAAACTTGTAAGTAAAAAATCCAGTTTGGCTGCCATCTTATTAGGTATCGGTTCTGGTTTAGGTATTTCAGAATTTTTAAAAGGGAATAAAGACAAACTAAAAGAGATGGGATATACTGACGACGAAATCAATGAAGCTGGCAGAATTGCATCAGGCATAACAGATAACTCTAAAAACGCATTAACTCAAGCAGGTGAGGCACATAGAATTGCTTCTGGTATTGGCGCAACCGCTGAATCTGCAAAATCAATTGCAGAAAGAGCAGAAAGAACTGCATCCTCTATGGATGGCAGAGTAAACGAAGCTAGAAACAGAGCTGATGAAGCATATGCAGCAGCCAATTCAGGTATAAAACCTGAAATGCAGAAATTTGTACAAAAATATTATGATTTATGGATAATGCAAACACTTGGTTGGGATAAGAAAATAAACAATACTCGATCTGAAGTAGCAATGAATACAGTTCGTAATGCTGCAGTAAAAAGACTAGACAGATCTGCAAAAGAAACGTTAAAAGAAGTTAAAGCATACAAAGAAAACTACAAAAAAGAATTAACCTCTCTTTGGGCTTTAACAGCTGAATTTAAACCTATTAAACTTGGCGGTTTAGGCGATGTTCCTGTGGATTTACAAGATAACTTTACAAAACTTGGAATCGATAATCCTACATTTATTCCAATGTATGAAACTCCTGGCGTTTCAAAATTCGTAGGTGAAGGTGATGTGGTTTCTGAATACATTTATGGCAAGAAAACATACAAATTACAAAAATTAGCTTCAACAGAAATCGATGTATTCAAAAACGGAACAACAAAACCTGAAAAAGTTGACTTCTACATGGCTGTGGATGATGGTAAAAAATTAGTATTTGTTAAAAACGAAAGCTTTAAAGGTTCCATTTATGAATCAACAACTATAGCTGATGAACCTGAAAAATTTGCTGTATTCAACAAAGCTGTATACACATTAGCAAAAGCAAAAGTAGCTGATGCGCTCGGAGAACCACTTTCAAGCTCTGCAGGAATCGTTAAATATCAAGCATACGACGACTTAAAAGCTCCAAATTCCATGATATTAAATGATTGGCATGCCGCTTCTATGGCAGGTTTATTAAGATATAAAGCACCACTAGAATACAACTACAATGAAATGGATAAAAAAGCATTTGAAGCTTTAACTAATATGCCATTATTAATGATTGGCCATAACTTAAAAGTTCAAGGAGCTTCAAATTCAGCAAACTCAAGTATTCCAGCAAATAATAACGTAACTCAAAACATAATCAACACATTGTATGACAAACACGCAATGGCAATTGTAGAAAATGCTCACAGCGGTTTACAAGGTGAAGATTTATGTAATACAGTATTACTAAAACGAACAACTGGTGATAAACAATTTAACTCATTGTTCCACGGAATTGCTTTAGCTGATTGGTTTGTACCTGTATCTAAAAACTATGCAAATGAAATTGTTGACGATGTAATGCAATCAGGTATCGCAAGACCATTACTTGCAAGACGTAAGAAAACAGGTACATTAGAAGGTATTATTAATGGTACTGACTTAGTTAAACACGATATGCATAAAACTTCTACAACAAACTATGTTGATGGCTTAATCTTAGAAAAATACAATAAAAATAATAACATCGACAAAATTATGCAACTCAGAACTGAAAATAAAAAACGTGTATTTAATATGTTTGTAAGACCTATATTAACAGGTGAGAAAGATAAACCTGAACTTGTAGGTAAAAATAAAATGATTAGTGAACAAGAATTTTTAGATGCCCCATTATTAACTTTTGCGCATAGATTAACTGACCAAAAAGGTTTAGGATTATTAAAAGGCGCAATATTTAGATTATTCGATAACTGGGAACAAGAATTTGGTGACAAACCGAAACCATATTTCATTGTTGGTGGTCCACCAGAATCAACAGAAGAAGTTCAACACTTATTCGATTTAAAAAATCCAGAATATGGTGCTGATAAATCAAGATTAGACCACGTAATTGCGATGAAAGGTAATATGCCTAACCCTGCACTGATGGCAGCAAGTACATTCTTCTGCGCGCCTTCAACATTTGAACCATGTGGATTGACACAAGGAGAATGTTTTGCAAAAGGTACACCAGTTATTGCTACTGATGTTGGCGGTTACCACGATACAATTAAAGACGGTGTAACAGGATTCTTAGCTGACAAACCAACTGAACAAGCAGTATACGAAACACTTGTAAGAGCATTAAAAACTTACTATTTTGAACATGATACTTACAAACAAATGGTAATGAATGATCTTAATATCGACTTCAGTTGGGCTCGTGCTGGTAAAGATGGTCCTATTTATGAATATACAGATAAGCTTGGTTACAATCGTAAAAAACTTATCGACATTGCAACGACACAAGCAGCATAAGATTAACTTTTATCACATTTTTATGAAACAAGGAGCCTAAGCTCCTTGTTTTTCGTATAATATTCTTGTAGAAATTTTTATTTAAGGGGCAAAATGGAAAGATTTTTTGGAATTTTTGGGATTATATTAATTTTTGGTATTGCATTTGCACTATCAAATAATCGTAAAGCTATAAACTATAAAACTGTCGGAATGGGATTTTTACTACAGGTTCTCTTGGCGGTTTTTGTTTTTAAAGTCCCACTAGGCCAAAAAATGTTTATGGCAATAGGCGTGTTTATTCAAAAAATTCTTGAATTTGCCAAAGAAGGCGGTGAATTCGTTTTTGGTGGATTGATGTCTGCTAAATGGACAGATTTGTTTGGTGGTGGCGGACAAGTTTTTGCCTTGCAATTAATTAGTTCAATAATTTTTATGATGATTTTAGTAAATATACTTTACTATTACGGCATTATGCAACGTATTGTTGCTGTTTTAGGTAAAGGTATGAATAAACTAATGTCTGTATCTGGTGCTGAAGCCTTATCAAACGTAGCAAGCGCATTTGTTGGTCAAATTGTTGCTCAAATTATGATCCGACCTTATCTTGCTAAATTAACTCGTTCAGAACTTCTTGCATCTATGGCTGGCAGTATGGCTTGCATTTCTGGTGCTATTATGCCTATTTACATTGGAATGGGTATACCTGCATCATATTTATTAGCATCTTCTATAATGGCTGCTCCAGGAGCATTAGTATTAACAAAAATTGTTTATCCTGAAGTTAATACACCTGAGACAAGTCAAGATTTTCAAGTTAATTACAGCAAACGTAAAAGAACTCACGCAAATGTATTCGATGCAATTGCTGCAGGCGCGTCAGAAGGTATGAAAACAGCAATTAACGTAGCTGCAATGATTTTAGCATTGGTTGCACTTATTGCAATGATTGACTGGATTCTAGGTGGCATTGGAACACTTATAGTTAAATATTTGCATATTAATACATTTATTGGAATGGATTTGGCTAATCTTTCATTAAAAATGATTCTCGGTAAAATATTTGCGATATTTGCATTCTTTATGGGAGTTCCAATGGCTGAAGCTACAACTGTTGGTAGCCTAATGGGTACTAAATTAGTGTTAAATGAAATGGTAGCATATGTAGATTTAGTAAATCTACCTGAAGCACTTTCACCGAAAAGTTTCTTAATAGCGAGCTTTGCACTTTGCAGTTTTGGTAACTTTGGTTCCATTGCAATCCAATTAGGCGGTATTGGAGAACTCGCACCTAACCAACGCAAAAACTTAGCTAGATTAGGAATAAGAGCTCTAATTTGCGGGACCTTAACTTGCTATATGTCCGCAACAATCGCTGGTATATTGCTTTAATAGTAGGAGAGAAAATGAAAACACTTCTCACACAATGCTTTAAGTTATTAGGGGGGGGGTAGAAAGGCTCTCCTAGTCTGGGTTTCAGGGGTTATTGAACAAGCACGTCATTGCAAGGAAGAACGTCGTGAGGACGTGGCAATCCAGAAAAATTATGAAATAAAAGCTGGATTACTTCGTAAACAAGGCCTCTTGTTTACTCGTAATGACGAATTAGCAAGTTTTAACTGTGTGATAAATTTGAATAATAATTTTAGAAAGCAAGTTTCTGTTTTTGAAGCTTGCTTTTTGTCGTTAAAAAATAATGGAACAGTTATCTCATTACGAGGAGGACGGATGTCCGACATCGTAATCGCAGCGGATTTTGGCAAGAGTGTAGCGAAGCTAACTCGTCCAGACGAGCAAACCACGCTTTTGCGAGTCGCCAACAATCCAAGACAAAACCGTGAGACTTGACGACAATGCGATTGCCACGCTCCCGTTGGTCGCTCGCAATGACAAATGAATAATAATAAAAATGATTGTACACATAATAAAAAAGAAAGGATAGAAACATGACAAAGAAAAAAGAAAAGAACTTGCGGTCTTGCAAACTCCAGACTTCTAAAAAAGCTTTCACACTTGCAGAGGTCTTAATTACTTTAGGTATCATTGGTATAGTTGCTGCTATGACTATTCCAACATTAGTGGCGAATTATCAAGAAAAATCTTGGGGAACCGCCAAAGATGTTTTTCAAAAAAAATTAACAGTCGCTTTAAAAGCCATGGTTACACAACAGGAAATGTATGGTTATTCTACAACAACAGCTTTCGTAAATAATGGTTTATCTAAACATATGAAGATTATAAAGACTTGTGCTTTAGACGAATTGGATTCATGTTTCCCTGAAAAATTTACATATGGAACTGAAGAACTAGAAGTAAGTGATATTACAGACTCTGATAATATGGGGCAAGATGAATGGGAAACAAAACCTGTGGGAGTTGTTTTTGCAAATGGAGTATCTGCTCTTTTATTATACAACAACAACTGCAACTATATTGATCCATACGACAATACTGTTGACGCAACAGCATGTGTATCAATGGCTTATGATGTAAATGGTCTCAAAACTCCAAATTCTCTTGGAAAAGACCTTGCAACAATGAACGCCACCCTTTCTAAATTTGCTTGTATATCTTCAGGACTTAAGAAATCTGCAGGGATATGCGTCACAAAAACGGCTTCTGTAAATTTTTTCGCGATGGAAGATTGCTTAGCCCAAAAAGAAAGATTAGGCCTACAATATTGTTGGGACGGATATAGTGGAGGAATTGCAGGTAATCAAGGTAAATATGGAGATAGATATGCTGGACTGGTAGCCGCATGTGGAGGAATTGATAAAGTCGCCTCTCTTGAACAATTAGCTGAAATTGCGAAATATGTTTACGAAACTGACAACATCCAACCAACAAAATCAGCTAGTAATTTAACATATAACCCGACTCGTTGGGAAGAAATTTTTGGGTCACACGTACCAAGTCCAGGTAGTGCATATTATTTCATTTCAAACAAAGAAGCTGAAAAAAGCGCGTATGAGAGGAATTTTGGTCCTAACTCCAGTCAATATACAACCAATACTAGAGGTTTTTCACAAAGAGCAATTTGTGTAAGATAGTTTATTCTTTCGGCAAGAAGTCTTGCCAGTGTTCATCCAGATTTTTTATGAATCTATGAGCATCAATTACATCATCATAATTAATAGGTTCTGGGCCGTCTTGTACCTCAAGCGGCTCTTTAACTTCTATACTATTTAAACCTAAAAATGCGACACCAAAACTTTTTCCACAATGCTGACAAACCAGATGTGTAACTAACAAACCTTCTTCTTCTCGCTTGATTTGTATAGAATCTTCATCAAAACTTGCCTTACATTGCGAACAACATAAATTATCAAAAAGTACCTTGATTTTCTTTTTCATATTAACCTCATTATAGCAAAAATTCTACACTTTTCACACGAAATTATGTTATTTTTTTTAGCAGCATGGGAATAATATACATGTGGCTAAAAGGAGAGTATCATGGAAGCTATTAACTTAATCCTATTTGGTTTTATCGTTTACACAGCGTTAATCGTAGTACCAAGTATTTGGGAAGAATTAACCACTGAAGGATAAAACACTCTGTGCTTTAAGACGCAGAAGTCACGGCGAAGTTCCGTCGCCAATTAGAGGAGTTTAGTGTTTAAAAAGTGTCTATTGTACGTTTAATGAATTAAACGTTATTGTTGTTGTGCAAAATTTCTTTTGTACACTCTATAGCAACATCCGTAACAAAATCCATCTCTTTTGGAGTAATTATTAACGGTGGATTAAAATAAATTACGTTACCTAATGGGCGCAATAATACTCCTTTTCTTAAAGCTTTTTTATAAATCTGATACCCAATTCTAAGTTCACTTTCAAATGGTTCTTTGGTGCTTTTATCTTTTACTAACTCAATAGCATTAATCAAACCAATTGAACGAACTTCTCCAACATTATCTAGTTGCAAAAACTTTTCTCTAATAATTTGATTAAAATATTTTGCATTTACATTAGCCTTAGCGATAATATTTTCATCTTCTAAGATATTCAAAACTTCTATTGCCGCAGAACACGCAAGAGGATTGCCACTATATGTATGGCTGTGCATAAATGCTTTACCTTCATTATAATCTGCATAAAAAGCATCATAAATTTTTTGAGTTGTAACAAACAATGCCATAGGCATATATCCACCTGTAAGACCTTTTGATAAACACATTATATCGGGTGAAATTTCTGCATGGTCACAAGCAAACATTTTTCCAGTTCTACCATAACCCGTTGCAATTTCATCTGCTATAAAATGGACATTATATTTATCACACAACACCCTAAGCTTTTTAAGATACAAATGAGGGTACACTTTCATACCAGCCGAACCTTGCAATAACGGTTCTACAAGAATTGCAGCTGTTTCATCGCCATATTTTGAAAAAGCATCTTCTGCTTTTTCAAAACATTCACAAGAACAATTTTCTCGACATTTTCCATATGGACATCTGAAACAATCTGGTCCATCGATTCGTATAACATCCATCAAAATCGGTTTATAAATTTCGGAATATAAATCAACACCACCAACAGACAAAGCTCCTATAGTTTCACCATGATACGCATCAGAAAGCGCCATAAAACGTTTTTTCTGCGGATTACCAGTTTGATAATGATATTGGAAACTGACTTTCATAGCAGCCTCAATTGCTGAAGATCCATTATCTGTGAAATTGAATTTACATAAATCTTTTGGCAAAACTTTAGATAATTTTTCACATAAAGTTATCGCCGTTTTATGGGTAAAATTTGCAAATATAACGTGCTCTAACTTGTCGATTTGAGTCTTAACCGCACTATTAATTCTTGGATTACAATGTCCTAATAAATTACACCACCAAGAGCTAACTACATCAGCATATCTATTACCTTCTACATCATACAAATAAAGCCCTTCAGCCCTATCGATTACTATAGGTGGCAAATCCTCGTAATCTTTCATTTGAGAACATGGATGCCAAATATATTCTAAATCTTTTTTTGCCCATTCATTCATAATTCTACCTCTATTTCAGTAGCATTAGTTTTTACAGTCGCAATAACCTTTTTACCAGTTAACAATTCAATTGATTTTTTGTTATCAACATGAATAAAATTATTTTCATCGAAATTATTCAAGATAATACCCCTAATATTAATATTCTTTTGCTTAGCAAATTCTACAGTTAATAATGTTGAATTTATAGTGCCTAAACCAGCATCTGCAACAATAATAATATCTAAATTTAGAGCCTTAATCAGATCTGACATAATTACATGTTGCCCATCCAAATTTAACGGGCAAACAATTCCACCTGCACCTTCCACGACCATAAACTCATAATTTGAACTAATTTCGCTGTAATCTCTCAATATTTTGTCAACAGAAATCTCATTAGAAGCCAAATGTGGTGATACAGCAGGCTTGAAAACATAACTAACACATTTAAACGGATCTACAGTTAAATTAGCAAAATCCAAGACATACTTACAATCACCCGGTATCAATTTGCCATCAATTTCAATAGCACCGCTTAAAACTGGTTTATAATAACCACAATTTATACTTTTACCTCTAAGACTTTTTACCAACAGCCCTGAAACATATGTTTTTCCAACATCCGTACCTGTGGCAGTTATAAAAATTCCTCTACCGTTACTTTTAATATCCATAAGAAAATTGTAAAACAAAAACGGCCCGAAATCCATCGAGCCGTCATTGATTTAAATTAATTTTAACTATAGAGCACCACTACCATCTAAGAAGTAGTCATAGTGTCTTACATCATCATAGTTGTTAAGGTATTCCGCTTCAACTTCTTTTTGAACTTGAGGAACAACTTTGGCAGCTACAGATCTATTTTTTAATAATTTATCAATATTTGGTTCAAGTACTAAGTCAAAGTGGAAACGACCATATTTTTTATCGTACTCATACGCGTTATTTACAAGTGGGTAGCCCCAATATAATCTAGCACTTAAATCACCTGGTAATTGTACTCTTAAGCCCATACCAACAGATGCTAAGAAATAACTTCCGTCATAAGCATCATATCTTGCCTGAGGGAACACACCTGCGTGATCTGCAAAAATTGCACCTTTAACATATTTACCAATAAATGGTATTTTTTCACCTGAACGAGGACTTGTTATTTCTCTAGGCAATAGAGGGAACATCAATTCTGCACTAGTAAAGTAACCGTTTTTACCAATTAATGTACCTTCAGAGTAACCTCTAACAGTCAACAAACCACCGGCCATAAATTGATCTAGGTAAGGAATATCTTTACTATTTGGAATTACTTGATAATTAGCACGCAATTGACCTATCACACCGTGTGAAAAATCGTGAATTCTCATCAAACCACCATTGATTTTGAAGTAATTTGAATCTCTATCAAATAATGGCGCCGCATATGCTAAACCTTGGTTTGCATACCAAATACCACGTGCTGTATCTTTTCTCATATTTAAACCAACATCAACGCTGGTAACTTCATCTTTTCTTAACGTATCATCCCAACCTGCAAGTTTAAAAATGTCAGCAGTTGTTTTAGAATATTTATAATTTAACGAACCATAAGCTTTTAATTCAAAACCAGGAGTTCTTTTTAGTGGTTGAGTGTAGTATAAAGAGAACATATGAGCTCTACTTTTCAAACCCCAAGGTGCATAATCACCGTGCATAACTGTTGCCATAGTTGATGAATATCCAAAACCTACACGACCATCACGTTTATTTACAGGAATATTGTAATCAAAGAATGGACTAACTGCACCGTGGCTGAAATATGAACCTAATGACATTCTGTCACGATAGCCAAACAAGCTATCTGCAACAATCATAGGGCCACCTCTCAAAGTGCCTGTTGATTTTCTACCCATATTATCCATTACACCCATAATATGGAATGGGAAATTTTCTTTCGCTGTTAATTCTATATCCGTTGTACCAGGTTTTGCACCAGCTTTTAAATTAGCTGATAAATTAACACCTTCATTATATCTGTTAAAGTCCAAAACATCAGCTTCAAGTTTTACGATATCAAATAATTCACCTTCTTGCTGAGGAACTCTATCTGCTATATATTTTGATTTTGTCCATTTATTATCCTTAACTGTAATTTGACCAATTCTACTTTCAATCAAATCTACATATATTGCACCATTTTCAACTTGTTGTTCTGGCAAATATGCTTTTGCTGTAACAAAACCTTTTTGTGCGTATAAATTGTTAATTTCATCAATCATTTTTTGGATATCAGAAATAAATAAGTTTCTACCTGCATATTTTGCAAGAATTGGTTCTATTTCTTCTCTTGTTAAAATTTCAGAGGCTGCAACTTGAATAGAATTTACATACACACCTTTGGTTTCTAATTCTTCAACAGTAGCCTGAATAACATCTGTTGAAGCTGGTGAACCTTGAATTACAGTACTTTTGCCATCAGTACCACGGTCTTCTTTATATGAATTGTAATCAGATTGAACATCACGCCCTCTACGCTCAAACAACAAATTATCCGTATCGTGTTTAATATTACGACCAGAAGCGCCATATGCACCTGGTGTCATTTCTTGGATATAATTCATTTGCTCAGGTGTTAAAGCTGCCATTGATTCTGGAGCGAGCATACAAAACGCAGAAAGCATTAAAATTGTGCTTAAAAATCTTTTTTTAGTAATTACCTTTTTCATTTTTATTTATTACCTTTTAATTAAATATAAGTCCAGTTATAACTATCTTCTTACATAACGAGTGAACATAAATATTTTTTATATTTTTATTACAAATTAGTAACAAAAGTTTATTTTTTGATACAATCCAACATTCACCTGTTATTATTATAGAGTATAATTACACTCTTGTAAACATTATAACGAAACTTTACGTTATTTACTCGAGAGAAAAATTAAAAATCATACAGGTATAGGAGACAATATAATGAAAAAATCTTTTCTAGTATTAAGTATCATTTTGGGATTATCTTTAAACACTGCATTAGCTACAGAAATTGCTTGCGTTGACGTACAAAAAGTTGTTAACGAATCAAAACAAGTTCAAGCATTAAAAAAAGAACAAGAAGCTAAAGCTAAAGAAATGATTAAATTTGTAGAAAAAGCTCGTAAAGAAATTGCATCTACTTCTGACACAAAGAAAAAACAAGAGCTAGAAGAAAAATACAACAAAGAACTATTATCAAAAAAAGAAAAAGCCGAAAAAGAATATTCTGAAAAATTAAAAAGCATAGAATCTTCAATATCTAATGTAATTGCTCAAGAAGCTAAAGCTAAAGGATACGATTTTGTTATAACAAAAAGCAATGTATTGTACACCACAAAAGACATAACTAATGACATTATCACTGCTGTTGCCGTTGCAGAAAAACCTAAAGCAAAAGCTCCAGCTTCAAGCACTTCTAAGACTAAAACTAAATCCCAAAAGAAATAAACAATCTAATCACAAATAAAAAAAGAGGCTCTTTCGAGCCTCTTTTTTATTTTACATCTCTGTACGAATTTTGGAATCTATCAAAATACACTGTGTGTAATAATTCGTGAGCTTTATGTGAATTTGGTTTTTCCAAATAATCACTGTAAAGCTTTTGAATCGATTCATTCAAGTGAGATTTACGAACAGTAAGTTCTTTATCCTCTTTATAAAGACCTTCAGCACGTTGAGCTTTGATTGTTGAATCATCACAACTTCTTGGCTGACCACCACCATTGATACAACCACCAGGACAAGCCATAACTTCCAATAACGCAAATTGCGCCTTGCCTTCTTTGATTTCTTTCAATGATTTTTCAGCTTCTTTCAAGGTTGATACAACTCTAACCACAAGTTTTGTACCTTTTAAGTCTAACTCAACGTCACGACATCTGTTAGAAGTTCCTCGTAAAGGTTTGATATCTACATCTTGAAGTGGCTCACCTGTTGCATATTCATATGCTGTACGAACCGCAGCTTCAGCTACACCACCTGAAGCACCAAAGATAGTACCTGCACCAGTATATTCACCATATGGAGAATCTGCATCTTCTGGTTCTAGTGACGCAAAATCAATACCCGCACTCTTAATCATTTTGCCAAGCTCTTTTGTTGTTAAAACAAAATCAGTATCTTGCATATTATCGTGTGATAATTCTGAACGAAGTGCCTCGAATTTTTTACCTGTACAAGGCATAATTGAAACGATTGTCAAATCTTTTCTTTCAACACCTAATGTTTTTGGTAACAAGTCAACCAACACTGCAGATTGCATTGACATTGGTGATTTACAACTTGATAAATGTTTTGTCATATCTGGGTGCATAGTTTCTACATATTTAACCCAACCAGGACAACAAGAAGTAAATAACGGTAAGTTTTCACCTGACTTTAAACGACCTAAAAACTCTGTTGCTTCTTCCAAAATTGTTAAATCAGCAGCAAAGTTTGTATCAAATACCATATCAAATCCGATACGTCTTAATGCTGCATTCATTTTACCAATTACATTTTCACCAGGTTTCAAACCAAACATTTCACCTAATGCAACACGAACAGAAGGTGCCATATGAGCAACAACCTTCATTGAAGGATTGGTAATTCTTGCCCAAACATCATCAATACAAGATTTGATTGATAATGCACCTGTTGGACAAACCGCAACACATTGACCGCAGTTAATACAATCAACTTGACCTAAAGGTCTGCCGTTCATAGGTTGAACCAAAGTTTTAGATCCTCGATTTGCGAATCCTAAAACAGAATGTCCTTGATATTCAGAACAAGCTCTTACACAAGCTCCACACAAAATACATTTATTTGGATCTCTAACAATTGCCGGACTGCTATCATCAACCGGTAAAAATTCTTCTTTATCCGCATAGCGGATATCCTTGATACCATATTCTTCAGCATATCTCTGAAGTTCACAATCACCAGATTTTTCACAGGTTAAACACTTTCTATCGTGATTTGCTAATAATAATTCTAAAACTGTTTTTCTGATTCTTCTTGTTTTTTCTGTATTTAAATGAATTTTTAGACCAGCTTCAGGTGGCATTGTACAAGATGATTGAATGCCTCTACCTTCAACTTCTACAACACACATTCTGCAAGCACCAAATGATGTCAAGTCAGGACGATAGCAAAATGTAGGGACATTCATGCCAGCTTTTCTAATAACTTCAAGCAGGTTAGGCTCGTCTGTAAATTCAACTTCTTTTCCGTCAATAAATAATGTTTTCTTATCTGTCATAATTTAATTCCTCTACTTTAATACTATTGCCTTAAATGGACAGTTATTCAAACAAGCTTCGCACTTAATACATTTATCTTGATTAATTACGTGAGGTTGTTTTACTGTTCCTTCAATTGCACCGACAGGGCAAGTTCTTGCACATTTAGTACAACCCTTACATTTATCTTCTTCGATTACAATTGTTTTCATTGCAGTACAAACGCCTGCCGGACATTTTTTATCAACAATGTGAGCAATATATTCATCTCTAAAGTATTTTAAAGTTGAAAGCACTGGGTTCGGAGCAGTTTTACCTAAACCACAAAGTGAACCATCTTTAACAGTGTGAGCAAGTTCTTCCAACAAATCAAGATCTGAAAGTTCACCTTTACCAGCTACGATTTTTTCAAGAATTTTCAACATATTCTTTGTACCTTCACGACAAGGAACACATTTACCGCAGCTTTCATTTTTAGTAAAGTTCATAAAGAATCTTGCTACTTCAACCATACAAGTATCTTCCGCCATAACAACCAAACCGCCTGAACCTACCATAGCTCCTGCTTTCAACAAGTTGTCATAGTCTAGTGGCAAGTCTAAATGTTCCTCTGTTAAGCAACCACCTGATGGGCCACCGATTTGAACCGCTTTGAATTTTTTGCCACCACGGATACCACCACCGATATTAAATACGATTTCTCTTAATGTTGTACCCATTGGGACTTCAATAAGCCCTGTGTTATTAACTTCACCAGTTAAAGCAAATGTTTTTGTACCTTTTGAAGTTTCAGTACCCATTTGAGCAAACCAATCTGCACCATTAAGCATAATTACAGGAATATTTGCTAAAGTTTCAACGTTATTAATTAATGTTGGTCTTCCAAACAAACCTTTATTTGCAGGGAATGGTGGTTTTGGTCTTGGCATACCACGTTCACCTTCAATAGATGCAATAAGTGCTGTTTCTTCACCACAAACAAATGCACCTGCACCTTCTTTGATATGTAAATCAAATGAGAAATTACTTCCCATAATATTTTTACCTAAGAAGTTTTTAGCTTCAGCATCTGCAATAGCTTTTCTTAAACGTTTAATCGCAAGAGGATACTCCGCACGAACATAGATATAACCTTCATCTGCACCAATTGCAAATGCAGCAATTGCCATACCTTCAAGAAGTTTATGTGGATCACCTTCCATAATTGAACGATCCATAAATGCACCTGGGTCACCCTCGTCACCGTTACAAACCACATACGATTTACCGCCTTTGTTGGCTGCAGTAAATCTCCATTTTCTACCAGTTGGGAAACCACCACCGCCACGGCCTCTTAAACCAGATTTTTCAATTGTATCAATTACAGCATCAGGATTATTTTCTTCTAAAATATTTGCTAATGCTTCATAACCTCTAACAGCAATTGCTTCATCTAAAGATTCGGCATTGATATGACCGCAATTAGCTAAAGCCGTACGAGTTTGTTTTGCATAAAAATTAATTTCTTCGTTTTTATGAACGTGCTCACCTGACATTGGATCTGTATAAAGCAATCTTTCAACAGGTTTATTATTTCTTACATGGCTTTCATAAATTTCTTCAACGTCTTTATAGCGAACTTTAACATAAGTAACGTGCTTATCAGGAATAATTACCAAAACACCCTGTTCACAAAAACCGTGACACCCTGTTGGTACAATTGTCATTTTATCGTAATCAGTTAAAACTGAAACGTCTGCACCAAGTTCTTTAAACCTTTCTATAACACCTAAAGAACCGTTGGCAACACAACCTGTACCTGCACAAACAAGAACTCTTAGCCCTTGTTGTTTAACAACTTCCTGAGCTTTTTTCTGCTCTTCTTTTATATCAATAGTTAATTTTGTCTTTTCCATTTTATGCTTCCTCTTTCATTATGGTATCTAACACAATGCTAATAGCATCTGATGTCATTTGAGGATAAACTTTTTCGTTTATAACTACAACAGGTGCTAAACCACAAGCGCCAAGACAACTAACTGTTTCTAATGAGAACAAACCATTTTCACTTGTCAACTGTCCTTCGTTTAAATTTAATTTATTTCTGATTGCATTTAATACTGGCATTGAACCTCTAACGTGGCATGCAGTACCATCGCAAACTTTAATTTCGTATTTTCCTTTTGGCTCTAATGAGAATTGCGCATAAAATGTCGCAACACCAAATACTGTTGCAGGTGAAAGCCCTTCGATTTTTGTTCCGATATAAATCATAGCTTCTTCAGGTAAGTATCGGTATTCTTCCTGTACTTTTTGTAAAATAGCAATCAAGTTAGATTTTTTGAAATCATAAGTGCTCAAAATCTCATCCAGCTTAGATGTGCTGATTTTGTGTGAATTGACTACACTCATCATAAACTCCTATATGTGTATATTAACCCCGATTGTTAAAGACCACCAATAAACAATCTTAAAAGAATTATCGCACATTTCTACTATAAAAGCAAGGATTTTATATATTTTTAATATTTTTTTCACAGTAATCTTTAATCGGACAAATATCACATTGAGGATTTACTGGTTTACATACGTTTTGTCCATGGGTAACTAAAAGTGAATTGATATCAATCCAATATTTTTGTGGCATCTTTTCTCGTAAAGCAAATTCTGTTTCTTCTGGAGATTTTGTTTTTACATACCCCAAGCGATTTGAGATTCGATGCACATGTACATCCACACAAATTGCTGGCTTTTTAAAACCTTCACTCAAAACTAAATTTGCAGTTTTTCGTCCAACACCATTAAACTTGCATAACTCATCTATTGAATCTGGAACTTTTGAATAATATTTTTCTACTAAAATTTTAGAAAGCTCAACAATTTGCCTAGCTTTATTAACATAAAATCCCACAGGGTAAATCGCTTTCGCTAAAATTTCAGGATCAACTTTTGCAAAATCTTCTGGAGTCCTTCCCAATTCTAGCATTCTTAGAGTAGCAGGATAAGTTGTTCTATCATTTGTTCTAAGGCTTAAAATACAAGAAATCAAAACCAAATAAGGATCATCAAAAGAGTCCATCAACTTTACAAAATCACTTTGTGGCTGCTTTGCTTCTTTTAACAATTCAACAATCTTATCAATGTTATTTTTTAACACTCAAAAGCCTTTCAACATCTATATTTGTACGCAATTTTAAGGCATATATATTATCTTTATTAAATCTCAACAATTTTACAGCATCTTTTTCGGTGGTAACAATATTACCGCTAATATCAACCAAATCTATTGGAGAATATTGATGATGATCATCCAATGCTATAGTGTCTTTCACTCTATAACCACTCAAAAAATCAAAGAACTGTTGAGGCTGCCCAATTGCACAAATTGCAGTAATAGATTCTCCGTCTTCAAGTTTTTCTCCCGTTTTAATATTATAAATGTAATCCGGTTCTGTGTAACAAAGATGTGTCTCAATACTTAATCGTTTTTCCATAATTTTGGCAAATTTTTCTGCTTTTGAATGATCTGTATTTTTACTTACAATAAGCAATTTATCAATTCTATCAAGAGCTTCAGCTCCTTCTCTTAGAGGCCCAGCAGGTAATAATTTTTCGTTACCCAAACCCATCTTACTATCCATTAAAACAATGTCCAAATCTCTATGGAATTTTCTGTGTTGGAAACCATCATCAAGTATTATTTTAGTAACCCCAAAATTTTCAACTGCAAATTTTGCAGCACTATATCGATCCTTACACGTTAAAACGCAAACTCCTTGAGCTTTTTGAGCCAACATAAATGGTTCATCACCAGCCATAGCCGCAGTGTAATAAATATTCTTACCGTCTGAGATAACATTAACTTTTTTATTTGATAGTTTCCCTCCATAACCACGAGAAACGATAGCTACTTTTTCACCTTTTTTAATCAAGTGTCTTGCAATTTCTAGTACAACTGGAGTTTTTCCAACACCACCAGTAGTCATATTCCCAACAGAAATAACATATGCGTCTACTTTTTTAGGTCTTAAAATTTTCTTATCATACAACCAATTTTTTAAACCACTGCCCGCACCATAAACATATGAACAGCACTCCAAAAGCTTTACTAAGCTTCCCTTAGCATTTCTATCATAATGTAATTGTGTTATTTTTGTTTTTAAATTCATATCTTTAGAACATTAATCTGAATAGTAAAAATCTTTTGTTTAATTTTTCTGAGAATTTTCTCAAATTACAAGTTGTAGCTGATGTGTCTTCAATAATTTGCTGAATTTCAGTTTTGTTTTCTGGCGTCAAATTATTCAACGAAGCTAATGTTGTTGAAATGTCTGACATAGCTTTATTAACTGTATTAACTGTATAAGATAAATCTTTTTTCAAATTGTCATCTTTTGTCATTGAATTAATATAGCCACTGATTTCATTAACATTATGCATAGTAATTCTTAAATCACTTGCAATAGCTTCAGCGTTTCCATTATCCATAATTTTATTTAAGTTTTTAGCTAACAAATCAAGAGCATCAGCTGTTGAATATAATTTATCTTTAAATTCTTTATCACCTAGATACTTATTCAAATTAACAGAAAGTTTTGAAAAATCATTACTTGTTCTATCCAACATAGCCATTAATTGTTTTAAATCACCATCTGAAGCATCAATTAATTTATCAAATTTGGCAATTGTTTCTGCAGATTGTGCAGTCAATGAATTAATATTATTTACTGATTTTTGAAGCTCAACAATAACTTCATCCGAAAGCAAATCATTTATCTTTCTATTTGTTTCAGTTAAAGATTCAGCTGCTTTGTATTGCCATTCCATAAAGTCTGAAATTCTCATTGGTTCAACAATAGTATAAGGTGATTTTTGTTCAGGATATGGCAAAATTGTATCATCCAAAGTTGCTATTCTTAGTTTTTTATCTTTACCTGTATAAACAGGAACACTTTTCATAAATTCAGGTAAAATAAGGCCTGGCAAATCTACTACATAATCAATTTTGTACGCAGATTTTGTAGAAATATTTTCACGATAATTGTATGGAACCGCATCTTTAGAAATTACTTCTATTGATTTTACCCTACCTACATTATAAAATTTATCATCTAGTTTCATTTCTACGGGATCATCTTTATAAAGCAAGTCTTTAGCTTGCATTGAAAGATATACCGTTCTTGTTTTTGGAGGTGTAATTTCTAAAAACAACTCCCCAATTAAACCAGACTGTTGAATTGAAAAAACAGAAGCTTTCGGAATTTCAATATCAGGATCTGTGATAACAAATTTTACTTTCACATAGTTCTCATCACCGTCAACAATCGGCTTAACTTCCTCAACTTGACCAACTCTAAGCCCCATCATCTGTACACCTGCACCAGGGCGCATACCGTTTACGTCTTTAAATTGAATTTCAACCCTATCCGCACTTGAAAATGCACGTCCTTTTACTCTAAAAATAACGCCAAAAAGCATAACCAATGCAATTAGTGTTAATAAACCTACCTTAAATGATGATGAGAATTTCATGAGCTGCCTCTAATTGTCTTCTACAAAAAAATTGTATCAAAAAAGAAGTTTTTGTGCAAAACATTAAAATTTAATTCAAAATTCTTATTGGTGACTTAACTTTAATTCTACAATCAGCAGTTTCAGATGTATGACAATTGATACCGTCTACTGTAATAGTTTTAGGATCAACACCACAATATTTAGTTGAGGTTACATAACCTGCAGTACAGGCAACAGCTCTAAAGCTTTTTGGATCGTCATCGCCTTGTGTATTAGCTGTTAATAATTTAGATAATCTGTTGCCACTTGCATCAAATTTGTCAGCGTGTAAGTTGAAAGCTAAGCTTTCTTCGCTATTTGCACCTGCTTTTGTACCATCGCTAGGAAATCCTGGGACAAGTTTACCTGATTTTAATAAATAAAAAGGAAATACATCTTCCCATAAACGACTGCGACTATTATCACCATCTACATCTATATACAATGTAAATCCTTTTCTATCATCTTCATCAATACTGTCATTCAATATTTCTATATCTTCGAAGTTAGATGCTGTATAAATTTTTAAACCATTACTAAGTTTTATTTGCGGTGTAGAATTTTTAAAATCTTCTGTTGCTGCTTCAATTGCTGTCGTTGAAACATCTATACTACAGTCAGACTCGGCGATATTAAAATTACTTTTAATATATTCACACATATTAAAAGTTGGTTCTTTTTCAAAATTTTTGACACAAAAATAATTTACTGTTCCATATCCATAATCCTCAGGATAAAGACAATTTTGTATCAAAGCGCCATCTATCCAAAGTCCTGAGCTACTGAATGTACCAGCTTGAGTGTTATTATTAGTAGAACTTAGATCAAAATTTACATCAGCTGATGAATATGACCTAGTTAAAAAATAATTATAGGAACCTGTTTTATTAATAGGAGATTGACTGTAACGATATTCATTTATGGTTCCTGTAACACTTTGTCCACTATTTGATATTACAGGATTATCATATATGTATTTCCCAATATTAGTCAAATCGTTATTAGACGGAAGTGAACCTCCTTTAACGTAACAAGAAACATATGCAGCATGACAACCTCGCTTATCAGCACTGTATGTAGTTCCAGTCAAATCATAATTAGTAAAACCTAAACTATCGTAATAGCTTGCTGAATATGGATAAGGTATAACTGCACCATCTGTTAATACACATAATCCATATTCTTCGTATAGGTCCTTATATAAACATTCCGCAGGCACTTCACCCACATCCGATTGATCGAAATTAACATTTGATACGACCAAATTTTGAGTTAAACTTGACGCAAAATTATACCCTAAATAATATGTAGCATAGTCAACTTTTGCTAATTTATCTTTTGTTATTGGTATAGCAACAGCCGCAACGATTGCCATAACAACCATTGATACAACTATTTCTGGTAATGTGAAAGCCAAATATTTTCTAAAACTTCTATACATATTCTTTATCCAACAAATAAATTATACAAAACAACAGCGCAGGAAACACTCAAATTTAAAGATTCAACAGTACTTGCCATTTCAATTTTAACACTACTTGTTGCAAAATTAATTAACTCTTCGGACAAACCATCCGCTTCACTTCCAAACATAACAACACATGGCAATTTAGTTTCAAAAGTTTTTAGATAATTATTTGTTCTTGGTAATGTCGCAATACGTTCAAAATTACCGAACATATCTTTTAATTCAGAAAAATCTTTAACTTCTACAACAGGGATTTTCCATAAATTTCCAACGGAAGCTCTGACACATTTTGGATTATATAAATCAACACTTTCACCATACAAAACAACAGCATCAGCACCAAAAGCAACTGAAGTTCTAAGGATTGTGCCTAGATTCCCTAAATCTTTGATATTTTCCAATAATACAACTTTTTGAATATCTTTCAATAATGATTTGTCATAAACTTTTTTGTAACCAACTGCGACAGCATCGGGGGCTGAATCAGTTGTAGAAATCTTTTTTAACACAGGTTCTGTCGTACAAATAATTTTATCCCCTAAAAACGAATATTCTCCTATTTTTTCTGACAGAACAAAGGCATAATCAATTTCTATACCCGCATTGAACGCTTCTTCTATCGCTTTAAAACCTTCAAGCAAAAATTTTTCTGTTCTATATTTTTTTTGCTGAAGTTTTACTGTTTCCTTTACCAAATCGTTATTTACACTTGTAATTTCCATCTATATAACTCCAAATTCATCAAGCCATTTTTTTTCTTGTTCATTTAACATAGAATAATCTATCAATTTATTTTCATAAGGCATATGCACAAACGAATTTATTTTACCATTTTTTAGGTAACAAGAATTTTCAAGTCTTACTCCAAAATGTTCAGCATTGTACAATCCTGGTTCAATTGTAAAACACATATTTTCTTTAAAAGATTCTTTTGCAATTTCACTTTTGCCTAAATTTGGTGGAGCTTCGTGAACATTTATGCCAATCCCATGACCTAAACCATGGTTAAAAACAAAACCTTCGATTTTATTTGCATCAAAAAATTCTCGAGTTAAACTATCAATTTCATATCCGCAGGTGTTTTCATCAATCGGTGTATTATAAGCACGCAAAAAAGCTTTTAAAACTGTTGTATAAACTTGTTTTTGCAAATTGCTTGGCTCACCTTTTACAAAAACTCTTGTTATATCTGTAGCCAATCCGCCTTCAAAATAAGCTCCACAATCGATTAACACAAGACTTCCATCTTGAATAATTTCATCCTCTGAGGATTTTGAATAATGCGCAAGCGCCGAATTTTTATCTTTAGCTACTATCGAATTAAAACTCAAAGATTTTGCACCGTTTTTTAAAAATTCTTCTTCTAATTTTTGCGCAATATCAAATTCTGAAACATTTTCTGTGGTGAAAATATAATCACGGATTGCTAGAATTGCTTTATCTGTTCTGTCAAAAGCATCTATGTAGTGCGCGATTTCAGCTTCAGTTTTTATAGATTTCATTAATTTTACTGGGCTATTTGAAAGTTCCACAGCTTTTGATTTTACAAGCGAATAATCATAAGCATTAATTGATGACTTATCTATGTAAATCTTCTTATCAAGTGTTTTAATATATTCTTCAAATTCTACCTGATCTTCAAACAAATGAGCTTCATCTTTTAATACAACAACTTTTGCTTTAACCTTGGATGAAAATGGCATTGAAAAATCTCTCATATTGAACAAATATGAAACTTCTTCCAGATTAGTTAGCAAAATTGCTTCATCATCTTTCAAAGCCAAAGCCAAAATTTTATCTTCGACAGTTTTTCCAGTTAAATTATCGGGTAATTTTACCATTTTTGAACCAGCAAAATCATCAAAAATATCCATCGGATCAGCAGATAAGAGTTTTGTTTTAACACGTAATTGAATTTTTTCTACAGTTGCCTGAGAATTTTTTTGAGAGAAAATGCCTAAAGTTGCATCTTTTGGAATTTTATTCAACATTTCTTCCAAAAAACTTTGACCCGTTTGAAGCTTAATAACCGTTGTAACACTATGATCAACCTCTTGATCAGCTTGAATATGATAACGCCCATCAACAAACAAAAATACATCATTCATTGACACAAGGGCATCACCGGTAGAACCGGTGAAGCCTGTCAAATGATATCGAGAATTTTCTGCCAAAGTATTATATTCCACCAAAAATTTATTTGTGGAATTAACAAGCAAAAAGTCGATTTTTTCTTCGACCATAAATTCTCTTAAAATGGATAAAATATTGCTCATTATTTTTTGTCAGTAAGTTGGATTAAATGCCATCCGAATTGAGTTTGAACGGGTTGTGATACTTCACCAATTTCCATAGAAAATGCTGCATCTTCAAACGGTTTAACCATCATACCACGTCCAAAATATCCTAAATCCCCACCATTATAACCTGATGGACATAATGAATTCTCAGAAGCAGCTTCTGCAAAAGATTTGCCATTTTTAATTTCTTCTAATAAACTAATCGCTTCTGATTCTGTTTTTACCAAAATGTGACTTGCTTTAACTTCAGTTGTCATAATTTTAACTCCTTTTTTATACAAAGGAATTATAACCCAAAATGCATACAATAACAAGTCCAAAAAAGAAGTAAGTCCAACATATTTTAAACCAAACCGCTAAAGAAAAACTCTTATCGCAACCCCGAAAAAGTGTCTGGATACATTGAACTTACATATTCATGATAACGTTTTTTTCACAGTATTTCACCATTCTCTAGAGTAGGTTTTCGGCATGGTAAAATCCTTTTATATAATTAATTCTATTGGATTAGTAAACAAATCGTAAAAAAAATCTAATAAAAAAGAGCCACATTCGTGACTCTTCTTTATGGAGCGGTAGACGAGACTCTCACACCTTCGCACTTCGTGCTACGGATACAGGTTCACTCGTCCTCACTTCGTTGCGGCGGTTCACTTTGTATCGCTGATTTGCTTCGCAAATGCTCGTTCTCGTCATTGTATTCCTAATAAAAAAGAGCCACAAAGTGGCTCTTCTTTATGGAGCGGAAGACGAGACTCGAACTCGCGACAGTCTGCTTGGAAGGCAGATACTCTACCAACTGAGCTACTTCCGCAACAAATACATAATAAAATAAACATTTTTTTTTTGCAATAACTTCTAGCAAATTTATTTTTTACGTGTTTTAAAAACTAAAACAGGAGTTGAAAATATGAGAACATCTTTTAATTTAGCAAAACCGGTAAAATTTGTACTTGGTAATATTGAAACAATAACAAGAGAAGGCACCATTGCAAATGGCACAAAATACCTGAACTATAGTAAAAAAATAGGACCAGGATATGTACATGAAACTTCTGGAGTTCTAGAAAAACAAGCCGGGACTGATTACTTTGCAGACTTATATTCTTTTATTGTTAGGAAAAAAGATTTTTATACAAAAGATGGAACAAAACACTCAACAATTGAAAAATTAACTAACGGCAAAGGTTCTAGCACAACTTATATGGAAAACGGCATAAGAACACTGAAACATACCTATGATGCAGATTGTCGTATGTTAAAAACTGTTGTATACGACGAAAAAGGATTACCAAAAGAAGAAATTAAAGTTCTTTCTAATCTGTAATTTATTTAAATAAAAAATCAAGTTAAGGAATGTTACAAAAAGCTTATATCTTGAAATAATGATGCAATAAATTTGTTTATTAATTTAAGAGAGATATTATGAGCTTTAACGTAGATCCTACAAAACCACAAACAGCAACTCAACAACCTCAATCCCGTGCTGGGGCTGGCCATTCTGCTGTTTCCAAAAAACTTACGATGGATAGCATTTTTTCTAGTGTAAGCAACAGCGATACACGCAAAAAAATCGACACAAATAAAGACGGCAAGATAGACTTTGACGAAGCTAAAGCATATATAAATAACGCTAATAGCGATGGATATATCGATGCTATAGAAAACAGCATTATAAATAAATTTGCAGCAATTTTAGGTGTTGAAGTCAAGCAAAAAATTAAAGGTACAATAGCAGAAAATCCTGAAGTAGTCAAAGGCATTAATGAAAGTCTTGATATTATGAAACGTGCCGATCAAAACGGCGATCTTGAAATTTCATTAGATGAAATCAATAGTGAAGATCTAACTAAACGCGATCAAACAAGATTAAATAGAATATTTGGTTTAGTTGATGGTGAATTTGACAATAAGCAAGGAGCTATTGGAAATTGTTATCAACTTGTTGGCAATCAAGGCATTGCCGAAGTTGCTCCTGAATTATATGATAAAGTTGTGAAAAGAGAAGAAAATGGCGATGCTACAGTAACATTTTACGGCGCAGAAGGAAAACCTTTTAAAATAACTATTCCTCAAAGAGCAATTCAACGGGAACAAGAAAAAGCCACTCTAGGGCAATTACAATATCAAGCAGGAATTAGAGCTAAAGAGAACTCTTTTGGTTCTACAGACCCAGATGCAATTGCCTTTGAACTTGCAACCGGAATATATATGAAACAACAACAAACAAGAATGGAAAACGAGGTAAAAGAACATTATTCTGAGTATATTGAAAATTCAACATGCCCGCCAGTAGAAAAATTTGATATAAGCAAATTAACATACGAACATCTAGATAATAATCATAGCGACTTTCGTCATTTAAAAGCTTATATTGATTTTTCAGAATCTTCTACAGTAAAAAAACCTCAATTTGTATCCGCAAGAGACTTTAAAGATAATCCTAAACTGATAGAAGAATGCAAAAGATACATAGCAAATTCAGAAGCTATAGAAAACCCACACCCGACGACACAAGATTTTATAAATAACAGTGTAGTCGTAAGATACTGGCTTGAAAATTCTTCTTCAGAAACCGTAGAAAAACCTCCTATAAAACATATTAAAAAAGTAGATACTAGTTTAAAATCTGGTCACGTATTTGAATCTATTAAGCTTGCTGTTGGGGGACAAGGCTTTTCAACAAATGATTATACAAGAATAAAAAATGCAATTAATGATTTTTCGACTACAAATTCTAATGGTAATAAACGTATATACTCTGCAGGTTTTAATGAAAATGATGGATATGTACGACCAGGTCATGCTTACTTAATTAAAGATATTACCGATAAATATGTATTTTTAATCAATCCGGATGATAGCACAAAAACAATACCTTACACTAAAGCTGCCTTTCTAAGCAACTGTGCAAGCATGGATATCAATACATTGCCACAAGAATTATTCGATATAACTTAAGCATAAATAATCTTAAAATGTGGTATAATAACTATATAAGCATCCTGAGAGTATGAATTTATGGCAAAACCACAACCAAAAAGAATTACATCAGAAAATTATTTAAAATATTACTATGACATACCTTACGAAGGTTCTACTTCTGCTGGCAAACCTCTTAGACGACTACGCAATATCCGATGTCCATACAGAGGTATTAAAATAATTTCTAGCGATGCAATAAAAGGTTTTGAAAAAAATCTAGCGGAATGTAAAACCGCTGAAGAGTTCGTTAACCTTTTACACGGATATACTGAATTTATGCTACCTACAGAAAAGTCCATGTATGCAATATTCAGCGATTTTGCTAATCTTAATCCAAATGATAATCTACAAAATTGTCTTCAAATGATTTGTGATAATTGCTTAACTCGCCTAAAACTAGAAGAATTTGAAGTCCTTGATGAAGTTGATGAATTATCTAGAAAACTTTCACCAAGTACAGCCATAAAACTTAGAGAAAAAACTACAAAATGTAGACAATTAATCCTTAGTAATAACAAAAAAGATACTTTTAAACGCAAAGAATTTTTAAGTTCATTAGAAGAAATTCAACCAAAAGAAAATGAACGTGAAATTTTTATTGAAATTAAAACTAAAGCACTATTTCTACCAACATCAGAAAGTAGTAAGAACGCTTTCATCGTTAAATACTGTAAACGAAAACAACCCGAAATAGCACGACGTATTTTTATAGCTTCAACAGCATCTATTGAACATGTAATACCTGCTTCAGCTGGAGGCCTAAATTCAATAGGTAATTTCCTTTTAACAACTGCAAACGGAAACCGTTACAGGGAAAATATGTCTCTTTCAATTTACATAAAAAGATTCCCTGAAATTCCTGTTTATATGCAACAGTACATAGATGATGTTATTGATGCAATACATGATGGCAAAATGCAAGGCAATGAAACATATCCATACAAAATAAAGAAAAAATTATTTGATGTTTCTGAAGGCCGCATACTAATAAGTCTTTCTAAATACAATTACTCCGAAGAAGAAGCTGCTGAAGCTGTTAAAGAATACGAACACCGTTGGGATAAATACAAATATCGCAATAAATAATTTTCTGTATTTCTTTTTGTTGTATAATTTCAACAAAAGGAGTATGATATGTTAACTGAAATTATAGAATTATTAGACAAATTTGAAACTGCATTCAAAGCTTTCAAATTAGATGTTGTTTTAAGTGCAATTATCAACTTAATTATCATTGCAGTTTTATTTAAATTAACTAACCTGTTTATTAGAAAACTAAAAGAACGCGCTGCAAAAAATGATTCTGTTGCATTGTCAAGTCAATTGATTCCTATTCTTGATAAAATAATTAAATTTCTAATTCTGTTCTTTGTTGTTGCATCATTTTTACAAACTAACGGATATTCAATAACTTCATTGATTGCAGGTTTCGGTATCACAGGTGTTGCAATAGGTTTTGCAGCTCAGCAAACAGTTGCTGACTTTTTTGGGACACTTGCAATCATTGCAGACAAAATGTACAAAATTGGAGATTATATAAGCATTTCAGGCGTTGAAGGTACTGTAGAAGATGTGAATATGCTTTCTACAAAAATCAGAACCCTTGATGATTTTCTAGTTACTGTTCCAAATAATAACATTTCTGGCTCCACAATCGTAAACATATCGAAAGCTAAAAAACGTCGTATCAATGAAGTTTTTGGTGTAACTTATGATACAAGTAATGACAAACTTCAAGAAGCTATGCAAATTATCAGAGATGTTTGCTCTGAACATAACAACGTAACTAAAGATACAAATGTATTCATTGAGACTCTTTCTGCAAGCTCAATTGACATAAGACTTCAAACATACGTTAAGACTGGGGCATATGCTAGCCTTACAAAAGTGCGTTCTGAAGTTATTTTTGAAGTTGTAAAACGTTTCAGAGAAGCTGGTATCGATTTTGCATTCCCATCTCAATCAATTTATATCGAGAAAAAATGAATATAAAAATAATAGCATTAGGCAAAATTAAAGAAAAATTTCTAAAAGACGGAATAGATGAATTTCTAAAACGCCTTACTCCTTATGCCAGCGTTGAAGTTATAGAACTAACACCTATAGAAATCAAAGATGAAAATTTAATCGAACGAGTTTTAGAGCAAGAAGGTGAAAAAATTTTATCACTTATAAAACCTCAATCTTATGTAATTACTCTTGAAATTCAAGGCAAAATGCTGTCATCAGAAGAACTTGCTGAAAAAATTGAAGATCTTACTAATGATGGAATTGGTGAAATAATTTTTGTAATCGGTTCATCTTGTGGAATAGCAAAAAGCGTTTCTTCAAGAGCTAACTTCAAATTAAGTATGTCAAAAATGACATTCCTGCACCAATTTGCAAGATTAATTTTGGTTGAACAAATTTATAGGGCTTTCAAAATTATTAAAAAAGAAACTTATCATAAGTAGCAAAAAATATTTTTCAGGGATTTTATACTAGACATGTTAAAAATAGAGAATATAAAATTAAATACACAAACAAATTATGTACAAAACAACACTTGCAAAAACAAGCCACTTACTCAGTCTCAACCTGAGCTTTTGGCTTTGCAATTAAACAATTTGGCAACATTAAATAAACCAATTTTTACGGGCAAACATTATGAACTTGGCCTTCCAAAAGGGGAACTAGTATCTAGGACGATACCTCAAAACTTGTCTACTATTGAATTACTAACCCCTGAATCACCACAATACTTAAACTTAGCAGATGGAGATAAACAAGCCCTCGTTCATCTAGTAAATGCAGCAAACATAATAGATGACATTGAACTAGTTTTAGATGACGAAAACAATGTTCCATTTAGAAGGTATTTGGAAAAAGAAATAGCACTTGGTAATAGTGATGCTGTTTTAGCTAAAAAACTTTTTGATGCACAAAGAGGCATTTTTTCTCAAGACAAAAACTTTAAACATTATTCCTTAGCTGCTGGCCTCAGCCAAAGCCCAGGCCGAGGGGTATATCCAAGAGATTTGGATGTTGTGGAATTCCATGAAACCTTACGCGAAATGCTAGAAAACAATATGGATGACGAAGTCGCAAAAATTCTCACACAACGCACTGTTGTTGTAAGAGATGGAAAATATTTAAAGGGCATTGACTACGTTGATTACTTCAAGGAAGATTTTGAAGTTATTGCCGAAGAATTAGAAAATGCAGCAAATGTTTCGACAAATGAAGACTTTAATGAATACTTGAGATTACAAGCTGCAGCATTTAGAAAAGCTGATCCAATGCTTGATGCAATGGCCGATATTAAATGGGCAACACTTCAAGATACACCTTTAGATTTCACAGTATCTCGTGAGAATTATGAAGATAAAATGACTCAAACAATTTCTGAAAACGAAGAATTGTGCAAATTATTAAAAGAACACGGTATAACTCCAATCCCAAAAGACTTTTTGGGAGCAAGAGTTGCTATTGTAGATAAAGAAGGAACTGAATTTTTAAAACGTTCAAAAGAGTTTTTACCAATACTGGCTAAAATGATGCCATATAATGATGAGTATACTCAGGTTATAAACAAAAATAACAAACAATCTTCAGTAGATGTTGATTTGGTAACAGTGACCGGAGAACTCGGCGCATACAGAGGTAAAATCACATTAGCAGATAATTTACCAAATAACGATAAATTGGCATTAAAACTTGGAGGCGGTTGCAGAAACGCATATCATAAACAAATGCGTACAGATAAAAACAAAATTCTTCAAGGATATGTTGGATTGATACCTGATAAACTTATGGACTCTATCTCTGAAGATTCTTATCACTTTTTTACAATAGGCCATGAAAATGCTCATACTTTAGGCCCTAAAAATGTCTATAACTTAGGTAAATACAGAAATATAATTGAAGAAAACAAGGCTGACGTTGCATCAATTTCATTCGTAGATAAACTTACCGAACTTGGACTTTATACAAAAGAACAACGTGATGGAATTTTATCATTATTTATATTACAAAACTTTTTACAAGCTAAGCCTGATATGGCCGTAGCCCATAGAGTTCGACAAGTAATGCAAGCTAAATACATGGAAGATAATGGCGTTTATAAACTCAACAAAAATGGGCAGTTAGATGTCGATATAGAAAAAGTTATACCGACAACTAAAAAAATGTTGGAAGAAGTTATCAGAATCCAGATTGATGATGATTATCAGGCTGCGGAAGATTTTGTTGAAAAATATTTTGTTTGGACGCCAACAATGCAACACGTAGCAACAAAACTTCAAAACTCCTCATCTGCAATAAATGGGACAGTGAAAGCGCCTTTAGCTGATTATTTGTTTGAACTCTAATTTTACTTCAAATGACTTATTGTCGAAACCTTTAAAATAATGCTATAATTCGTATTATTTAAAGGAGCATTATTATGAGAGATTTTGAACTAAACTTATCAATGGAAGAATTGGAAAAACGTACACACAAAGACTATTTAATTACAAAAAAATTTTTAAAACCCGATTCTCCTGAATATATTGAATTAGCAGATGGAGATAAAAAGGCTTTGAAACACCTTGTTAAAGCAGCAAATTATATCGGCAAAATAAATATGCAACTTGACTGCCATGATAACGTTGAATTTGAAGAATTTCTTATTGAAGAAATTAAAAAAGGAAATAAGCAAGCTGAATTAACTAAAATTCTTTTTGACGCGCAAAAAGGTATGAATGCAATTGACACAATGTCAACAAAAATCAACCTTGCAAAAGGCATTGAAGAATTGCCCGGTAAAGGTGTTTATCCTAAAGATTTATCAAAAGCTGAATTTCACGAAATTATAACTAAAATGGTAAATGAAAATAAAATAGAAGAAGTCAAAAAGATTCTAACCCAACGCTCTGTGGTAGAACGTAGAGAAGATTATTTAGTCGGTATAGATTATGTTGATAAGTTTAGGAATGAGTTTGAACTAGCTGCAAGAGAATTAGAAAAAGCAGCAGAAGTTTCAACAAACGAAGATTTCAATGAATATTTAAGACTTCAAGCAAAAGCTTTCTTAACAGCAGATCCAATGCTTGATGCATACGCAGATAAAAAATGGGCAACACTACAAGACACACCTTTAGAATTCACAGTAACACGTGAAAACTATGAAGATGAAATGACAGGAACAATTGTAGAAAACTCTGAATTAAAATCTTTACTTGATATACATGGCATTTGCCCAACTCCAAAAGACTTTTTAGGCGGCAGAGTCGGAATTGTAAATAAACAAGGCACTGAGGCTCTTATGGCAATTAAAAAATACCTTCCAGAAATTGCTAAAAATATGCCATTTGCTGACGAATATGAACAAAATATTTCACCAGATAAAGACACAAAACAAACAATGGTTGACGTTGATATGGTTCAAGCATCAGGCGACGTTGGCGAATACAGAGGTGGAATTACTTTAGCTGAAAACTTACCAAACGATGACAAACTTTCACTACAAATCGGTGGAGGACGCCGCAATGTTTATCATAGACAAATTCGTTTTGTTAGTGATATGAAAAAACTTCAAGAAAGACTTGATGAAATTTTAGATAAAGATCAACATCAATACTACTTAAATGAAGCTGATCATTGGTTCACAATAGGACACGAAAATGCACACTCTCTTGGCCCTAAAAAAGGTTGTGAAGGGCTTGGTAAATATAGAAATATTATTGAAGAAAACAAAGCTGATATGGGTGCATTAGCTTTTGTAGATTTGCTTACAGAACTTGGAATGTACACCGAAGAACAACGCAAACAAATGATAGTAACCTTTATCGCAGATAACTTCTTAAAATCAAAACCAACACTAAGCCAAGCGCATAGAGTTAGAACAGTTATACAAAACAATTATTTTGCAAATCGAGGTGCATACGAACTTATTGATGGCAAAATTTACGTTAATATTGACAAAGTCGTACCAATTGCAAAAGAAATGCTTGCTGAAATTGTAAGAATTCAAATCAACGAAAAATTTGAAGAAGCTGAAAAATATGTAAACGATAATTTCATTTGGTCAGATAACATGGAAATTATCGCTCAAAAACTACAAAAAATTAATAAAGCTCTAAATGGAAGACTTGAAACTAAACTTGCCGATGAACTAAGTAAGTAACATATATTTACATAAAAGACAATCTACAATATCCTCTTGTTTTTATATAAATAAGGGGATATTTTTGTGACTTTACCAGTAACTAAAAAATTTAGTGCTTGGACATACCAAGACTTAGAAAAACACGGAAGTAATTTAACTACTGCCGGATTAGAGATTGGCACAAAAATAAACAATACAAGTCTAAGCGTCTATACAGGTGGCTGCACATCTTTTAAAGAAGGTACAAATGGAGCATTAATAGATTTCAAAACTTCAACACCATTATATAGTGATGGCAATTTCACCCTTTCGGCTGGAGGACGTTATAGAAATATATTTAGTTCAAACACACAAACTGGGGAACTCAGAGCACAATTAAATGCCTCATATCCAGTGTGCGATAACGTTTCAATTTATGGTGCAGTTTACGGCAGAGGAAAAGTTAATTATTCAAATGGTAATATCGTAACATCCGAAGGTGGATGGATAGGAAGCACAGTAAGCTTTGGTAACGGAATCGCAGCAAGTGTTGAGTTACAGGGAAACTTTAATAACGCAACAAAAAAATTCACACCAATGTTAAATGCGGGAGTTTCAATAAAATTCTAACAAGTTTCTTTTTGATAAGCCCAAGCTGAATGATTATGAATACTTTCAAAAGCTTCACATTCAACTTCAAACTCTTTAACCAATGGGTGTTGTCTTAATTTTATAACGGATTCTCTTAAAACATCTTCAACAAATCTTGGGTTTTCCCAAGCTTTTTCTGTTACATATTTTTCATCTTTACGCTTCAATAGAGGATAAAGAGGACAAGATGCACAACTTTCTATAAGTTCTATCAAATCTTCCAACCAAATTTGTTCGGTTTCATCATAAGAAACTTTTACAGAAATCAAGGCTCTTTGGTTGTGAGCTCCATAATCAGAAATTTCTTTTGAGCAAGGACATAAAGTTGTTACAGGAACTACTACACCTAAAATAAATTTATACTCACCGTTTTCTATACGGCCTTCAAATGAACAATCATAACTCATCGGGGCCGTAAAGCCAGTTACTGGAGCACTTTTTTCTATAAAATATTTAAACTTAAATTCAACTTCACCACTTTCAGCATGAAGCTTTTTCAAAATGGATTCAAGGCACCCTTTAATATCGACGCCCAAAAGATTCTTTGTCTGATATTGGCTTAAAACTTCAACAAAACGTGACATGTGAGTTCCTTTGTATCGTTTTGGCAAAGAAACATTCACACGTGCTTTTGCATAAACAACTTGATTAGAATTATTTTTTCGTTGAATAGTCAACGGCATCGCTATGTGCTTAATCCCAACCTTTTGTATATCAACTTCTCTAGTATCTTCTAAATTTTGAATATCTTTCATAAAAAAATTATAATTTAAAAATAAGCAAAAAAAAAGACCTTGTAATATTCAAGGCCTATCCGTTTAAATAAGAAGAGAGAGCTTTATACTATTATAAAGTCCCATTTCTTCTAAAAATTGCTAAAAAATACCTTTAAAATTTACAATAGTTTACAATTAATTTACTGGTACCAAATCTAACATTTTTCTAATGCGGATATATCGGTCTAATTCAACTCTAAGCTTCTTAAGATCCTGATAAATAGCATTGTTTAACAAAATTCTGTTATCATATTTGTTATCAATAATATATAGTGTTGGAAAACCTGACAAAACAACATCTTCAATAAGATTTTTATACTCTGGATTTTCTGCATTTAGCATAACTACGTTATAATCTTTTTTGTATAAAGAACTAACTGTTTTGTATTTTGGCATAAATTTTAAGCAATATCCGCACCAATCAACATAAAATAACGCCAACATTGGCTTATCTGATTTAATAGCTTCTTCATATGTAACACCAATTTTATAATCAGAAGGTTTATGTTTTTGATTTGCCGCACTATATGCATAAGAAATAGCTGAAGTAAAAACAATCACTAACAATATACTCAACGCAATAATAATTTTCTTTTTCATAATAATCTCCCTATATGGAAATAATACAATAAAAAATACTGATATAAAAGCATTTTTCAATATTTTCTCAAATCTTTTCTTTACATTTCTTAATATTTTTGTTAGAGAATTTATATACTGTGGTATATACTTTGTATATACATTTGTGTTGATCTTGTGTTACCCCGTACTTGCAGAAGGCAAGTGCAAAATTGTGTTAAGAAGAAGAGGAGTTTACAATGAGTAGAAATTCGCAAATTAAAATGAAAAAGACAACAAACTTTTCAAACCCAGCGAACAATGAAGTTTTACAAGCCGATAGTATTTTATCAGCTTATTTAAAAGAAATTGCACAGTATCCAGCTTTAAGTACAAAAGAAGAACGAGCTATTGCTAAAAGAGCAAAAGAAGGGGATTTAGAAGCTAAACAAAAGCTTATTCAATCAAACTTAAAACTGGTAATTACAATTGCTAAAAAAGCAATTCATTCATCAAATTTACCATTAATAGATTTAATCCAAGAAGGTAACTTAGGATTAATGATTGCAGCTGATAAATTTAATTACAAACTAGGATACAAGTTTGCCACATATGCAAGCTGGTGGATCAAGCAGTCAATGTTTAAAGCGATTTCAGAACAATCTCATTGCATGAAAATTCCTGTATATATACAAGAAACTCTATCAAAATTTTCAAAAATCAAATCCGAAATGGAAAAAACTGGTAACGAACAAGTTAAAACAGAAGATGTCGCAAAAAAAATGAACATTTCTGTTGATAAAATTGATACTTTTTTATCTGCTTATACTAAAACAATTTCAATAGAAAGTGGCTTAGAAAAAGCTGATGGCAAAGAATTAAATGTTGCAGATATATTAGCAGATGAAAAAATTTCTGTTGCAGAAAAAATCGAATTTGAAGGATTAAAAACCGACATTGAAATGGTCATTTCAACACTAAAAGACAGAGAACAAGAAGTTGTAAAAATGCGTTACGGTTTAGGTGACACAACTCGTCACACATTGGAAGAAATTGGAAATATTTACGGCGTAACAAAAGAATGCATACGTCAAACAGAATTAAGAGCATTAAAAAAGATGAAATTATCCGGACAAGATTTATTGTCAGGCTATATTTCTTAATTCGTCGTGTGTTAATGTGTTTACAGTTTATTTAAATCGCCAAAAGGCGATTTTTTATTTACTACAAATAAATGGTTTACTTCTTGGAAAAATTCATTATTATAGAAATATGAAGAAATTTTTTACAATATTATTCAGTTTAATATTTTTCACAAGCTGTACCTCTTTTGCGGAAGGTGATTTGTGGGATAATTTTGGAGACCAAAATTCCTACGGACAAAAACCAGTTTCAGACCAAGAATTTGAAAAAGCATTAGAGAGCAAAAAAAAGAAGAAAAAAAGAAATAAAAATATTCCTAAAGGCGAAGAATTTCACCAAGGAAACGAAACACAGTTTATAAAAGAAGCAGAAGAAGAAATGCCAATTTTATGCGTTCCTGTCAAACTTAAAGTTGGTGACGACGTAATTCCTGAAGGACACTATCAGGTTGACGGATCGAAAGATAATGGAAAAACCTCTTTAAAACTTTATCAAGCCCATTTTTTGATGGCTCAAATCCCAGCTAAAGAAACTTTAGATGATTTTGGGAAGGATACAGTTCATTTTGTAGAACTATTAGGAATTAATGACTCACAAGTTAAAATAATTTTTGGTTCAATAGATTTAAATGCATACAGCATAATTGATATTGCAGAATAATAGCTCTTTGTTGTATAATAAATACAAAGGGGTAAACGATGAAAAGAGCTATAATTATTGTAATTGATTCAATGGGTATCGGAGCAATGGAAGATTGCAGAGAATTTAACGATATACCTGAATGCAATACGTTGAAAAATGTATGCGAATTTAACAACGGTTTAAATGTTCCTTATATGGAAAAAATGGGACTTGGAAATATTCAAGAATTTAAAGGTATTAATAAAGTTTCTAATCCTATTGCACAATACGGAACAATGATTGAAAAATCAAAAGGAAAAGATACAACAACTGGTCACTGGGAAATAGCAGGTTTGGTATCAGAAAAACCTTTTGCAACATTTCCGAACGGATTTCCTCAAGAATTAATTGACAAATTTATAGAACAAACAAATTGTGGCGGAATTTTAGCAAATATTCCAGCTAGCGGAACAGCAATTATTGAACAATTAAATGAAGAACATCATGCTACAAAATTCCCAATAGTTTACACATCTGCAGACAGTGTTTACCAAATTGCTGTTGATACTGACTTAATACCACTTGAAACACTATATAATTGGTGTGAAATTGCTCGCAAATTACTTGATGACGGTGGTTATAATGTATCAAGAGTAATCGCTAGACCTTACAAAGTTATTGACGGCAAACCTACAAGAATTTCAAAAGATAGACGTGATTATTCAATGGTTCCATCACATACAATACTTGATGACATAAAAAACAAAGGCGGTAAAGTTATTGGTATTGGAAAAATTGAAGATATATTTTCAAAAGCTGGCATTACACACGCTATTCATACTGGAACTAACAAAGAAGGTTTGGAATTAACACTTAAAGCTATTAAAAATGAATTAGATCTTGAATCCATTGCATACCAAGACAAAGAATATGGAGAACCTACTTTGATATTCACAAATCTTGTAGACACCGATATGCTTTTTGGTCATAGAAATGATGCTCAGGGATACGGCAAAGCAATTGAAGAAATTGATACTTATGTCGGAATAATTTTAAACGAATTATCAGAAGATGATTTATTAATAATTACTGCCGATCATGGTTGTGATCCTACAGTTCCTGGCACTGATCATACTCGAGAACAAGTACCATTGCTTGTTTATAACCCAAAAACACAAGGAAAAGATTTAGGTATCATTTACGGATTTGATTATGTTGCAAAAATTTTAAAAGACTGGATATTTTAAATTTTTGTTTTATAATGAATTTGTGGACTTAGTTCACAGACAGTAAAAAATAAGGAGAAATAGAAATGACAGTAAAAGTTAACGATTCTTGTATCGGATGCGGCGCTTGCGAATCAATTTGTGACGCTGTATTTTCAGTAGACGGTATTGCTCAAGTTAATGAAGCAGCTGTAGCAGATAACATCGATGCAGTTAAAGAAGCTGCTGATGCATGCCCAGTAAGCGCTATTGAAGTTGAATAGTTTATAAAACAATATAAAAAAGAGCCTCAAAAGGGCTCTTTTTTTATAGTTATTTTCTAACAAAAAAGCTCCCTGTTGGGAGCTTTTTTATAGCTTTGAATTATTAAACACTTGCTAATGATGTAGCTTGTTTAACAACAGCTTGTAATGCTTCTAAAGCATCAGCAGGAAGTTTGTCGATACCTGCTTTTTCAGTTTCTCTAGATTGAACAAAGCCGATTCTGTCGTTCATACGAGCAACAAATTGTTCAGCATATTCTTTGTTAGAGAATGAAGCATCAAAACCTTCGATATCCATGATTTCGATATCTGAGAAGTTTTCCCATTTATGGAATTTAGCAGAACCTTCAACGATAGCTTCGATAATACCCAAAGTATGTTTAGGTTGAACTTTAGTACCCATAAATTCACCAGTATTCAAGATGTAGCAATCAACGCCATCAGCGATTAACTGTTTGAATCTTGTATAGTCAACTGATAGAGGGTAAACTCTGAATGGGTTAGCATATGGTTCCACAACTAATGCGTTAGGATCAACACCTGCAGCAAGTCTTTCTGCTGATGAACGTTTTGTAGCAAGAGTAGCACCCATAGCTGAACCTAATGAAGCACCTGACAATTTCAATACAGGAGGAATTGTAGGGTCTTTCATCAACCAGAAAATAGCATTAATTGGTTGATCGATTCTGTCAACTCTGTTTGGTGACCATAATTTTGATTTAACAGCACGGCCGTTACCATTTCTGATATCTTCTGTAACAGAAACAACTTTACCATCAGCTAATTGGATAGCACCATTGTTTTGTTGAGTCAAAATGTATTTGTTATCATCACAACCGATTGGATAGTCAGCAGTTTTATCGAAATAAGCTGGTTCCAAAGCGATTGTATATTTGTCTTGAACGTTGATGATAAATGCATCATCATGAAGAACTGTGATGTTGTATTTATTGTTATGTTTTGCGTGAGTGATTGTAGATTTACCAGAACCTGACAAACCAAATACAGCAACTTGGAATGAATTTCCACCGTCAAGGTTATAACGTTTCATACCACCGTGGCAAGATGCATAACCGTTACGAGCTGCACAACCCCAAGCAAGAGTTAATGTACCTTTTTTGTGTTCACCAAAATATCTCATACCTAAAATACAAGCACAGTTGTGTTCAGGATCAAAGAATGTCAAGCCATATGGGAAGTCTGGGTGAGTCCAATCTGGATCAGAGAATACATAAATGTCACCATCTGGTAATTCTCTTGATTCAGAATACATATTTGAATATTCTTCGTTCATATATTGGAAGTTTAACATCCAAGAATACATAACGTTTTCAAATCCTTCTGGAATCATCAAGTGAGCTTTTACCATAAAATCTTTGTCTAAACCTACAACAGCTTCGGTTTTGTACATCAATTTATCACGTGTAGAATAAACTGCTTCACGGATAATTGGTAATAAATAACCAAGATCACAACCTGGTTCACCAACGATTTTTCTAGCTGCAGCACAACGACCTACTACAGTACCGTCGTTGAATAGTAATTGGTTAGCACCTGCAGGTAAACCTAATTTTTCAGGTTTGAATACTGGCATGCCTGTCAATTCAATTGTACCTGAGCTTGATTTAGCCAACTTGTATGCTTCTGATACAGACTTAACTTCTTCAACATTGTTGCCAAAGAAAGGAGCTGTAATTGTAGCACGTGCAGCTGACATAATTTGTTTTAATTCTTCTGAAGATGTAAAGAATTCTTTTGTTGTCATAATAACTTTCTCCTTTTATAAAGTGTTGATTTTACAATTTTTTCCACACACAACCAGTGTATCACAAATATTTTTTTTCAACAATATATCTAAAAAAAATCTATGCAGGTAGTTACCAAAAAATAAATATTATGGTAAAATGTTTCTTAAAAGGGGATTTAAAATGAATTACAAATTAAAATTATCTATAATAACTATGGTTTTAGGATTTGCGATTACATCTCAAGTATGCGCACAAACAGCTACACAAGCATCTGTAGCACCTAAACAAATTACACAAATGCAAACATTTACAAGTTCTCTGGATATGGTAGCAAATCCCACCAAGTATCTTAACAAAGTAGTTACAGTTAAGGGCAAGTTTGATAAATTTTCAACACTAGGTCTTGATTACGCACCAGCTAAGAGAAGTTCAGAAGACTATATTACATTTCTTATCCAAAGAGATGATGTAAAAGACCATAACATACCACTTTCTGAGATGAAAATTTTTCTTAAAAGATCAGAAGCTGAAAAATATATTGAGCTAAATGCAGGTGATGAGATCCAATTCAGTGGCACAGTCTTTTCAAATGCTTTAGGTGATGTTTGGATGGATGCTGAAAAATTTACAGTTTTATCACAAAAGAAAAAAGAAGAAGTAAAAAAATAAAATATTAATAAAACGGAGTTAAGCATGGCAAATAATGATAAGTTTTTAACAATCCACGGTCACTTTTATCAACCGCCAAGAGAAAATCCTTGGCTAGAAGCTATTGAACTTCAAGATAGCGCATTACCATCACACGACTGGAATGAAAGAATTACCAAAGAATGTTATAATCCAAATTCTGTATCCAAAATTGTAGATAACAGAAACAGAATTTTGGATGTTGTAAATAACTACGAACGCATGAGTTTCAACTTTGGTCCAACACTTTTATCGTGGATGGAACATTATTCGCCATTAACTTACGAAAGAATAATAAAAGCTGACATAGAAAGTATTGCTGAACACGACGGACACGGCAATGCTATGGCTCAAGTATATAACCATATTATTATGCCATTAGCAAATGAACAGGACAAACAAACCCAAGTTAAATGGGGTATCAAAGACTTTGAATATCGTTTTGGCAGAAAACCAGAAGGTATTTGGCTTGCTGAAACAGCCGTTGATGATGACACTTTACGTGTTCTTGTAGAAAACGGTATCAAATTTACTGTTCTTTCTCCATACCAAGCTTTAAAAATGAAGAGAAGCTCTGATAAAGAATGGACTGATGTAAGTTGGGGAAATATCGACCCTGCCCGTTCATATAGATACCATATAAAATCTGCACCAGGCAAATATATTGATTTATTCTTCTATGATGGTGCAATATCTCGTTCGGTCGCATTTGACGAACTATTAAAAGACGGAAATAAATTTGTTAGACGTTTAAAAGAAGGTGTATCAGACTTAAGAGATTATCCACAACTTATCAACATCGCAACTGACGGTGAAAGCTATGGTCACCATACAAAATTCGGTGATATGGCTCTAGCTTACGTTCTTAAAATTCGAGCAGAAGACGAAGGCTTCAAAATAACGAATTATGCCGAATATTTAGCTAAATATAGAAGTGATTATGAAGTTGACATTAAACAAGAATCTTCATGGAGTTGCTTCCACGGTGTTGGTAGATGGTGCGAAGACTGCGGATGTTCAACTGGCGGTCATCCAGGCTGGAATCAAAAATGGAGAAAACCTTTAAGAGAATCTCTGAATTATTTACGTGATGAATTAGTTAAGATATTTGAAAAAGAAGGTCCTAAATACTTCAATTCAAATGTTTGGGACATAAGAAATGCGTACATAGACGTAATTTTAGATCGTTCTGAATCTAATGTTAAAAAATTCCAAAATTTCTATTTTCTTCCTAATTTATCAGATGAAAGTAAAGTTAAAGCAATGAAACTTCTTGAAATGCAACGACAAACGTTATTAATGTTCACAAGTTGCGGATGGTTCTTCTCTGAAATTTCAGGAATTGAACCAGTTCAAATTATGAAATATGCGGCTCGAGCAATGCAATTAGCTTCAACCTTCAGTAAAAAAGATTACGAAAGCAAATTTTTGGAAATTCTTGCTGAGGCAAAAAGTAATCTTCCTGAACACGGAACAGGAAAAGATATTTACGAAAAATTTGTAAAACCTTCTGTTGTAACTGCAAAACAAATTACTAGTTTGTGGGCAATTTCTTCATTATATCAAGATTTCGAAAATGAAGAAGATGTATATTGTTATTCAATCAAACGTCACGATTATCAAAAAGTTCACAAAGGGAATACTACATTTATTGTTGGCCATATTGAAATAACTTCTAAAATCACATTAGAAACAGTAAATCAAGTGTTTGCTTTAATGCAATTCTCTGGAGGAGATTTCCACTGTGCTATAAAAGAATTCTCTGACGAAACTGAATACAATCAAATTAAAACTAATCTAACAAAAACTTATATGCTTAATCCTTTAACTGAAATTATCAGAGGTTTGGATGAAAGCTTCGGAAAAGAATACTTTACTTTAAAAGATATCTTCATTGAAGAAAGACGAAAAATTCTTCAAATTATGCTTAAAGGTAAACTTGGAAAATTTGCTCAAGCATATCAACAAATGTATGATGAAGGTAAAGGTTCTATTTATCATATGCAAAATCTTGGACTCACTATTCCTAACGAGTTCAAAATTTCCGCTTCATACGCATTAAGTCATAAATTTAATGATTTAGTTGTTCATTCTGGCTGTTTTGTAGATCCAACATTATTACAACAAGCAGCTGAAATAAACTTTGAAGCTCGTAAAATGGATATAAAACTTGATAAAGCACCATCTAATAACATTTTTGCAAAGAAAATCCTACAAAACATAAATAGATTAGCTCATAGCTTTGAAAGTCAACAAGCAGATGTCATACTTGAATTGTTTGACAATGTTGAAAAATTAGAATTGGAAATTGATATTTCTGAAGCTCAAAACATATATTTCAATAGAGTATTCCACAAGATTGGAGATATAATAGAAAGCTCACAAAAAACTGGACGTTCTAAAGATAAGGAATTTGTAGGAATGCTTCTTGATATAGGAACAAAACTAAATATTAATACAGAATTTTATAAAATGAAATTATTAAATCCAACAAAATAAAAAAGAGGCGATAATCGCCTCTTTTTTATTACCAGAATTCTGATCCATGTTTTTTATGTAATTCAATAGAATTGTACATTTTTTTCTCTACAGCAGCTATTTTTAACAAAGTTTCAGGATCTTTCGTTTTAGATTTAAGAAGCTCTAATTCTAACAAATCCTCTTTTACCTTTCTTATTTTTTGTTTTGTTTCTTCACGTTTCCAAAATAGCCATCCCTCAAATCCACATCCTGGTGGAACTATTGCCCAAGGGGAAGATGGGAAATGCTTGCACAAAAGCTTTCTTTCTTCATACCGTCCGCATAAATTATCCTCTCTTATAAATCTACATTTATAAAATGTCATATTTTTTTCATCATAATTACCGTCTTCTTTTAATCCGGAAATTATATTGTCTACAATTTCTGCAGAAACTTTTCTTGCAGCTTCAATAGATTCATAAGGTTCAAATAATTCAAGAAAATCTACCGCACCTTGATCTCCCTGCTCTTGCAATTCCAGCAATTTTTCATATGGAACAACAGTTGTTGCAACTCGACAACAAAGACCACACATTTTACATAAGCTTTGCGGACGTTGCGATAAATAATTTAATTCATAATTATCCATACATATATTATAGCCTTTTAATTAAATTATAAAAAACAACTTAATATTTCTTAAAATTTGTAAAAAAATAGCAATATTTTTAAATTTTATGACTTTATAAAGATAAGTAGGAAAAGGTAGTATTATGCAAAATAGTGTAGGACAAAACCAATACAATATTCAACAGCCGCAAGTTTATGTTCAACAACCTGCGCAACAATATTGTACGCAACCAGTACAACCGACATATAATCAAGCACCACAACCTACTATGTATCCGCAGCAGCAACCACAAAATATTCCTGTACCGAATTATTCTGGCGTAAATATTCAAATATTTAATCCTTCGGTTACAGCCCCAGGTGGAGCTCCTCCAACATATAACGTTAATGCGCCACAATATCAAATGCCAAGTTACCCATCTGATTATTATACAAATTCTTGGGGACAAAATCCTAATGGTGCAAATAATGCAAATAATAATGCAAACACAAATAATACAACAACTACAACAAATACAACAACAGAAGAAAAGAAAAAAACAGAAAAACGTGATATAGTTTTATTAACTGATAGTTATATCAAAAACTTAGAAAACTATTTGAACAGCCAAGATAAACAAATTCGTTTGATGGGTGCAAAAGAAGTTCAAGCCAGATTACATGAAGATCTCTCTAGAAGAGATGATAAAGCTTTGACAGCACTAGTAAACAAAATGTTGCAAGATCCTTATCAACCAATACGATTCATTGCATTAACAGCATTGAATACTAGAGAAGTTACAGGTGACGAATACACAGCAAAAGTTCTTGAAGCAATGAGAGAAGGTAAAACCACATACGGTGAAGATGCTCTATTAGCTAATGAAGTTCTTTTGAAAATGTCAGGTCAAATTGTACAAAAAGAATTTGAAGTAAAAGGCAACGAGAAAAAGAAGGAATATAAAAAATTATGAGCATAATAACAGCAATTCGTAATAACTACGGAAAATATATTGCAAGAGGTGTAGGTGCCACAGCAGTATATCTTTGTGCTAGAGATGCGCATGTTTACGGCAAAATAAAAGCCGAAGAAAACTTAAGAAATAAAAATGCTGCAGCTGCTCATTATTATTTAGATAATTCTTTAAGTATAGATAAACCAAGCTTAACAAAAAGCAGGATGAAGGAAGGTGTATTGAGATGGGAATTAAGCCATGATATACGTGGCTTCTTTAATTCTTTTACAGGCTACTTCAAGGGCCTTGGAGCTAGTCTTGTCTCTGATGTCCTTCCATTAGGCCTCGGATTGACAGCACTTTTAGCTAAGAACAAAACCGTTGCTAAAGCTTCAGGTATCGGCTTAGCAGCAATGGCAGTATTCTCTTTCTTTAAAGATGGATTAGGAATTGGTAAAAGTAGACAGGTAACACTACCGACTGAGTAAATCTGGCCTTCTTGCTTTTGTTCTTTTGATTCGTTCTGACAAACGAAATTCATTGATTTCTTTGTGATTGCCATTCAATAAGACTTCAGGCACTTTTAGACCTCTATATTCACGAGGCTTGGTGTATTGAGGATATTCCAACAAACCATCAGCAAAACTATCATCGTTTGCAGATTCTATTTTGCCTAGAGTCCCTTCTATTTTCCGACTAACGGCATCAATAACACAAAGAGCAGGCAACTCACCACCCGTCAACACAAAATCACCAAGAGAAATTTCTTTTGGTTGAATTATATCTCTGATTCTTTCATCAAATCCCTCATAATGCCCGCACAGCATAACTATTTGATCATATTTAGCCAAATCTAAAACAAGCTTTTCATTTAACGGTTCACCTTGAGGTGAAAGCATTACTGTAATAGAATTTGCGCACTTTTCTATACTTTCATAAGCATCAACGTATGGCTGTGCCATCAAAACCATACCAGCACCGCCACCATATGGAGTATCATCAACTTTTTTATGTTTATCTTCTGTGTAATCACGAGGATTTGTAGTTTTAACTTCTATAATTCCAGATTCAATAGCACGCTTAAGAATACTAAACTTGCAATGGCTTTCTATCATTTCAGGAAATAATGTCAAAACGTCAAAAATCACTCTAACAATCCTTCTAAATTATTAATCACAACCTTTTTGTCTTTCAAACTTACATCCAAAACGATAGCTTTAACAAAAGGAATCAAACAAATACTTTTTGTTTTGGTTTTAACTGACAACAAATCAGTAGCACCATTATTTGAAACTCCAACAACAAAACCTAATTTGTTGCCTTCAACATCTAAAACATCAAGCCCCACAAGTTCATCAATCAAAAATTCATCTTCTTCTAAATTTTCACGAATCGTTTCTTCTTCAATAAATAACAAACACCCCTTTAAAGGAATTAATTCATTAATAGAATTTATACCTTCAAATTTGACAATTGCAAAGGTTTTGTTTAATCGAGAACGAGTAATCTCTAATGGATTATAGTCATTTCCAACTTTTACAAATACTTTATTCAACGACAAGAAAAAATCCTGTTGGTTTTTAGAAAAACCAACTTTTGCTTCACCTTGAATACCGTGGAAATTCAATATCTTCCCGACAGAAATAAATTTACCCATTATTCGTCTTCTTTTTTAGTTTTTCTTCCACGTTTTGGCTTTTCAGCAACTTCGTCTGCAACCTTTTTAAATTCAGCAGGCGCATCTTCTCTTTCTTGGTTCCAACGTTCTAATCCCATTTGAGATCGGATTAAACCAATACCCACGTGAACACGCCATTCATCCATTTTTAATTGAGCTGCAATTATCTTGTGACAACCAATTGGAGGTAACGGTAATAATGGTTCATAAAGATTTTTAATTGCAAATAATTGATCTGGTGAGATTGCCAATTTACGTTTAGGGAATGGTAATTTCGGCAACATCATTTTTTGTCTTACCAAGTTAATACCAAAGAATACTTTTCTTGGTTCTAAACCAATTTTTTCACCAATTACTTCATGCGCATCAGGATTTGGTAATGGTAACATCAACTTATACAACAATTCTATTTGTTCCAATTGCTCCTTACTTACTAAAAGTTGTTTTGGAGCTTTAGGTTTCATTGGACGACGTTGTTGTGGTCTTTGGTTATTAAATCTGTTATTACGGTTAAATCCACCTTGTTGAGGTCTTTGACCACCATAACCACCTCTGTTATAACCGCCCTGACGATTATCACGGTTATAACCGCCACCACGACTATCTCTATTATAGCCACCTTGACGATTGTCGCGATTGTAGCCACCGCCACGATTATCTCTATATTGTGGACGACCACCACCATAACTATTATTTCTATAGTTGTTATTAGGACGATTATAGTCTCTTTGAGGTCTATCTTCTCTACCTTCACCTGCACTATAACTGCTGTAGAACTTAGGTAGTTCTTCAGTTGAATAATTTTGAGCAGGTCTTTCTTCTTGAGGTTTAACCTCTGCAGTAGATTCTGAAGATGAAGAGATAATCATCTTTTTATCAGGATACAAACAATCAGGACAGATAACTCTTTTGGGGTTTTTTGTCTCGAATTCACGACCGCACTTAATGCACTTGTTCACATACATAATTTAAAAGCCTCTTAATTAAATAATAATATTAGTTTAAACTACTCCTCGAAATAAAAAAATATCGATATAATTTACAAATTTGTATTAGTATTTTAGCACAAAAAATAAATTTTGGCAAGTATTTAGCTATTTTTCAAGCCAAAAAGTTACCGGTCCGTCGTTTATCAAAGCAACATCCATCATTGCTCTAAATTTCCCTGTTGCGGTTTTAAGGCCTGAAAGTCTTACGTTTTCTACAAAATACTCATATAATTCAATAGCTTTATCCAAAGATGCAGATTTATCAAAACTAGGTCGAGTCCCTTTTTTACAATCTCCACAAAGTGTAAATTGAGAAACAACTAAAATTTGGCCATTAACGTCTTTAACCGACAAATTCATTTTACTATTTTCATCTTCAAAAACTCTTAAATTTAAAATTTTATCTGCAAGTTTTTCTGCATTGGTTTTCTCATCGTCTTTTTCTATACCAACAAAAACTAAAAGACCACCCTCTATACTTGAATAAAGTTCTCCCTCTATTGTTACAGATGCTTGTTTCACTCTTTGAATTAATGCTTTCATAAATCTATTATAACACGAACGACTTATCTTTTTTACGAATTATATTAAGATATGTTAACAAAACAAAACTTGTAAAATCCGCTCTGGGATTGACTTATAAAAAATAGTATATATTTTCTATATAAAAAATAGCACTTTTTTGCATCAAAAAGTTTTTATATAAATATCAGAGCGAAATACAAAAAAAAGGAGAACATATGGCACGAGTATTAATTTCTATGCCCGAAGAGTTTTTGAACAAGATCGATCAAGTTGCTGATGGTGAAAATCGCTCACGCAGTGAATTGATTCGTGAAGCTCTGCGAACTTACATCTACAAACAAAAGGTAAGAGAATCAACCACAGCTGGAAAAAATGCAGATATTTTAGAAGCATTACTGCAATAGGTTCGTTGGAAAAGAAAAGGCAAAAAGATTTGGGAAACATAATAGAAGCCTCCGTTATCGGAGGCTTCTATTAGTTTTCGAATAAAATTTTATAAGCTTGCCTTAATTTCAAAGTAAACATATTATCACCTTCTTCTCTTAGATGATTATATGCAACTGCATAATCTACCGGAGTAATTTTACCATTCAAATAAAATCCTTGAAATTCATTGGTATCACTATGCTTTGACTTCAAATCAAGCGCATAAATATATGCTGCAAAATCCTTATTGTCTAACTTATTATCACCATTTGTCTCACCGTGATTAGCAAGCTTTTTAAACATAATTTGAACTTTTTTATAATAATTTTCTTGTTCTAATCTATCAGTTGGGATTAAGCCTTTTTCAACACCTGTAACTTGCAAAAACTTTTTATACTCTTCAAATTCAAACGTATAAGCCTTTGCTCCGATCTTTGCAGACATATACAACACACAAGAATCAGCCAGGTCTTTGATTTCCTCTTTGTAATCATGATCGATTTTTTCAATATCCTCTGTGGTTTTATTTTCTTTATCGGCAAGCTTACGCCAACTTGGAGAAACAATTTCAAAATCCCCAATTCGAGAAAATGGGATTCCGCCTTGAACCACCATTGAATTCGTTATTTCAAAAAAAGCTTCACCTAACTCATAATTCGCAAATTCAGAAAGTCTTTCTGTCATAACAACTCCTTATGCAATATCCCAACGACCACAAGTACCACCCCAACGAGCAATTATGTTACCTTTAATATCTTTAATTTTTTCGACGTGTTGAATTTCGTCAACACCTTCAACAATCGTAATAACTTCACAATTATTAGAACAACCATTACACTCACAAGTTATTGATGAAAAATGCATATCACCGACTTCCCAACCTTTAAATTTTGTCGGAATTTCAGTGTATTGATGGTTTTCCATTGCCAACAATGCAGCACCAATTGCTCCCATCGTTTGATGATTTTCTGGGACTATAACTTCGTGCCCTAAAGCTTCTTCAAAGGCTTTTACCATGCCTGAGTTTGTAGCTACACCACCTTGAAACGAAAAGATTGGTAGCAACTCTTTACCTAATGCCAAGTTTGAAAGATAATTTCTAACAAGTGCTTGACAAAGCCCATATAATAAGTCTTCAACAGGATATCCTAACTGTTGCTTGTGAATTAAATCACTTTCTGCAAAAACTCCACAACGACCTGCAATACGAGCAGGATTTTGGGATTTCAATGCAGTTTCACCAAATTGTTCTATTGGAACATTTAAACGATTAGCTTGCTGATCCAAAAAACTTCCTGTACCAGCTGCACAAACAGTATTCATCGCAAAATCTGTTACAATACCATCTCGAAGCAAAATAATTTTACTATCTTGTCCACCAATTTCTAGAATTGTCTGCACTCCAGGAACATAAGTACTAGCAGCAACAGCATGAGCTGTAATTTCATTTTTAATAATATCAGCACCAACAAGAGCGCCTGCAAGATTACGACCTGAACCAGTTGTACCAACTCCCATCACATCATAATCTGTAATTTTTTTAGCAAATAGTTCTTTCAAGCCTTTTTGAACTGCCAAAACAGGCTTACCTGCCGTTCTGAGCATATAACTATCAACATACTTGCCTTTCTCATCAACTAAAGCAAGTTTTGTTGTAACCGACCCTACATCTATCCCTAAATAAACTGTTAAACTCATGTATAATTTCCTTTTACCAAAGTAATTATAACACAAAAAATGAGCCTTACAAAGTAAGGCTCATCATATCAACTTCTCAACTCCAATCGCTGTAATTCGCCGTGCAACTCAATGAAACTATCATCACTTACATTTTTAGAAAAATATGCACTGAACTTATCATTGATATTTTCCTTGCGAATTGGAAATGTAGAAGTATCCATAAATTTTGTCGACTTAACGTCATGCCCAATGGCAATACTCATACAGTACCCTCGCAGTTTATACCCCAATTACTACATTCCCAAAATTAACATAATATTATCTATTTTTGAATTTTTGTAAATAGAAAAAGAGCCGCTTTGTAAGCGACTCTTAATTTTATCAAATATTATAATTATTTTGTAGGTATTCTCATTCCGTAGAACGAACGAATTACAAATACCAACGCAACAACTAACAATACCCAACCTGCAATTGGAGCAATAGCTTTGAAAGATTCGCTGATAGCAATTTCCATTGCTAATAAACCAAACAAGGTTGTGAATTTGATAATTGGATTCATTGCTACTGAAGAAGTATCTTTGAATGGGTCACCCACTGTATCACCAACAACAGTTGCTTCATGAAGCGGTGTTCCTTTTTCTTTCATATCAACTTCAACAATTTTCTTAGCATTATCCCAACATCCGCCTGCGTTTGCCATAAATACAGCTTGGAATAAACCAAACACAGCAATCGCAATCAAGTAGCTTACAAAGAATGCTACCGGAGCTGAGTTTTCACCCAAAGGTGCTGATAAACAAGCAAGCGCTAACGCAAATGCAAATAATGCGATAAAGATATTAACCATACCTTTTTGTGCATATTGAGTACAAATTTTTACAACTTCTTTTGAATTTGCAACATTTGCACTTTTGCAATTAGCATCATCAAGTTTGATGTTATCTTTAATATATTCAGTAGCTCTGTATGCACCTGTTGTAACAGCTTGCATAGAAGCACCACTAAACCAATAAATAACCGCACCACCAGTTAGAAGACCTAACAATGTGTATGGGTTTAACATATTCAAAATCATTTCAGGTTGAATTCCCAATGTATTTTGGATAACCAAAATCAATGAGAAAATCATAGTTGTAGCACCAACAACAGCAGTACCAATCAATACTGGTTTTGAAGTTGCCTTGAATGTGTTACCAGCACCGTCATTTTCTTCTAAATATTGTTTTGCATTTTCAAAATCTGGTTTGAAACCATATTCTTTTTCGATTTCTTCTGATACATTTTCACGTTCTTCAATTAATGATAATTCATAAACGGATTGAGCGTTATCAGTAACAGGACCATATGAATCTACTGCAATTGTTACAGGACCCATACCTAAGAAACCAAATGCTACCAAACCAAACGCAAATACTGATGAATAAACCATCAAATCTGCTGAAATAAATGTACTTGCATAATAAGCAAGCCCCATTAACAATACAATTACCATACCAATCCAGAAACCAGAGAAGTTACCAGATACAATACCTGAAAGGATTGTTAAAGATGCACCACCTTCTTTAGAAGCTGTAACAACTTCTTCAGTATGTTTTGCTTTTGGCGAAGTAAAGATCTTTGTAAATTCAGGAATTAACGCAGCACCTAAAGTACCACAAGAAATAATTGCTGAAAGTACTAACCATAAACTTCCGCCTAAAGGAGCTAATAACCAATGGCTAACACCAAATGTCATAGCAATTGATAATGCTGAAGTTAACCATACAAGATTTGTTAATGGTTGTTCAAAGTCAAATTTAGCTGTTTTTGCTGCATAAATTTTATCAACAATACCGTTAATCCAATAAGCAACAACAGATGTTACAATCATCAAGAATCTCATAACGAAAATCCAAGTTAATAATTGAACTTGATTTGCTTCACCAACTACACCTAACAAGATAAATGAAACAAGAGCAACACCTGTTACACCATAAGTTTCAAAACCGTCAGCTGTAGGACCGATAGAATCGCCTGCGTTATCACCTGTACAGTCAGCGATTACACCAGGGTTTCTAGGATCATCTTCTTTAATCCCGAATTGAATTTTCATCAAGTCAGAACCGATATCAGCAATTTTGGTAAAGATACCACCTGCAACACGAAGTGCAGATGCACCTAAAGATTCACCAATCGCAAAACCAATAAAACAAGCACCAGCTAAATGACCTGGTACAAATAAAAGAATTGTTAGCATCAAAACTAATTCAACTGATACTAACAATACACCAATACTCATACCTGCTTTTAAAGGAATATTCAAAATATTTAAAGGATTTCCTTTAAGTGATGCAAATGCTGTTCTTGCGTTTGCTAAAGTGTTCATTCTGATACCAAACCAAGCAACACCATAAGAACCTAAAATACCGATTACTGACCAAGCAAGAATAGTCAATACACCCGAGATTCCCATTTGTTGAAGGTAACCAAAATAAAACGCAATACACAAACCAATCAATACTTCTAATACAAGTAAAAATTTACCTTGTTGAACTAAATAAGTTTTACATGTTTCAAAGATTGTGTTACCAATTTCTGCCATTGCAGTGTGCACTTGCATTTTTTTAATACGCAAAAATTCGATAAATCCGAAAACACAGCCTATTACAGAAATCACCATACCAATTAACAATAAATTGAAACTGTCCGGTGAAATTTGCTGAATATTCGGAACTACCAAATCAGCCTCTCCCGCAAGTGATGGAGAAATACCTAAAAGCAATGCCGTAAACATCATCGCAATCGCTTTTGGTGAAAATAACTTTTTAATCATAATATCCTCCACTAAAAGTTACGCCTCTCTCGTTTGTAATTATAATCTAAAATCAAATCTCTAACAACTTTGTAACAATTAATTATACAATCTAAAAAAGGTGGCTTAAGGCCACCTTTTAATTAAGCTTGTGCATTAAATTTAGGGAAGTTAAATGCATTTAACTCTTTCTGTGCCTTTGCTGCTCCTCCGATACCTAATAAAGATAAAACAGTACTTGCAATTGCCATACCTAACATAAATTTAGGATTCTTTACCGCAAAGGAATGTTTATTTATGTACATTGCCGAAGTAGAAAGCGCTGTCAAACCCGCACTCATACCAATAAACGCTCCTGCTTTTCTTTTATTTTTTAAATAATCCGGATAATAAGCCCCTAATTGATTTACACCTTGAATTGCCATAACAACCTAACCTTTCGTTTTAATTTCATACCTACACATTTATAAAAACAAAAGAGGGTATGTTATTGACACTCGCTCCTTCCGACCATACCATACCATACCATAGAGGCATTATAAGTGGATTTCAGGCTATTTTAAACTTATCTTTACATTTTGTTACAATTAACAATTTGGAAGATTACATAATAACTATTATCAACCCCTCTCCCTAACCCTCTCCCTATGGGAGAGGGAAGAATTTGTTTGAGCAAAGCGAATTACAAATTCGGGTGAGGGTTTAATAATTGTTTTTTGTTTGTCTATTTCTTTTCTTTTTTATTGCGAAGAAAAAAGAAAAGAAATAGACGAAAGAAAAGAAAAACACGCAAAAGTTTTTGGCAATGCTACGCATTGCAATACCCTTCGGGTGCACTTCGTGCCGTTTACCACATTTTGTCATTCTGAACTTGTTTCAGAATCTATAAAAAGCAAAATGTGGTAAATTGTTTTGCGTGCCTAAAACTACGGCACGCATTTTCTTACTCTCTTACTTGCCTACTAACGTACTTACTTCTCATAATAGTTATTATGTATTGCCTAATACAAATAAGCGTCTTCTACTAGCTTAATTTCAAATTCACTACCTGCCGGAATTGAAATTCTGCCACCTTTGTTAAAAATACTAACTATAGGTGAACCAACTAAATTAACAGCATAAGCACCCATACCCACCAATGTTGGAACAGGAGCAACAATTATACCAACAGGATTATCCGACAATTTACCAGATACTCGACGGGATTTCTTATAAAAATTTTCACCCTTGTCAACTTGCTTGGCTACATTTTTCATATACCTACGTTGGCCTTTTATATTATTAACAAAAACCTTTCTACCATTCACTTTCGTAACTTTTGCATTTACCCCATAAGTAGAACCTTTATATAACATACTGTCTATTTTTAATTCAATAAGTCCACCATTACCCGACATTTGTGGCAAGTGTGCATCTACAACTTCACCATAAAAAGTTGTACCTTTTAACACTGTTATATATCTTTGAGTCACCGAGTTTTGAGAGACAAATGAAATTCTTGCCCCAATCCTAGATGCATCAGAAACACTTTGCTCTGATACTACTTTGAATTTTGTACCTTTTTTTAACTTAACCATTGTCGACTTATCGGCACTATATACAATTGGTTTTTTGTCTGCAGGAATCAAAGTGCCTTTCGGTGGAACAGCTGGAGTTTTGGGAACACTTGCTTTTGGCTGTACTTGTTTTGCTGGTTTCATATTTGGTAAAGGTGGCAAATTTTCTAATTCCAGTTTTGATGGATTGTAATTTTTACGAATTTCTTCATCCACAGACACATCAAACTCTAGCGCAAAAGCCGGCACTACCATTAATAAAAAACTTATTATAAATGTAAATATTTTATTTAAGTAATTCATTTATTGCTTTCGCTGCTTTTTTACCTGCACCCATTGCATTAATAGCATTTGATTCTCCAACAGGGGCAACGTCTCCGCCTGCATAAATTGTTGGAATATTTGTCGCTCTTGTATCATCAACCGTAATGTAACCACGCTTATCAGTTAAAATTTCCAAACCTTCCGCTTCAGCTGATTTTTGAATAATAGGATTTGGTCCTGTACCTAAAGCTACAATAACAGTATCGACATCAACGTCAACAAATTCGCCAGTACCAACTGGTTTTCTTCTGCCACTTGCATCTGGTTCACCAAGCTCCATTACTTCAAATTTCATACCATTTACATAACCATCTTTATCGTAAATTTCAACAGGTGCGTGTAAAAATTTGAACACAACACCTTCTTCTTTTGCGTGACGAATTTCTTCCAAACGGGCTGGAAGTTCTTTTTCTGTTCGACGATAAATAATATAAACTTCTTCAAAACCAACACGCACTGCAGTTCTTGCTGCATCCATAGCGACATTGCCACCACCAATTACTGCAACTTTTTTACCAACTTTTAATGGTGTTGGGCTATCCTCACGCCCAGCTTGCATTAAGTTTACTCGTGTTAAAAACTCATTAGCTGAAAATACACCGTTTAAGTTCTCACCAGGTATACCCATCATTTTTGGCAAACCTGCACCTGAACAAATAAATATTGCGTCAAATCCATCGTCTTTTAGTTGTTTTAGTGTTATTGATTTACCTACAATTACGTTTGTTTTAAATTCTACACCCATATTTTTAAGATTAGTAATTTCTCTATCCAAAACCACTCTAGGAAGTCTAAAAGGAGGGATACCATATCTCAAAACACCACCCAACTTATGAAGCGCCTCAAATACAACGACTTCGTGGCCTTCTTTTCTTAAATCAGCCGCTGCCGTAATACCTGCACAACCTGAACCAACAACCGCAACTTTTTTACCGGACGGTTTAATTTCAACTTCAGCTGCTTTTGTATTATCACCAACATATCTTTCTAACGCACCAATAGCAACAGGTTCCCCCTTAATCCCTAAAACACAATTACCTTCGCATTGTCTTTCTTGAGGGCAAACTCGACCACAAACTGATGGTAACATACTTGTTTCTCTAATAATATCGCCAGCTTTTTCAAGATTATCTTCTTTTATAGCTTGTATAAATTGCGGAATCTGAATATTAACAGGACAGCCCTGAACACATCTAGGATTTTTACAATTCAAACATCTTGATGCTTCAAGCTTTACTTGTTCTACGGTTAAATTACTTTCCACCGCATCAAAATTCGAACGTCTTTGAATTTTATCTTGTTCTTTTACTCTCTGTCTCTCAACTGCCATATTCCTCTCTCCCTTTTCTAAGGTAAGTTTACATTAAATATAGGCAAAGTGCAAGAATAATATTGAGAATTAACAATTATATGCTTCAAATAAAGCTTGGAGTAATTTTTGTCCGTCCATCATTGATTTATAATCTACATATTCTTTATCTGAATGCATATTGCAAACAGTAGCTAAACCCAATAAGTACGGCGCAAATTTTTCTCCCTGAGCATTTTTTTCATTTGCATAAATATGAGTTTCCGCACCCGCATGGAAAGATGAAATTTCCGGCGTTATAGCGACTTTTTTCGCTACAGCCTCAAACAATATTGGGATATAATCGTCATCAGCCTTTTCGAAAGCTGGCATATGTTCGTGGAACGTAATTTTAGCTTCTGCAATATCTTTATATTCTTTATTAAATTCTTCCACTAAAAATGTCATTAATTTTTTCAATTCTTCTTCTTTTGCACGACTAGAACTTCTTATTGAATAAGTTGCTTCACCATGCGTATTGATAACATTAGTAACATCAAGCTTACCTGAAGAAATTCCACCGATATTACAAGACGTTACAACTTGACCATTTTCTGAATGAAAAACACCTTGAGGGAATTCTGCAACCAAATCAGCAATTAATTTTGCAGCATTTTCTCTCGTTTTATCAGCTATATCAATTCCAGAATGACCACCTTTAAACGAATCCACTTCCAAAGATACCTGAACATAGCTTGCTCCAGCTGTCAAAAGTTGACCTAAAGAATCACTATCCAAAACCAAAACATATTTCGATTTTAATTTTGAAAAATCAACATTTCGTATACCCGTCATGCCAGACTCTTCATCTCTAGTAAAGACAACCTCAACACCACCGTGGGCAATATCGGACTTTGAAAGTTTATTAACAAAATACAAAGCATTAGCAACACCTGCTTTATCATCAGCGCCTAGTGTTCTGCCTTGAGCTTTTATAAAATCACCATCAAGATATACATTTACAGGAGAAGCATCACCCACAACATCCATATGCGCAGATAATAAAATAGGTGATTTTGTAGAATCCGTTGCCTCTACTTCTATATGAATATTTTTATAATCATCTGTTTCACATTTTAAGTTATTTTTTGCACAATACTGCACGATCCAATTGATAACGCCTTCTTCGTGCAAAGACGGCGAAGGAATTTCAGCCAAACTACAAAATAAATCAACTAATTCATTTTCATTTCTAAGTGTTTTAATATCCATAATAAACTCTCCTATATACTAGGAAGTTTAGCATATTTAACCAATTCTGTAAATAATTTTACACCATATCGACAATACTTATACCGTCGCCACCTTCTGTGTCTTCACCCGGTCTGAATTTTGCAACATATGGCGAAGTAGATAAAAAGTCCCTAACTGCAGATTTCAAAGCACCTGTTCCGTGTCCATGAATAATACTTACAACTGAAAGATTTGCCAAGCTTGCCTTGTCCAGATAAAACTCTAAGCTGTCCAAAGCATCTTCAACCCTGTACCCCCTCAAATCCAAAGTGCTTGAAACAGTTGTTCGTTTAAGTTCAAATTTTTCAAAACTACTTGGTTTATAAACTTTTGGAGGCTCTTTATAATTTTCATCAACAACTGCCAATTTATTTATCTTAATTTTTGTTTTTATATTGCCCATTTGAACAAGAACACTACCTTTTTTATCTGGCAAATCCAAAATTGTTACAGGTTGATGCAAATCTTTTAGCATTACAACATCGTTTGGACGAACTTTTTGCCAATCAATTTCCAGATATTGATTTTTTTCATCGTGTTCATCAAGTTTTTCTCTAAATCCTTGTTCAAGCTTTGCCAATCTTGCATAAGAACGACGAGCAATTTTTTCTGACTTTTCTCTACGAAGTTCTTCTAAAATATCTTTGATTTCAGCCTTAACATCTAACAACTCTCTGTCGAATTTATCTTTTATAATTTTAATAGTTTTCTTTTTGTCTTTTTTAATATTAGAAAGATTTTCTTCGTATTCTTTTTTTACAGAAAGTGATGTTTCTTTTATTTCTTCAGCTTCTTCAAGATTTTTAGACAATTGTTGTTGAGTTTCTTGCAATTTTTCAACAACTAAAATTGACGGATCCTTTTGAGATACCAAAATACTTTTTGCTCTATCAACAATATCTTTTTTCAATCCAAGATTTGACGATATCGCAATTGCATTACTCAATCCTGGAATCCCAATGAGTAGTTTATATGTCGGTTTTAAACTTTCCGTATCAAATTCAACAGACGCATTTTTGAAATATGGATTATGATATTCAAGAGATTTTAATTCTCCATAATGCGTTGTAACCGTTGAAAATGTTTCTTTACTTGCAAGATTTTCCAATATGACTTGCGCTAAAACAGCACCCTCTAATGGATCAGTTCCTGCACATATTTCATCTAATAACACAAAAGTTTCACTATCAGCTTTGTTTACAATTTCAATAATGTTTGTCATATGAGAAGAAAATGTTGACAAACTTTGTTGAATACTTTGAGAATCACCAATATCAGCAAAGATTTGTTTGAACGGATAAACTTTAGCCATTGTACAAGGCAAAAATAACCCCGCCTTAACCATCAAAATAAAAAGACCTATTGTTTTAATGGTAACAGTTTTACCACCAGTATTTGAACCCGTAATAATTACAGATTTATATTCTTCACCAATCTCAAAATTGTTAGAAATAACATCATCAACCACACCAATTAATAGTGGGTGTCGCATATTTTCTAAAGAAATTTCTTGTTTTTCACTTAATTCAGGTTCTATCGCTTGAATTCTTACAGCATAACGAGCTTTTGCAAAATGAAAATCTATTTCAGCCAACAGTTTTTCTGATAATTTAATTTCGGACATTTCTAACTTAACAAGCCTTGTTAATTCAGTCAAAATTTTTATTAACTCTGCATGAATTTTAGCTTTTGTTTCTCTGATCTTGTTATTCAATGGCACAATTTCTTGAGGTTCTACATAAAAAGTCTTACTTGAAGCGGAGACATCGTGAATAATTCCAGGAATTTTGCTTTTAGAAGATGCCATTACTTGAAAAACTATTCTATCGTCACGAGTTGTATAGATATTTTCTTGCAAATGTTTTGAAAAATTTGGCGACGTTAAAAGTTCATTTACTTTTGCCTTTAAGTTTTTTTCTGAATCTCTCAGAGTGGCAAACAAACCCTTTAATTCAGGTGTCGCATCACGTTTTATGTTTAAAGCATCATCAAATGTAGAAAAAATATTATCTTCCAATTCTTTATTAACCAAAAGATTTCTGGATAAAATATGTAATACGCTTTCTGAATCGGCATTTTCAGCCAAAAACTTTTTAACCAAACGTGAAGTTCTTAAAGTTTTTGCAATGTCATTTAATTCTTCTTCAGATAAGTAACTTACAAGTGCATTTTTTTCAACATTTTCAATACTAGCAACAAAATCAACAGGAATATCTAGAACTAAATCCAATAATCTTTTTGCTTCTTTTGTATACTGTAATTGAAGTCTTATATCCTCGATATTATCAAAAATTTTTGCATTCAAACAGAGTTCCTTACTTTGCTTTATCTTTGCAAAATTAGAAACTTTTTCCAAAACTTTATCGAATTCAAGTGAATTTATGGTTTTTGACACAATATCCATAAACTCATTATATTACAAATAAATTAGTTGTAACTTAAGCATTATGAGAATGCTTTGAATGATCTATCTACGTTTTTCTGTATTACGTTTTGAATAGATTCATATTCTGTTTGTAATGCGTTATGTTCTGTATCTAATTTTTTAATATCTAGATCATATTGTTTGTCTTTTGATTCTATTTCATTTAATTTCTTTGTATATTCTGCT
>JAZRUK010000020.1:0-13267 GCA_045652525.1 Candidatus Gastranaerophilaceae bacterium | reverse complement strand
GATTTTAATTCTTTTTATCGTGCTTTGGAAATTGCAATAAAATCAAGAAATACTATTGCTGGTTTTGCAAAAAATATTGGAATGTCCAGAACACATTTATATAGCTTATTCAAAAACGAAAAAGAGCCTAAATTTTTAACCATTGTAAAAATTTTCCAAGAATTAGGTTATGAATTAGAAATTGCATAATTATTCTAATCTCAGAGATAATTCGACACATATCGGTTTGCGAGAGAAAATAAAATTGCACTAAGTTGCACTTTTTTGCACTGGGGGAAGTTTAGTAGTTGTGCTTGATAGACCCTGAATCGAGTTCAGGGTGACGGTTTTTAGTGCAATTTTGTGCAAGAAAAGGGACAAAAGTGCAAGAATTCGGACGCAAATCTCTATACTAAAAAAGAGGCTCAATGCCCCTAAAAATCTATATTTTTCTTTAAAAAGTTCCCATCTTCTACCTAGAGAGATATATTATTAGGCTATCTGGAAAAAATAACTAAATCTTTCGAGCTTGTTAAAGTTCAAGCAAGCATTAAAAAAGAGCCTACTAAAGAGGCTCTAAATTTAAATGGCGGGAACGACGAGGCTCGAACTCGCGACCTCATGCGTGACAGGCATGCGCTCTAACCAACTGAGCTACGCTCCCATTCGGCTTTTGTCTTTCGACAAGTCTTATTATAAAATGCTGAAAAATAAATTGCAATAGTTTTTTCAAAAATCTTTTATAAAAAAGGCTCGAATTGCTCGAGCCTTTTTTTATTTAACTATTTGTATAATGGCGCTAATTTTTTAGCTTGTTGAGGAATTACGCCTTCTTCAATTGGTAGATATACTCTATAATCGATTTCAGGGAAGCAATTATCAATGCTTTCAATTTCTCTTAGCGCTTCTTCATTAATGTTTTTGCTTTCAATCATGTCACAGATTTGCTCAAATCTTTCTACGTGTTCTCTGAATCTATCTGTAGCATAATCTTTTGCTTGCCATGTTGTAATCAAGAATGGCCAATCAGAGCTTTGTAATAATAAGTTTTCTCTTGCCATTTGATTTAATGCACGGTGTAGCAATTTATCTTGTGGAACATTTTCGTATGTTTCTGCAATTGCAGTTGCACGTTTCTCGCAAGAATGAATTATTGGCCACATCCATTCAGTTAAATGGTTGTTCCATACGTAGAAGTGACCACCAGCACCCCAAGAACTTTCAGGTATTTGAATAGCTTCTGTTGGTGGGTGAGCATGCAAGTATTCTCCTGCTGTCATTCTTTCAACTTCTGGTAAATATGCGTTGAATTTTTTGATAACTTGTTTTATAAATTCAACACCTTCAAACCACCAGTGTCCAAATAACTCAGTATCAAATGAAACCATTACTAAGCCATCTTTACCACCGTGAGCCAATTTATAGTCATTTAACAAGTGGTAAATCATTGTTGTATAGTGATCTGAATTTTCGTTGATTTTGTTTAATGCTAATACAGGATCATAAAGCATTTTATCTCCCAAATCAGTTGTTGGAGATGTTATTCTCCAGTAGTGCATGCCTGATTTGTCATCTTTTTTGTGGAATTCTCTAAAGCATCCGTCACCAGGGTAACCATCAGCCGCAGACCATACTTGATAGCCAGCTCTGTCATTACGTCCCATTACTGCAACTTGTGCATCTGGTAACCAGTATGCAGAATATGTATCATATCCAGTTGCTTCACGTTCAGGTAAAGGAATATATTCGATGTTTCCGTAAACACCAATTACACGTCTGTTACCAATCGAATTTCCACCTTCAATTACGTGTGATTCAGTAAAGAAGTACTCAATGTCATTGTTTTGAAGAGTTACTTCAATCGCAGGTCTCCAATGTTTTTGACCATCTTTACCTACATATTCGTAACCTTGACGGTAAGCACATTCTGGTAACCAACATCCTTTTGCCTTTTTACCGAATAATCTTTTTGTAGTATCTGAACCAACTTTGAACTGTGCGTTCAAGTTGTTGTCAGTCGCTAACAATGGTGAAAAACCGTGTGTAGCACCTGATGTTGTAATTTCAATACAACCTAAATCTTGATATTTTTTGAAAGCTCCAACTAAATCCATTCCGTATTTGTTAATGAATGAATCTTTAATATGATTGAACCAGTCAAAATAATACTTTGCCAAGTATTTTAAGTGTTGAGAATGTGCAACTTTTGGATCAGGGTATCTGTCCAAATCTTTTGCAACTTTTTCAATTCTTGAATCTAAATACTTAACGAAACCGTGTTTTAGGTGTTCGTCATTTAATTGTTCTGCCAAAATTGGTGTTATACCAACTGTTAACTTTGCTTTTACTCCTTCGTCATACAATTCTGAAATTGCATTCAAAAGAGGAACGTATGTTTCTGCCATACATTCGTATAAGTTTTCTTCCCCGAAAGGCCACATGCCGGCTTTTCTATAATAAGGAAGGTGACTGTGTAGCATGAATACAAATTGTCCTACTGACATTTTTGCCTCCGTTTCTATGGGTTATTACTTACTATAACCCAGTTTTATCTATTATATATATAGCATAAATGGATATAAAATGTAATCCTTAAGAATTAGTTCTTTTGAATAATTTTACAAATATTAATATAATTCTATTTGGTAACAAACTCTAATTGTATAAGTTGAATTTGTATGTTAATTTGCGGCTTAACAAATGCTTGCAAATTTAAATTTTTTATATAGAATAATAATTACTCACATCCTCAAGAGTATTGACAGCCTCATTAACTGTCACAAGGAACTTGAAAGGAAAAACTAAAATGGCAAACATTAAATCTGCTAAAAAAAGAGTATTAATCGCTGAAAAAAACAGAGTAAGAAACGTAGCTTTCAAAACATCTATCAAAACTGCGGTTAAAAAAGTGTTAGAACTTGCTAAAGGTGAAGACAAAGAAGCTTTGAATAAAGCTATCTCTAGAGCTTACCAACTATGCGACAAAGCTGTATCAAAAGGTATCTTACACAAAAATACAGCAGCTAGAAAAAAATCAAGATTAACACTTGCTGTTAATAAATTAGCAAAATAATTATTAAAAGCCTTTTAAAAGCACCCGAAAGGGTGCTTTTTTATATGATTTTATTAACTATGTTTTCGGCTGTTATTTTTAGACAACTTAATTCCTTGCAAGTTGTTTGACGACGTTCCCAAAGACAAGGTTTTAGTGGACAACCATCGTCTACTTTTATTGCTGTTACGCTTGGTGGAATAAGTTTTTTATCATCAGTTGGACCAAAAATGGCATAAGTTTCTGTATCCATTGCAACAGCAACGTGCAAAGGTGCAGAATCTGAACATAAAAATTTTTCGGCTTTACCAATAAGTTCAGCAAGTTCTTTGAGATTTTTTGTTTGTCCATACATATTTGTAAATAATTTGTTGTTTTGAACGTGTTTCAAAATCTCATTTATACACTCTTCGTCATCAGGACCACCCGCCAAAATAACTTGTTTCCCTTTTTCAAGGAGTAAGTTAATTGTTTCAGTCCAAACTTGTGGTGTAATTGTTTTAATCATTCCTTTTTTTACACTTAATTTGCTTACTCCGGGGTGAACTAAAATTGAATTAGGAATTTTTTCTTGTTTTGTGATATCTATTTGCGGTATTTCCGTAACAATGTTAGTAATTGGTGAAACTAAGTCGTGGTACATTTTTGCCGCATACTGATTTTTATTTAATGGAGTTGCGACTGTCAAAAGTTTTTGGCTTAATTTACCAGTGTCATAACCGTAACGTTTTTTAATTCCTGTAAGCCAAAGAATAATGCTCATAAATTTATTTCCGCCGGCAGTAATTGCTAAATCGAATTTGCCAAAACGTGCTTTTACGATAAATTTTATTAGTTTTATATATTTATTTTTGTTTTTTATATCAACTAAAATCAATTCGTCAATAATACTTGTTAAATCTTTGATACTTTTGCTTCTAGGTTCTAATGCAAGAGTTATATGTGAGTGAGGGAACTCTTTTTTTAATGAAATTAGTGTTGGTAAAAATAGAATTTCATCACCAATTCCGCCAAAATTTATTGCAAGTATTTTGTTAACTTTTTCCATAAGATAATTATAACTCAAAAATTTGTAGTATAATTAGCTTATGGTAAACAAGGTAACAACTGCAACTGTAATTGGTTTGAATGCGTACGAAGTTTCTGTAGAAACTGATGTACAAAATGGGTTGCCAAGTTTTTCTGTTGTTGGTTTGCCTGATACTGCAATTACAGAAGCTCGTGATAGGGTTCGTTCGGCTGTTAAAAATTCGGGATTTTCGTTTCCAAAGACTAAAATTATAATTAATCTTGCGCCTGCAGATTTGAAAAAAGTTGGTACAAGTTTTGATTTGTCTATGGCAATCGGCTTGTTGATTGAAGAAGAAGTTTTGACTGAAGATAAAACAAAAGATTATGCATTTGTCGGAGAGCTTTCATTAAATGGTGATTTACGCGGTGTACGTGGTGTATTACCATTGGTTATAGGTTTGAAAGAAATTGGAATTAAAAATGTAATTGTACCGATGGCAAATGTTAAAGAAGCGGCATTAATTGATGGAATTAATGTATATGGCGCTGAATGTTTAGGTGATGTTGTAAATCATTTCATAGAAACTCCATTAAAGTTGTTTGATATAGATATCAATTCGTATTTAGCAGATTTGAATGAATATTTTGAATATGATTTTAAAGATGTAAAAGGTCAGCAAAAAGCTAAACGTGCATTAGAAATAGCAGCTGCTGGCGGGCATAATTTATTAATGATTGGTTCCCCAGGTTCAGGTAAAACAATGATGGCAAAATGTTTTGCCTCAATTTTGCCGCCTTTAGAATTATCAGAGGCTTTGGAGTTAACTAAAATTTATAGTATTTGCGGTCTTTTGACAACAGATAAACCATTAATGGGAAAGCGCCCATTTAGAACAGTTCATCATACAGCTTCACCAAATGGAATTATTGGAGGTGGAAGCAGTCCTATGCCAGGGGAAATAACTCTTGCTCATAGAGGAGTTTTATTTTTGGATGAGATGGTTGAATTTCCAAGAAATGTTTTGGAAGTTTTGCGTCAACCGATTGAAGATGGTGAAATTGTTATTTCAAGAGCAAAACATTCAATAAAATATCCTGCTAAATTTATGTTGTTGGGCGCAATGAACCCTTGTCCTTGCGGTTATTTAGGAGACAAAGAAAAACAATGCACCTGTTCAGAATTTATGATTAATAGATATTTAGCCAAATTATCTGGGCCATTGCTTGATAGAATAGATTTACAAATAGATGTTCCAAGGTTAACAGCAAAAGAACTTTTGAATACGGATGAGAATGCAGAAAGCTCTGCTCAGATTAGAGAAAGAGTAATCAAGGCAAGAAAAATTCAGGCTGCGAGGTATAAATCTGAAAACATTTTGACAAATTCAGAATTAACTTCTGAGATGGTTAAAAAATATTGCCAAATAGATGAGGCATCAAAAGAAATTTTTAAAACAGCAATTGTAAAATATCAGCTTTCTGGTCGTCGTTATGATAGAACATTAAAGCTTGCACGTACGATTGCCGATTTAGATGGTGTTGAAATTATCGGACAAAAGCACTTAATGCAAGCTTTACAGTATAAAATGTTTGATAAAGATGAATTAAATTTCTAGGTCAATGACAGGTCCGTCAACTTTTACAGGTTTTACATCATCGACGTATTTTGCTTCAGGATTTATTTTTTTAAGTATTCTAAAAATAAATTTGTCAGCGCCACCATCTCCACCATCTTTACCGACGAACATAGCTTCTTTTTCCCCCATAACAAATGCTGTTTGACCAAAATCTATTTGATCTGCGTATTCTTGTGCTGTTTTATTGCCACAGAAATCTTTTACTTCAAAATATTCGTTTAAAGGTTTTAAATATTTTCTAAGATCTGTATTATCAATTGGTAATCTTGTTGATCCAAAACTTGGAGTTGAATAATTTACGTTGTTCATCATGTCAGCACACACCTTTCTTTTTAATTCGCATATCCATAAAGAATGCTAAAAAGAAAAATTGCCTTAAATTCGAAATAATGTTTCAATATGTTAAGCAGTCAATTTTAAAAAACCTGCTACGATACCGAATAATGCAGAAATGCCTAAATAGAATAAAGGATCGTGTTTTTTTTGTTTACTAATAAAATATAGCAACAGCAGAAATGCCATTCCTATTAAATTAGTGTTATTTACAAACATATCGACGCCAACTGCTGCTAAAAGGCCACAACCTGCAGGTTTTAAAGCATAAATAGCTGCTTGTACACGTTGATTGTTTTTGAATTGAGCTAAAATCTTTGAAATGATTATTACTATTATAAATGAAGGTAAAATTACTGCGGTAGTTGCAATCATTGCACCTAAGATCCCAGAAGTCGTAAATCCTGCAAAAGTTGCAACGTTTACACCCACAGGTCCAGGAGTTATTGAAGAAACGGCAATCATGTCAGTAAGTTGATGAACCGTAAACCATTTTTGCGTTTCAGCTATATGATATAAAAATGGTAATGTCGCATATCCGCCGCCAAATGAGAATAAGCCTATATGAAAAAATTGTAGAAAGAGGTTAAGATAGATCATTTTCACCTCCAATTAATTTTTTCAAATTGTCAAAAATATTAGAGCGGTATAATATTCCGGCTATAATTGCTCCTATTATAATTAATGCCGGTGAAAATTTAAAACATGCTGATAGTAAAAATGTTGTGATAAATATGATACACGTAAATTTATCTACTATGCTCTTATTCCACATTTCTCTAGTTGCTAAATAAAGCAGCATGATAACACCTATTCCAACACCCCAGAATATATTCTGAACAATATTTAAACTAACAAGGGTTTGTAATAAAGATGCCAATAAAATGATTGCTAAAAAAGCTGGTGTTATTACACCTAGAACTGCAGCTAATGCACCTACAAAACCTTTTAATTTGTATCCTGTAAATACAGAGATGTTTGCGGCGATAATTCCAGGAACGGATTGACTTAGGGCATAAAATTCGGTTAATTCTTCTGAGGAAATCCATTTTCTTTTTTCGACAATTTCAGATTGTAAAAGTGGTAATATAACATAGCCTCCACCTAGAAGCATTGTACCTACTTTAAAGAATGTTTTAAATATTGAGTAAAATGATTTTTCCATTACGTTTATACTAGCATAAACATTTGTTATTGTAACAAAATATTAATGTGATTTGTAATTTTGTCAATTTAAAAATAAGAGATTCATTAATATATGTAATTATTGTGTGTGAATAGAAAGGTATTGTATGCAAACAACTGGTGTGAAATATTTTACATTCCCGAACGGACAAGAAACAATATTTTATAACTATGGAAATAGATCTATGTTGGTAGATGCTAAGACTCGTAGAGTATTAGCTAAAAAGACTTATATGTCGGATAATTCAATTGTGCGTATGGGGTTTGGAGATGATTTTCAGTTAATTCGAAAATCAACAATTGTTCCAGCATCGAAAAGTACTGGTGGTAAAAGATTGTTTGAGATTGTAGATAATGGTTTTGGTTTGCGTGGTGAAATTGATAAAGCTGGCAAAGTTGTTGAATGCTGGAAAGGAAATGCAAAAGTTGTTGTGGATAAGTTAGGGCCCTTAGCTCGTAAAATTCTAAAACAGATTTAAAAAAAGACCTCAAATGAGGTCTTTTTTATTCATTTAATTTTGCTTTTAATCGTGCCATAGCCCTTGCAATGGCAGCTTCTGCTCGTTTAGCATCTGTTTTTGCATCAGCTTCTGCAAGTCGTGCTTTTGCTCTTTCTAGTGCTTCTCTAGCCCTAATTTCATCAATTTCTTTGCCGCATTCTGCGCATTCTGTCAAAATCAAGGCTTCTTCATTTTTAAACTGAAATACTCCACCCATAGTTGTAAAGTATCGAGCTTCTTTCCCTTGAATTACTTTTGTGACTCCTATATCCAAAGCTGTCATATAAGGGATATGGCCTTTTAGAATTCCAAATTCTCCGTTGACGCCTTTTGAATAAATTTCATCAACATCTTCATCAAAAACAATTCTTTCATTAGTGATTATTTTTAAATGCATAATTAACCTTCAAGTGTTTTAGCTTTTTCTACGGCTTCTTCAATTGTACCTACCATATAGAACGCTTGTTCTGGCAAGTTGTCATGTTTACCTTCGATGATTTCTTTAAAACCACGAATTGTATCTTCAAGTTTTACATATTTACCTGCAGTGCCAGAGAATTGTTCTGCAACAAAGAATGGCTGAGATAAGAATCTTTGGATTTTACGAGCTCTGTTAACGGTTTCTTTGTCTTCTTCTGAAAGTTCGTCCATACCTAGGATTGCAATGATATCTTGTAATTCTTTGTATTTTTGAAGTATTTCAAGAACTTTTCTTGTTACATTATAATGTTCTTCTCCGATAATGTTTGGATCTAAAGCTCTTGAAGATGATTCTAATGGATCAACTGCTGGATAGATTCCTAATGATGCAATTTGTCTTGAAAGAACTGTTGATGCATCAAGGTGTGAGAATGTAGTAGCAGGTGCTGGGTCAGTCAAGTCATCAGCTGGTACATAAATAGCTTGAACTGATGTAATAGAACCATCTTTAGTAGATGTAATTCTTTCTTGAAGTTCACCCATTTCTGTTGCCAAAGTAGGTTGATAACCAACGGCAGAAGGAATACGTCCCAAAAGCGCTGATACTTCTGAACCTGCTTGAGTAAATCTGAAGATATTGTCAATAAACAACAATACATCTTGTTTTGAAAAATCTCTAAAATATTCAGCGGCAGTAAGAGCTGAAAGGCCAACTCTCATACGAGCTCCAGGTGGTTCGTTCATTTGACCGTAAATAAGAGCAACTTTGTCAATAACGTTAGATTCTTTCATTTCGTTCCAAAGGTCATTACCTTCACGAGTTCTTTCGCCAACACCACCAAAAACAGAAACGCCTGAGTGTTCCATTGCGATATTGTGAATAAGTTCCATAATTAAAACTGTTTTACCAACACCAGCACCCCCGAATAAGCCGATTTTACCACCTTTTTGATAAGGTTGTAGTAAGTCAATTGCTTTAATACCAGTTTCAAGAATTTCGATTTCTGTATTTTGGTCAACAAGAGCAGGTGATTTTCTGTGAATAGGAAGATATGTTTCAGCATTAACTTCGCCCATTTCGTCAACTGGGTCACCTGTAACGTTAAGAATTCTACCTAAAATTTCTTTGCCTACAGGGATTTTAATTGGCTCATTAGTGTTTACAACTTTCATTCCTCGCTTAAGACCGTCTGTAGATGACATTGCTACGGTTCTTACTTTGTTAGAACCGAGCATTTGTTGAACTTCTGCAACAATCTTTGTGCCGTCTTCGTTAAAAATATTTAATGCAGTATAAATTTCCGGTAATTCACCTTGTTGAAATTCAACGTCGATAACCGGACCAATAATTTTTGTAATAACCCCTTCGCTTTTTGTTAAAGTTTCCATCCTCTACCCCTCTTATTTTATATACACAAATTATACTATAAAAATCGTTTTTTGTATATACAAATTCATTTGTAAATTAATTTTATATAAAGATATTAATTTATCTTCTTTATGTTGTATAATATTTTCAAAAGGAAAAATTTATGCAACAGACATTAGAGAGAAAACAAATTAAAAATATTGATTTCAACTGTGATTTAGCACAAAGTTTTGGTGTTTATAGAAATACTTCAGAGTACAACTTGTTGGATTATGTTAGCTCAGTAAATATCTCTTGTGGTTTTCACGCTGGAGATCCTGCAACAATTAAAGAAGCTATATTAGCAGCAAAAGAAAAAAATATTGTTGTTGGTGCTCATATTGGATTTGATGACATACAAGGTTTTGGTTATCGTCCAATGGATTTGGATGAAGATGAGATTGATGCTCTTGTAATGTATCAAGTTGGTGCTTTAATGTCATTTGCCAAGGCTTATGGGCTAGAGATAGAACATGTTAGACCTCATGGAGCAATGTATAAGATGGCCGCAGAAGATTATACATTTGCAAGTGCTGTTGCTAATGCGATTAAAAAATGCTCAAATTGGTTGGTTTATTATGGAGCATACGGTGATGTTACAGCTAGAGTTGGCGAAGAAATTAACATACCTGTTGCACATGAAATTTGTTTGGAAAAATCGTATAATCTTGATGGTTCTATTGATTTTACTTCAAATGACATTGAAAATACTAATGTTTCAATAAGTAGATTGAAAGAATTATTGAACAACTCACAAGTTATGAATAACGAATGTGGGAAAACAATTGTGAAAGCTGATACTATACACTTCACAAATAGAATTCCGAATGCTTTGGAATTAATTACACAAGCCAGAGAAATAATTACACCTGTTCCTGTAAATTATAAAAATGCGTATGCATCAGGTTGGGTAGAATAGGATTATAATGAACAAAATTAGATCATATATGAGAATACCACGCGATGCAGGTTGGTTAATTCCAGGATTGCAAGTTAAAAGATGGTTTGCATTGATCCTTTTAGGAACAGTGTTGATGACTATTGGTATATTAATTTTGATTGATATTCGTCCAATTTTCTATATTATGGAATTTATTAGACATATTGCTAAAATTGTATCGACAGAGTGGTTAGCATTTGGTGTTTGTATGTTTGGTGCGGCTTTATTTTTCAAAGGCTGGCAAAAAACAAATCTTTCTATTTTGGATTTGGGAAATGAAAAAGATAATAGTACTTTATTAGAAAATTTATATAGAAGAAGAAAATTAAATAGAGGTCCAAGAATTGTTGCTGTTGGCGGTGGTACAGGGCTTTCTATGTTATTAAAAGGGATCAAAAATATTACAAATAATATTACAGCAGTTGTTACTGTTGGTGACGACGGTGGTAGTTCAGGTCGTTTACGTGAAGAAATGGGAGTTTTGCCACCAGGAGATATTAGAAACTGTATAGCAGCATTGGCTGATGATGAAGATCTAGTAACAAAACTATTCCAATATCGTTTTAAAAATGGTGAAGGTTTGGAAGGTCATAGTTTTGGCAACCTTTTCTTGTCTGCACTTTGTTCAATTACTGGAGATATGGTTCGTGCTGTAAAAGAATCATCTAATGTTTTATCGATTCGTGGTAGAGTTCTGCCATCAACTCTTGATGATATGAAGCTTGTTGCTGAGATGGAAGACGGTAGAATTATTAAAGGTGAATCTAATATTCCTGAAGCTCATGGACGAATTAAAAAACTCTATACAGATCCTAAAAATTGTAAGGCCTTGGAAGATGTTATTGCGGCGATTAAAGATGCTGAGTTGATTATTTTAGGCCCTGGAAGTCTATATACAAGTGTTATTCCAAATTTATTGGTAGAAGAAATAGCACAAGAAATAGCAAAATCAAAAGCAAAAAAAATATATGTATGTAATATTATGTCACAACCTGGTGAGACGGATGGTTATACAGTTTCAAATCACGTACAGGCTTTAATGCAACACGCGGGTAGTACAAATATTGTTGATGCAGTTTTAGTTAATGATTTCTTACCTAAAAATTTAGCTGAAAAATATGAACAGGCAGGTTCATATCCTGTTTCATTAGATTATGAAAACTTGAAAAAATTAGGTGTTACATTATGCTCTAAAAAGCTAATAGAAGATAGTAAAGAAGGTTTGGTTCGCCATAGTTCAACTCGTGTAGCAAGAGCAATTTATTATTGGTATAGAAAAGTTTTGAGAGATGGAAATGCGTCATTTTCTATCAAAACTGAAGAAAAGCAGGAATGTAACGTATAATGATTAAAAAAGTAACTGTAAATACAATACAAAAAATAAAAGATAAAAGTGAAAGATTTTCTGTTTTAACTGCATATGATTATTCAACAGCAAAATATTTGGATGAAGCTGGTATCGACATAATTTTAATTGGAGACAGCCTTGCAATGGTTGCATTAGGATATGATTCAACTCATCAAATTGGTGTTGAAGAAATGTCTATTTTTACAAAAGCTGTTGCTCGAGGAGTTAGCCGTGCAATGGTTGTAACAGATATGCCGTTTATGAGTTATAATATTGGTTTAGAATCAGCATTAACCAATATTTGTAATATGGTTAAATATGGTGCCAATGCTGTTAAAATTGAAGGTTGTAGTGATTATATTTTAAATGTTATAAAGCGTAGCGTAGAATCAGGAGTTCCTGTAATGGGACATTTAGGCTTTACACCACAATTTTTAAATACAATTGGTGGGTATAATATTCAAGGTAAATCATTTGATGCTACTTTAGCGATTTTAGATCAGGCTAAAAAACTTGAACAAGCTGGTGTTTTTTCGATTGTTTTAGAAATGGTACCAGAAGAAAGTGCACAATTTATTTCTGAAAATTTAAAAGTGCCTACAATATCTTGTGGTGCAGGTAGATATTGTTCGGGACAAGTTATGGTATCTGACGATATGTTGGGTAAATTTTCTGAATTCAAACCTAAATTCGCCAGAAAATATGGTGATATGAAATCGTTGATTTTAGAATGTGCAAAACAGTATGATTTTGATGTAAAAAATGGTAAATTCCCGTCAGAAGAAGAAGTTTTTAAACTAAATGACGAAGAGTTAAAACAATTAAATTTGCATAGAAATATTGAAAGTCATATTTCTTAATTATTTTTAAAGTTTTTTATTGAAATTGCCGTCTTTTTGTTTGCTTGGGTGCACAAAAGGATGTGTATGGAAATCTCGTCAATCAAACCAAAAACAATATGTATAACATTAACGGCCTCTTTGGGTGGGCTTGATACCTTGCCTAAATGGATTCGTGATAAGCTTATTGCGCTTGGTATTAGCGTGCCTCAAAATATTACGGAAGAGCAAGCCCTGTTTTTAATTAAACAAAAAGAAGAAGAAATAAAAGAAAAAAAGAAAATGGAACAACTTAAAAATGTTGATTCAGAAAATAATTATGTAAATGAGCAAAAATTGCTAAATTCGTTAGATTTTATTTCTCAAAGTAATAAAGTTGCATTAGAACTTTATAAACAAAAAGGAAGTAATAAAAAAATATAATTTTGATATTTTTCAGATGTTTAAAATACAGTAATATTGTATATCTCTGGGTTAACATTTCTTTACAAACATCAAAGTTTTCAAGTAAAAAATCCGTAAACCATGGCAAGGAAAAAAGAAAGACGAAAGGACGCTATGGGTTTATCAGCATCACAAGCTAGATTATTGAGCATAACCGCAAGGTTAGGCAAT
>JAZRUK010000019.1:0-15172 GCA_045652525.1 Candidatus Gastranaerophilaceae bacterium | reverse complement strand
TTGTTCAAAACTTTTTATATTAATTAATATATATAATAATAAATTATATAATATAACCGTAATAATAAGCTTTAATTATTTGTAGAAAACCAACTGAAACTTTGACTATTATTGAAAAAGCAATGTTTAAAAAATTGTAGAAAACTATTCAATAAAATAAATAAAATTGTAGAAAACCCAAAATTAACAAAAAATATGTAGAAAACTCATGACTTTTCTACAAAAATAAACATACTTTTCTACCGTATTCTACAACCGACTAATACTTTAAAAAAAATCATGTTTTTAGTATTATTATTTTGCGAGAGAGAAAAGGAGATCTACGATGAAAAAATCAATTAAAGATTTAGAAAACATTCAAGGTAAAAGAGCTCTTATCAGAGTTGATATCAACGTTCCTTTGGATGCAGACAAAAATGTAACTGATGACACAAGAATTCAAGCAATTTTGCCAACAGTTAATTTCTTAAAAGAAAAAGGTGCAAAAATTATTCTTATGGCTCACTTGGGTAGACCAAAAGGTGAAGCAAATCCAGAATTTACACTTGCTCCAGTTGCAAAACACTTGTCTAAAGTTTTAGGTGAAGAAGTTCTTTTTGTTGCAACTCCTGTTGGTGAAGGTGCAGAAAAAGAATTAGAAGCTTTAAAAGACGGACAAGTTGCATTGTTGGAAAACATTCGTTACTACAAAGCAGAAGAAGCAAAAGACGATGACATGACTTTTGCGAACGAATTAGCAAAACTTGGTGATTTCTATGTAAATGATGCTTTTGGAGCAGCTCACAGAAACCACACATCAACAGCAAAATTAGCAAAAGTTGTTAAACCAGCAGTTTCTGGTTTGTTAATGGAAAAAGAATTAAGATGTCTTTCTCAAGCATTAGACAACCCAACAAGACCATTCACAGCAGTTGTTGGTGGTGCAAAAGTTTCTTCTAAAATTGGTGTTTTAGAAAACTTAATCGATAAAGTTGATAACCTAATTATTGGTGGTGGTATGGCTTACACATTTGTAAAAGCAAACGGTGGTAAAATCGGAAATTCAATTTGTGAAGATGATCAAATTGAAACAGCAAAAGCTATCGAAGCAAAAGCAGCTGCAAAAGGTGTAAAACTTGTTATGGCAACAGACGTTTTAGTAACAGATGATTTCTCAGGAAATGGTACAAACAAATTTGTTGCAATCAACGAAATTCCTGACGGATTTGAAGGTGTTGATGCTGGTATGGATTCAAGAAAAGCATTTGCAGATGTATTAAAATCTTCAAAAACTATTTTGATGAATGGTCCAGTTGGTGCTTTCGAAAACCCAGCATTTGCTGAAGGTACAAAAGCAGTTTTAGAAGCGATTGTTGAAGCTACTAAAAATGGTGCAACTTCTGTTATCGGCGGCGGTGACTCTGTTTCTGCAGCTAAAAAATTCTGCAAAGCAGAAGATTTCACACACGTTTCAACAGGTGGTGGAGCTTCTCTTGAATTTATCGAAGGAAAAGTTCTTCCAGGTGTTGCTGCATTAGATGACAAATAATGAATTTATCCAAAATCGTTAAAAGCGGTCTTTAAGGGCCGCTTTTTTCATGATATTATTCATTTATGAAAAATATAATTGTTTTAATTGGTATGATGGGCTCTGGGAAAACAACAGTAGGAAAACAGTTGGCGGAAAGTTTGGCTTGGAATTTTATTGATTTAGACGAAGAAATAGAGAAAAAAGAAAACAAAAAAATATCACAAATTTTTAATGACAATGGTGAACAATATTTTAGAAAAATAGAAAAAGAAACAATAAAAGAATTTATAAATAATGAAAATACAGTTATTTCTTTGGGTGGCGGTGCTTTTGAAGATGAAGAAACTCAAAATATATTAAAAGAAAAAACAATTATTGTTTATTTGAAAGCTTCATCAAAGGAAATTTTTGAAAGAATTAAAAATGAAATTCATAGACCCTTATTACAAAAAAAATTTTCAATAGAAACAATTGACTTTATAAAAGAAAAACGCAAAAAAAATTATGAAAAAGCACAATATAAAATATCTACAGATAACAAAACACCACAAGAAATTGTAAGTGAGATTTTGGGAGTTATAAAATGATTGAAGTTAATATTAAAGGACAAGAAAAAAAATATCCAATAATTTTTGAAAAAGGTGAAATAAATGAATTAAAATCAAAAATACAAGATTTTGTTGGAAATAAAAAGTTTATTGTTGTAATTTCTCAAAAAGTAGAAAAGTTATATGGCAAAGACCTTTCTTTTGAAAATAAATACAATTTAAAAGATGGTGAAGAACAAAAAAACATAAAAAATTATGAAAAAATAATGGATTTTTGTTTGAAGAAAAAACTGACTAGAGAAGATTATATAATTGCAATCGGTGGCGGAGTTGTCGGAGATATTACAGGATTTGTAGCCTCAACATATATGCGAGGAATTAACTATATCCAAGTTCCAACAACCTTATTAGCTTGTGTTGACAGTTCAGTAGGCGGTAAAGTTGCTGTAAACACAGAATATGGTAAAAATTTGATTGGTTCTTTTTATCAACCAAAAGCTGTTTTTATAAATCCAAATTTTTTGAAAACATTACCAATTCGTGAATTTAAAACAGGATTAGGTGAAGTTGTAAAATATGCATTCATCGAAAAAAGCTGTAAATACAAAGAAGATTTTAATCTGGTTCATTTTTTGGAAGAAAATCATAAAAAAATATTTGAATATAATTTGAAGGTTTTGGAAGAACTAATCAAAATTTGTATATGGTTAAAAGTATCAGTTGTTGAACAAGACGAAAAAGAAAGTGGATTAAGACGCATTTTAAATTTTGGGCACACATATGGTCATGCAATAGAAAAACTCACCAAATATCGCAAATATACCCACGGAGAATGTGTTGTTGCTGGAATTTATTTTGCTTTTGATTTGGCCTTGAAAAATAACTTGATAGAAAAAAATTATTTATATTTAATGCAAGATGTTTTAAACAAATTTGACTTTGTAAAAATTCCAGAATTTGATTTAAAAAAAGTTATTCCTATTATGAAAACAGATAAAAAATCATCAAATAATAGCATTAGATTTGTGTTGCCAACAGAATATGCAACAGTAAAAGAATTTGAATTTAATGATTTACTTACCATTTCTTAAAAATAAAGAAAACAGCAAGAATTATAAAAACAAAACCAACAAGATAATTCCACTTGAATTGTTCTTTTAAATACCAAACAGAAAACAAACTAAAAACAATTAATGTAATAACTTCTTGTATAGTTTTTAATTGAACAGCATTGTAAACCTCATATCCAATTCTATTTGCTGGAACTTGAAAACAATATTCAAAAAATGCAATTCCCCAACTAACAAGAATTACGGTAATCAATGCGGTAGAACGAAATTTTAAATGTCCATACCAAGCAAAAGTCATAAAAACATTTGATATTGTTAATAAAGCAATTGGTGCTATAAATTTAATCATTGTTATTTAACCAGTCCTTCTGTTTCATTATACATAACCATATAAAAATCAGGACTTGTCATATTTGGATTTTTTTTCATAAACTTTTGAACATCAAATTTTTCAAGATATTTGTTTAATTTATCTATGATCTTTTGATTTTGTTCATGTTCAGATTTCAAATTATTGATATAATTTCTTGTCATTGCAAGAATTTCATCTTCTGTTAATATTGGCAAACCGCCAATTCTGACTTCGTCCTTTTCCTCTTGTTCAAGGTATTTTTTTTCTTCCTTTTTTTGTTCTCTCTGATTTTGTTGTTTATTTTTATCAGAGGATGTTGAAGATTCTATTTTTTTGTTAAAGGGATTGTTTACTGAATTGAACATAAAAAACCTCCTTTATTCAAACAATAACGGAGGTTTAAATTAAAATCTTTAAAAAATACTGTATTTAGTGGATAATAGTATTTTATTTTGTAAAGTTGGCGTTGAATGTTCCTAAGTCTGATAAATTATTACCCAAATAAACATTATTTTTATTAATACTGTCAACGTCAAAAACAGCGGCAATACAGTTAAAAGGATTTTTCTTAGAACAATAAGGATTGTATGTTATTAATAAAGATGTTCCATTTTTTAATAAAACGCCAACAGTGTCAGAATCCCAATCTTTGCCGAAGCCATCAGAGGTTTCCATATCTGATAAAACAAAAGATTGATCATTTGCAGTAAATGTTGATGGGAAACATCCAGTAAGATTGTCAACAGGACAAACTTTTTCTATTTTTACATAATTTTTAAAAGACGAAATGAATTCTTCTGTGGAGTTGAAAGAGTCTAAAATTTGATCAGAATTCATTACATCTAATGTTTCTTGTAATAGTAAAATAGTTTTTTTACAAGCTGGTTCAAAAGCAATATCGTTGAAATATTTATTAGTAATAGGAGTTGTAATTGTTGCAACAACACCAATAATACCAACAACGATTAAAACTTCAGGCAATGTAAAACCAAATAATTTTTTAGAATTAAACATTTTAAAATCTCCTCTATAAACCAAATATAGAATATTTTAAAATATCTGTCAAATATTAAAAGCCACTATTTATATGATTTAAATATAAAAAAAATATATTAAATTACAATTATGAAGAAGATTTTATTAATAATTTCACTTATATATATTGTAATAATGTCTGGATACAGACTTTTTGATTTTGTATACGGCGTTGAATATTTTTCAAATAACTCCTTTAAAGAGTTCATATTATCAGATGAGCAATATAAACAGGAAATAATTAAAGATTCTGAAATAAAAGATTTAAAAGAAGAACATCTTATTTCAATTGTTGGCCCATATGAACTTGCAAAATTTATAAAAGATAATGATAAAAATCCACAAATATATCATCCGTCAATGGAAAATAGAATAAATAAAACATTTCAAGCAAATTTCCATTCACATACAACAAATTCAGATGGAAAAGTTTCCGTACAGGAAATGTTAGATATGGCCAATGAATATGCTCAAAAAATTGCACCAAAATCTTTTTATCTAGCAATAACCGATCATAATAATATGCAAACAGGAAAAGATATTATTAAAATTTTGTATAAAAACCCAGAAAAATATAAAAATTTAAAATTAGTTTTAGGTCTTGAGGTTTTTTCATCAATGGAACCAAAAAAATTTATAGTAAAAAAACCAATAGACATACACATAGTATCATTGGCAATAAATCCATATGATAAAGATTTGAATAAAGTTTTTTATAATAGAAACAATGGAAAGCATAATTATTCTTATAGAACTTTTGAAAGTGCAATATCTTTATTAAATGAAAAAGGATTAGTTGGTATTGCTCACCCAGCAAGATATATTAGAAAAAACAATATACCAAATTACAAGTTATATATAATTTACCTTTATCAAAAATATAAATACTTAACTAGAAAAAGTTTTAGTTTTACAGAAGCATATTATCAATCATATTCTCACGAAAAAGAAGAAATAATAGAATTTATTAAAAAAACATGTAAAAATTTCAAGATATATCAATCTGGAAGTATTGATAATCACGGTAAAAGTTTTTTCAGTAAAAAATAAATTTTATACTGGAACAACATAGATTGTTTGATTAAAGATATGTCCTTTTTGGCCTTTTACCATAACTTTATCGTGAGTGTCAACTTGGATATGACCTTTATTATCACCAAAAACCATTATTTTATCTTTATGGGCTTTGCTGTCATCTCCATAACCTTTGCCAGAACCTTGTTGAGCAAAAACAGCTCCATTAAAATCACCTTTTATAACTATTTCAGCAAAATCTTCTTTATTGGATTTTGTTGTACCAGTACGAATAATAGAACCAGATCCCCAGAACATACTATAATCATTAAATTTGCAACCGTTAAAGAATAGGTGGTCTTTGCCGTCATATGAAGAAACTGATTTTATATGAGAATCTTGAGCAATAATTCTATCGTCACCTTTTGTTCCTTTAATTTTTACATTTTCACCACCAACAACAGTAATAGTTCCTTTGTCGCTTACTTTAACACTTCCTGAACCCTTATCCATTTTAATAACAGTTCCGTTTTCTGTTTTGTAAACAGAAGATCCAAACGAATTTCTAACAGGAGTCAATTCCATAAAATAACCTTTCACACTTCTACATATTATAAAAAAGAAAAAACAATTAAAAAATTGCTAAAAACAAAAAAACTACTTAACAAATATTAAAAAAGCCAGTAGTTTTATACTACTGGCTTCAATTCAAAATATTAGAATCTTTTATTTAACGTCGTCTTTTACAACAATCAGATTGTTCATAATTTTCATTGCACAAGTTGGCAAAACAACATGTTCTAAACCATCAGCAATGCTAAGAATTTTTCCTGCGCCAAGTACAACATCTTCACCTTTGTACTGAAATTTGTAATCTGTTTGTCTGTCTGAACGGATTGTGATTTTTTCCATAGTTTTGTCCCTTTACTAGTCTTTCATTATACCAAGAGCATCAAAGAAAATGCCCTCTTCCATTACTTCATCATATAAATCTTCATCATTTTTGAATTCTTCCATTGTATATGGATATAAATCAATACAAACATCTAAGTCTGTTTCAATTTTTCCAACAATTGGCCAAATTTCTTCACGTTTTGATTTATCTTCAGTGTCAAAAATAGCAACAAGTTCTATATCTTCGCCTTCGTGATTTTTGCCATCCAAAAATTGACCAAAAAGATATACACCTTTAAAATCATCAAAATTTTTTCTTAAATTCGATGTTAAAATTTTTATTACGTCATGAACCGGACTTGTCATAATATACTCCTTAATTCATTTCTTGAAATTGTTTTTTGTTCAGATGTTACAAGATTTTTAACAGAAACACTACCTGAATTAATCTCGTCTTCACCTAAAATCAAAGCATAATCAGCAACTTTTGCTGCTTTTTCAAGTTGTTTAGTAAACTTTTTATTGCTTAAATCAAACTCAACATTAAAACCATCTTCTCTTAATTCTTCAGCTAATTGCAATGCGTCAATTGGAGAATTTGAAACAATGTAACCATCAAGTTTTTTTGCAGTTCTCTCTGGTAATAAAGAATTTAATCTTTCCATTCCCATAGCCCACCCAACTGCAGGAGTGTTTTCACCACCCAAATTGCCGACTAAACTGTCATAACGACCACCGCCACAAACCGCATTCTGGGAACCTAAATTGTTTGATTTGATTTCAAAAACAGTTCTATTATAGTAATCTAAACCTCTAACAAGTAGTTTGTTTACATTATATTTTACTTGCATTTTGTCTAAATAGCTTCTTAATTTTGAAAAATGATCAGCACATTCTTCACAAATAAAATCTGATTGAATAACTTTTTGAATTTCTGGTTTTTCGAAAATTGTTTTACAACTTTCAACCTTACAATCAAGAAGTCTTAAAGGATTTTTTTCGTATCGGTTTTGACAATCTTCACAAAGATTATCAAATTCAGGTTTTAAAATAGCCTTCAAATTGTTTTTAAATTCTTCTCGACATTTTGGACAACCTAAAGAATTTAATTCAACTTCTAAATCATTAAGACCCAATGCTTTCAAATAATTAACAGCCATTAAAATAACTTCAGCATCAGCTGTTGGATCTTTTACACCAAACATTTCAACGCCAACTTGATGGAATTGTCTTTGACGACCTTTTTGAGGACGTTCATATCTAAACATTGGTCCTTTGTACCACAGTTTAACAGGTGGTGATAGTCTAGACATTCCATTTTCTATGTAAGAGCGAACAACACCAGCAGTGTTTTCAGGACGAAGTGTCAAAGATCTATCACTCTTTTCAAAAGTGTACATTTCTTTGTTTACGATATCTGTTGTATCTCCAACACCACGAGCAAAAAGTTCTGTTGCTTCAAAAATAGGTGTTCTTATTTCTTTATACCCATACTTTGAAAAAGTTTCTAGTGCTTTTTCTTCTAAAAAATGCCATTGTTCTACCTCTTGAGGTAAAATGTCATGTGTTCCTTTAATTACATTAATTATTTTAGCCATATGTGAATTATAGCCATTACAAACATAATTGTCAAACAAAAAAGAGAGGTAAAAACCTCTCTTTAAAAACTCTTATTATTGATTTGCTATTGCTTTGCCAGAAATCATATTTTGCATTACACTAATAGCTTTTTTAAGTTGAACATCATCTTTATTTTTAACATGTTCTTCAGTTAACTCTACAACTAAATCAGGTGTAATACCTTTTTTATTAATATCTGTTCCACTAGGAGTTAGATATTTTTGAATAGTAATATTGATGCCTGCAGCATATGGTAATTTGTTAATTTCTTGAACTAAGCCTTTTCCAAAAGATTGTTCACCAATAATTACACCCCTATGATTATCTTTAATTGCTCCTGAAAAAATTTCACTAGCAGATGCTGATCCTTTATTAATTAAAACAACAATTGGTTTATCAGTAACAACACCTTTCATTGCTCGTTGAGTTTCTTTATAACCATCACGATCAACTGTGCTTACAATTATTCCACCATCCAAAAACATATCTGAAATAAAAATAGCATTACTTAAAAGGCCGCCTGGATTTGAACGTAAGTCAATAATAAACCCTTTTTTATCATTTGAAGAATATAAAATATCGCCAAATTCTTTTGCAGCATTTCTGCTAATAAAAGAACTTAATCTTATATAACCAACATCTTCAGGCATTTTTATATTTTCGGGAAGTTTTTGAGAAACTGATTTAATTTCAATTTCTGCACGTGTAATTGTATAAGATTTTGGTTCAGTATCTTTTCGTTTTATTAATAAAGTTACTTGTGTTCCTTCTTTTCCTCTAATTTGGTCAGCAGCTTTATCGACAGTTATACCTTTGGTGCTTTTACCATTGATTTCAAGGATTTCATCATCAGCTAATAAACCTGCACGCTCTGCAGGAGTATCTTCAATAGGTGCAATTACCATTAATTTACCATCTTTTACACCTATTTGTATGCCAATACCCTTCAAAGAACCTTTAATAGAATTTGTTTCTTCTGCAAATTCTTTTGGATCTAAAAATTTTGTATAAGGATCATTTAAACTTGCAACCATTGTATTTATGGCAACATAAGCATCTTCATTTGTTTGAATTTTATCGTCATATTTATGGCGCCATTTGTACCAATCTTGGTTATTATTTGTTTGGTCTACAAATTTTGTGTTTATCAAACGCCAAACCTGATCATATAATTCAACAGGTGTATAAGCTTCACTATTATTTCTTACAACAAAGCCAAATAAAAGTAAAAATGACCATAAAAATATAAAACTTTTTCTCATAAAATTTCTCACTAAATATTCCTCCAACTAACTCTACATTTTTATAGATGTATTTTGGTAAAATTTGTTTCCATAAAAATGTAAGTTATAAAATAATAATAGCATATTTAAAAAAAATGTGGAATTTTGTAAATTCCACAGTGTTATTAAATTCTATTTATGTTCAAATTGTAAAAGTTTTAATCCTCTTTTTTCTGTGGGATGGGCATCGGGCAATTCATAGCATTTAATACATCTTGCTTCGTAGGTTTCATCTCCACCTATCATAATAAGAGGTGAATTTTTGTCAGCAGGTTTGCCATCAATTAATCTTTGAGTTCTTGTTGCGTGATCTCCACCGCATTTCATACAAACAGCGTGAAGTTTGTCAACAGTTGTTGCAATACACATTAATTCTGGCATTGATCCAAATGGTTCAGCTTTAAAATCAAGTTCTAAACCAGTTCCAATTACTCGTTTTCCATCTGCCATAAGTTTTGAGATAACTTTTGTAATGTTACTATCAAAGAATTGTAATTCATCAATTGCAACAATTTCATCTTCTGGTTTTACAATACTCAAAATTTGAATAGAATGTTTAACTTTTATAGCATCAAGCCATAAACCATTTCTTGATTCGATATAATCACCTTTAGCACGAGTATCAACTTCAGGTGAAATAACTTTAACTTTTTTCTTTGCAATAATACAACGTCTAATTCTACGTAGTAATTCTTCTGTTTTACCACAGCTCATCGGACCTGTAATTAATTCAAAGCTATATCCTTGCATCATCCCTATTTATCCCCAAAAAAATGTATTTCCTACACTTTCAATTATACTCCTGAACAAATTTTTTGCAAAGCAAACATTACGAATTTGTAAAGATGAATTTTTAGTGAATTGTGAATTTAGAAGAACGGCTTAAAATCTTTTCTTTTAAGCGTTTTAGGCCAGCACCATAAAAATATTTTAATTGTTCTGGGAAGTTTTCTTCAATATCTAATAAATACATATCGTGAACAATAAATTGTTTAAGTAAAAATAAAACATCTAAATTTTTTGTCCATACGGCTTTCTTTTCAATATTGCCAAAAAATCCCTCTGCTCCGTCTGCAATCATAAACATCATACGACCACCATGTGAATGTTCAAGCTCTCTACCATTTTTGTGATTAAAAATAGTACCAAATGGACATTGAATATTATCATATCCTACAATTTTTATGTCTAACCCTCTATTATAGGCATCAAACAAATGTTGTTCAATGTATTTAAAATCATATGAAAAAATTTCTAAGTAAATGTCATTTTTTGCAGATTTGATAATTTCAATCATTTTGACCCTAATATCAGAATTTCCTATTACTGGTAAAATAGGTTCGTGATAATCATTTTTGACATCGGGTAATTTTTTCTCTAAAAAATCAAGATTGGATTCAATTTTGCGTCTATATCTTTTAGTTAATTCTTTAGGTTTAATTGGTGTAAAGGTTTGAGGTTTGTCGTTTGAACTTGTAACAATTCTTTCGTTTTCAAGAGCTTTCAAGGTATCATAAGCTCTTGATTGAGGAATATCTGCAAGTTTTGCTACTTCATATCCTGTTGCAGGATATTTTTTGAGCAAAGCCAAATAAACTTTTGCTTCGTAGCTATTTAAACCTAATTCTTTTAAACTTTCTACCAAATCATTCATAGCGTTATTGTAGCATATTTTTTGAAATAAAAAAAGCGGTTAATAAAACCGCTTTTTACCAAATAACTTTTTCTATTAATTCAACTTCGTAACCATCTGGATCTTTTACAAAGGCAATTTTTGTACCTTTTCCATTTAAATCAAATGGTTCATATAAATATTCATAACCTAATCTGTGAAGTTTTTCTGTAAATTCATCTAAAGATTTTACTGAAAATGCTAAGTGTCCAAAACCAGAACCTAATTCATAACCATTTTCAGGTGTTTCATCGTTAAAAGTTAATTCTAATTGAGTTGTTCCGTCTTCATCAGTTAAAAAATAAAGTTCACAGTCATCAAGACGTTTTTTCTTATCGAGTTTCATATTCATTAATTCAGTGTAAAATTTCACACTTTCTTCTGCATTTTTAACTCTAATCATTGTGTGTAATAATTTCATAACCCTCTCCAAAAAATTTTATTTTATAACTTCTATAAATTCATAATCTGTCAAATATGGCAAATGTTCTTCAGTTATTAATTCACCAGGGAGTAAAATAGCAATTCCCGGAGGACATTCAGCAATAACTTCTGCTGAAATTCTGCCAATTGCTTGAGATTTTGCAACAGTTTCTTTTTGTGAATAAAATGCTTCTCTTAGGCTCATTTGAATATTTGGAGTTAACATAGGCATATGTTTTTTGTGTTCCAAATGATAAATGTCTGAATAATGTGTTTGATCAATTTTTTTCAAACATTCAACCAAATATTCAATATCAGAACGTTTATTACCAACATTTGATAATAACAATAATCCTGCATCTGAAGCGCTTTCAACTTCTATATTAAAATCAATTTCTAAAATTGATTCCAAACGTTTACCAGATAAACCATCAGCTTTAATAAACACTTTTGTAATGTCAGTTTTATAACCAAAGTCAGGCTTTAATTGATGGATATGTTCCATTTTATCAATTTCACTACGTAAGTATTTAGCATTGTTGACTGCACGAGCAATCTGTTTTTTGCCACGAGGGCTATCAAGATTTGCACGAGCGGCATCTAAACTTGCTAAAAGCATCAATGAAGGGCTTGTTGTGTGTAACAATTTCAAAGCTTTTTCAACTGCATCGACGTCTAACATAGAATTTTCTGCGATATGAAGCATTGAGCTTTGGCTCATACTTCCACCTGTTTTGTGCAATGAATGAACAACAGCATCAGCGCCAAGTTTTAAAGCTGAAGTTGGTAATTTATCATTAAAACTCCATAATGATGCGTGTGCTTCATCAACAATTAATGGCACATTATATTTTTTACAAATAGCCGAAATAGACTTGATATCAGAAACAACACCTTCATAAGTTGGGTTTGTAATCCAAACCATAGAAACATCATCATGCATTTTTAACATGTTTTCGACTGTTTCGGGATTAATATTCCCCCAAATACCCCAGTCTTCAAATCTTTCAGGTATCAACCATAGAGGTTCTGCTCCAGAAATAATCATACCTGTTAAAACAGATCTATGACAGTTTCTATTAGTTATAATTCTTTGACCTTTTTTTGTTAAACCCATTGCAAGTGCAAGGTTTCCTGCTGTTGAACCATTAAGTAAGAAGAATGTCTTTTTAGCTCCGAAAGCTTTTGCTGCAAGCTCTTGAGCTTCTTTAATTGGTCCTGTTGCGGGGTGAAGTGTCCCCAAATTATCAAATTCGTCAGTTGTATCAACAGCCAACGCTTTTTTTCCGATAAGTTGTTTAAAAGCAGGCAAAACACCATTACCCTTTGTGTGTCCAGGAATGTGGAACTGATAGGTAGGGTTTTCGTAAGCCTTCTTTAGTGCTTCAACAATTGGGGCTTGGGTCTTTGTATATTTTTTTATTTTTGTTACACTTGTCATAGCAATAAATATACTATAAAAATATCATGAAATGCAATAGTTTTATGATATAATTAAGTCCTATGAAAAAAATTTTTGAACGTCTTTTATTAAGTTTATTTCTAACATGTGCCTTAAACCCAGTGTTTGCGGTTGAAGATGTTACAAAAAATAATGAAACAAAACTTCAAGAAACTGAAATTATTTTACCTGAAGATACAAAATTACCATCACATGATGTAAATAAAGACGGTACAATTGATGATAAAGATGTTTTGATTGATGATACCGAAGAAAACTTTTTTATGTTTAAACTTTTGGGTGATCCTATCCAGCACGATGAGAATTGTTTGTGTGGAAAAGTTAAAAAAGCTTTAAAAGCCGAAGTTACAAGAACAGACTATTCAAATTATTTGTTTAAGGATATTTTGACAGTTGATATTACTAAAGGTCCTGTTGATAGAGTCCAATTTTATGGCAAATACCGTGGTAATATGTCATTTAACTTTTTTGAAGGTGGAGATTTAGATTCTGTTTATGATATTACAGCAATCGACTTAGGTATGATGGGTCAAATGAATCCAAAATATAAATCGGATTTTAAAGTACAATTTAAATTAACTCCAACAAGCGAAAGAAGTTTTTTTCAGAATCTTATAAGTGATGTTTATATAGTAAATAAAGCAATCCCAAATCATCAAATATTTGTTGGTAATTCACGTGCACAAGTTGGTGTTGAAGGTGGTATGAGTACAACCTATGTTCCTTTTGTTTTGCGTTCACAAATCGCAAGAACGTTTGGTAATACTCGTGCTTTTGGGGTAAAAGTTAATGGTAAATATTCACTTATAGATTATTCAATTGCAGGAACAAGCTCTGACAGATTTTTTAAAGAATTTTTTCCAGGTGCTGAATTTACCGGTTGGGTGAATTTAAAACCTTTAGGTTTGACTGATGGCAAATATGGAAAGCTTGTTATCGGTGGTGGTATAAATTCAGGTAAAAAACACCACGATTATACTGTTGGGGGAGCTTATGTTGGTTATAATTACAAGAAATTTATGATAAATGCGGAATATTCCATTGCAGACGGTTATAATGGTAAACAATTTAGCACAAATAAAGCAGAAGGTTTTTATACCACTGTTGGGTACAAACTTACACCAAAAATTCAACTGGTTGGTCGTGTAGATCAATTTGATCCAAACAGAGATGTATCTCATGATTTAAGACGTGAATATTCAGCAGGCGTAAACTATTTTGTTATTGGTCAAGGTATGAGAATTCTTTTAAACTATGTATATTGTGATAACCAAAATAAACAAGATAGCCACAGATTGATTTTAGGAACCCAAATTTTGTTGTAATTAATTTATTTCTTATAAAAACTTGTATTAAAAAAATCCCTATAAATTTAATTTTTATTTATAGGGAACTTCATATGAAAAACTTTTATTGTAAATAGAAAAGTTTTATTTTTCAATAAAAACGTGATTGCCATTGATAGTTACCCAATGACCATTTTCTGATTGTGAAGATGACGATTTTGTGCTAGAAGTTTTTTTAATTTCAGATTTTTTAGGAATGCCTTTTTCTCGTAATTGTTTCATAATTAATTTTTCGTTCTTTAAAAAATCTTCACTAGACATTTTTCCAATTTCTTCTCTTGTAAAAATCTTTTCATGAAATATTCTTGTATCATTAGGTTTTGTAATTAAATCACCTTGTTGCATTTTTTCTATAACTTTTTCTGCAATAATATCGCTCAATTTTGTATTTGGGTATAATTTCACCTGCAAACCATATTCTTTTATAATTTCATTAGCAATATTACGACCTTGTTGATTATTCCAACGATCCATGTTATCTTCACCTAAAGGTTGACCTCGGTTAGCCCCACTTTTTTCATGATTATCTCCTAATATTTTTGCAATTTGTTGATTACCTCTTAAAGCTAAAATTGCTTGCATATATGTATGTTTAAAAGCATCGGCTTCATTATTCCAAGTTGAGTTATTTTCTCCAATATTAAAGCCGTATTTTTGTTGATATTTAATAGTATCATTTACTATTTTATTACTGAACAATTTTTTGGGGTTTAAAGAATAGTTTCCTTTTTGATCTTTGTATTGTTTCATTTAAAATCTCCTTGTGTTATTATTTTTGTATGGATATTAAAACTTTTTTTAGTGCGAATATTTTATCTTTTTTAGGAAATTTAACTATCGGCACAATTTTATTCTTTTTTCTTTTAAATAATTTTATTTCTTTTGATTATTGGTTTTTGGTTGGATATTTTTTTTATTACACAATCTTTTTATATATTTTGTT
>JAZRUK010000018.1:0-160405 GCA_045652525.1 Candidatus Gastranaerophilaceae bacterium | reverse complement strand
TTAGTAACTTTAATATGTTTACTTAATTCTTTAACAAAATCTTCAGTAGAATTATGTCCAGCTAAAGTCATTTGACTATTCATAACTTTAAGAGCTTCCCCGAGCTTTCTTTGAAACACAGTAGCCGCAGTATTAAAACTTTTATCTTGGTAATCAGCCACAAGTGTAGGAATAGTCATAGCAGCAACTACACCAATAATACCTAAAGTAATTAAGACCTCAGCTAAAGTAAACGCCGAAAGTCTTGCTAGGAGAGCGTTTCTACCCCCCCCCTAATGGCTTAAAGCCTTGTGTGACAACGTTTTTAAACATAGAAAATTCTCCTATATACCTTACTATTTAATAACGTTTTTATCTTACCATTTTTTTTTAGTATTGGCAATACATTAATCAATTGGTTTGCCGAGCATTATCTTTAAAAGTCCCATACGTTTTTTTAGGGTTTGGAGAATTCCGCAAGAGATCTTGTTTACATTACATATTGTAGAGTTTAGGTCTATTATTGTAGCATCTATATATGGCATCATTTGGTTTATGTTACTAGTAATTTCTTCAATATTTTTAGATGTGTTATCAAGGTTTTGAGAAGTGTTTTCAAACCCACTGGATACGTTGTCTAATCGTTCATCTGAAAGTGAATTACTAATTCTGTCAGAAATGTTATAAAAATTTGTTGTGGTGTTTGATAAATTTGTACTGGCATTTAAAAAATTCGGTCTGTTTTCTGCTAAAATATCGTTTATGGTTGTAAATACCAGTGTTAAAGTTTTTATTGTTTCGTTTAAATTGTCTAAAATGTCTGTTACACTATCAGCCAAGCCGTCAAGTTTTCCGTCACTTGCTTGTTGAGAAAATAATGTTTCCCAGTCAAGAGAGGATGTCCCTTTTATTACGGAACCTGTTTTTAGAAAAACTATTGAAGGTGAATCTGGATATTCAAGTTCAATGTAATCTAATGCTTTTCTGTATTCGCCTTTGTTTCGCTTTTTTACGATAGCAGTTGTGTTTTTAGGTAGTTTTAAATCATTATAATTTATTACTGCTTTGATAAGTGTGTGTTTAAAGTCTTTGCTTGGTTCAATTGAGCGTGTTTTGCCCACTTTGAAACCTTTATAATACAAAGGCATATTTGCTTCAAATGGCTCAAGTTCATCAAATTGGATTGTGATATAAGTGTTTGTCAGTATTTTTATCCATACGTAGCAAACCAAAGTTAAAAATAAGAAAAAAAGGATTTTCCAAAATCGTGTTTCATGCAAAATTGTCAAAAATTTATTCATATGAAAATTGTAAAAAGTTTTCACATATAAATCATTGGTAATTTAAACATAATGATAACTACATTTTTCTACAAAGAATTAGACATGTGGGTAATTGTTAATGCGGTATGCAAAAGGTTTAATATAATTAAATCTTTTTCATACTTCCAGCTATTCTTAATTCCAACGGAGCCTAATGGCTCCTTTTTTTTAATCTTCCGTATCTTCTTGAGTTAAGTAATTTTCAATACCGTCAGCAATTGCTTTTGCACATTTTTTTTGAAAATCTTGGTTTATCAACATCGCATTATCTTCAGGGTTAATAAGATACGCAACCTCTATCAAAATGCTTAAGGCATTTGTGTTTCGTACTAACGCTAAACTTCCTTGACGAATTTTGTCATTGTGTGTTTGCAGTTGCTCATTCATTGTTAAAAGAATATTTGCTGCTAGAAGTTTTGCTTGGTTGTAGTAAAAATAAATACTTGTGCCTTTGTGTTCTAAAGGGTTTAAATGGTCAGGAAGTGCGTTCCCGTGAATAGAAAGCAAAAACATAGAGTCTTTATCATTTGCAATTTTTACACGTTCTTGTAATTCAACATATGAATCGTCAGTTCTTGTCATTACGACATTTGCATTTCGCTTTTTGAGTTCTTTTTCTAGATGTTTTGAAATGGATAAAACCACGTCTTTTTCTTTGTCACCAAAGCAACCGATGGCGCCAGCATCTTTTCCGCCGTGTCCGGCATCAATAGTGATAGTAATATTTTTAAGAGGTTGTCTACGATTAATTTCTGGGAATTTACGTATTTTCCAAATGAAGTCATTTCCTTTGTATTCGCCACTATATCCGATTATTTTGTGTGTACCAGATGCTGTAGCATATGGGAAAGAAAATGTGTAAGTGTTTTCGGGGTTGTCTTTTACGTTATAAAATTTTAAATAAAATATGTTACCTTCGATTATTTCATACGGTGTTTTTTTGTCTAGGTGAAAAGTGAAAGTGTAGTAGTCTTTTGTGTCTTTATATTCGTAACCTAATATGGTTGCAGGTTCATTTAACTTCCCTTCAAAAGCTTTGACATTCCGTTTTGAAATCCAAGCTTTTTTGTTTTTACCTAACACTACTCGATAAAAACTGCTTTTTTCTCCGTCAACAATCAAAGGCATTCCTTCAGGGAAGTGTGAAATCCTATTTATACCGCTGTCAACAGGAGTCGTTCTAAGAGGTGAATTATCCACAGATGTAAGAAATTCTTTTGGTGATGAATATTGAACAAGCTTTGGCGGTGTGTTTTTATGACCAATATTTTTTTTAGGTTTATTAATTGTATAGTTCAAAATATTTTCGCCCGAAATTATTTCAAAGTGATTAACGCCTTCTTCTAAATTTACGACATGAGCAAAACCACCTGATTCGTGGACTTCAACAGTTTGACCATTGATTGTTAATACTTCGTCAGGATCTGATGATCCTACAAAAAAAGTTGATGGAGAGTTGATTTTTACGTTAGATTTTTTAGGATAAACAACTTCTAAAGAAAAAGCTGCTTGTCCGATTAACAAAACTCCCCAAATGATAAACCATTTTTTCATATCAACATAATACAGCAAAAACAAAATAATTTTGTAATTTTATTTAATATTTACAACTTTTACATGTCCTTATGATAAAATGAAATAAAGTGGGGAGTAAAATTGAGAAGACGCAGTCAAGAAAATCTAAAAGAAAAGAGAGTTAGAAGCTTTGACAAATTGCTTGCGGCTTTGCAGATATTTTTTATAGGTTTTGCTGCATTATTGGCAATATATTTATTTGTAGTCCAAATTGTTGATGTTGGTAAATATAGAGTAAAAGCGAGAAACCAACGTATAAGCAGAAATTTTGTTATGCGTGGGGATATTTTTGATAGAAATGGTATAAAACTAGCTACAGATAAGATTTATATGGATGTTTACGCTCACCCACAAAGCTATGATTCAACACCAGAAGAATTGGCAAAAAAATTATCCCCTATTTTAGAGATGCCTTATTCGCAATTGTTGACAATGCTTAAAAAACCAGGGCCTGTAATTACAATAAAAAAAGATATTGATAAGAAAACTGCAAAAGAGATCTCTAAATTACAATTAAGAGAAATTAGTATGGGTAAAAAAAGTACTCGTACATATCCTCAAGGAAATTTGGCTGCACACGTGCTTGGATATTATAATTTTGATGCGGATATTGCAAATGGTGTTGAATATACTGCAAAAGACAAGCTTGAACACGTTGAACACGCTGTGCGTTATCAAAGAACTCGTGATGGTAAAATTATTTATGACTTTACGACAGACCCAGTTGCAACTACAACCAATCCAAAAGGTGAAAATATCACACTAACTATTGATGCAGCAATTCAACATGTTTGCGAAAAAGAGCTTCAAAAAATGATTAGAGAGAAAGAAGCTTTGCGTGGTACCGTTATTGTTATGAACCCTAAAAATGGTGAAATTCTTGCTTATGCGGTTTACCCAACATACGATCCAAATAATTATAAAAATGCAAGTAATTTGCAAATTAAAAATTGGAGTTTAACTGACGTATTCCCGCCTGGTTCTACATTTAAACCAATTACTGTTGCCAGTGCAATGGAATTGGGCAAAATTAATGAACATACTAAAGTGCTTGATACAGGTAAAACTACTATTGGTAAATGGCAAATCCGAAATTATGATTACGACAAACATCCAAATCCGGGTATGATTTCGTTGGAATATTTGTTTGAACATTCAAGTAATATTGGTTCTATTAATGTTGCAAAAACAATGAGCTCAAAAGAGTTCTATGATATGTTGAAAAAATTTGGTTTTGGTCAAAAATCTGGTATCGATTTGCCAGGAGAATCTGCAGGCTTATTACCAGCTTGGCATAAATGGGATAAAGGTATTCACGCAACAATGTCTTATGGATATGGAACATCAGTTTCTGCTATGCAAATGGTTTCAGCAATGTCTGCTTTGGCAAATAACGGTGTTCGTGTAACGCCTCATATTATAAAATATTCTCCAGAAGAACTGGAACATAAGGTTCAATCTGTTCAGGTAGTTTCACCTGAAACTGCACAAACTATTACAAAATTATTGGCCGCTAGTGTAAATAACGGTAAGTCAGCTATTAAAATGGCAAAGTATAATGTTGCAGCAAAAACCGGTACTTCTAATAAACCAAAAGAAGGTGGAGCTGGATATACAGGGCTTTCTTATACTTCAACAATTGGGTATTTGCCAGCATCAGATCCTCAAATATTGATCTATGTTTGTGTCGATAGCGCAAAAGTCGGTCCTGTTTGGGGTAATACGGTTGCAGGTCCTGTCTTTTACGAAGTAGCTGAGCAAACTGCAAGAATTTTAAATTTGAAGCAAGACAAAGTATCCCCACAAAAGAAAAACTAAGGAGCAATAATGAAACTTGAAGAATTAATAGAGTATTTAGATTATAAAGATTTGGTAAATTTTAAAAGTGTGGAAGTGAGTGGAATATCTTACAATTCGCAAACAACAAAACAGGGTGATATATTTATATGTTTAGTTGGTGAACATACCGATGGCCATGAATATGCTCAAATGGCTATTGATAGTGGTGCAGTTGCTCTTTTAGTTGAAAGACCAGTCGATATAAAAATTCCTCAAGTTGTAGTTAGAAATACTCGTCATAAAATTGCAGATATTGCAGACAGATTTTATTCAAGACCTTCTTTAGGTTTGAATTTAATTGGTATAACAGGTACAAATGGCAAAACAACAGTTACACATTTGATGCAAAAAATATTTGAAGAAAATCAGCAAAAATGTGCATTAATCGGGACTTTAGGATATAAATTATCTTCACATGGCGAATATAGAGATGCAAAACATACAACACCACAAGCTCCTGAATTACAGGCAATGCTTAGAATGATTAAAGACGTTGAAAAAATAGACAATGTTGTTATGGAAGTTAGTTCTCACGCATTAGAACAAAACAGGGTTGGTGGTTGTCGTTTTGATGGAGCTATATTAACTAATTTAACCCAAGACCATTTAGATTATCATATTACGATGGAAAATTATTTCGAAGCAAAATCTATTCTTTTCAAAAATTTAAAAGAGGGTAATTTTGCTGTAATAAATATAGATGATGAATATGGTGAAAAGTTCTTAAGTGTAGTACCTGAAGATGTGCGTAAATACACATATGGCATAAAAAATAATGCAGATGTGATAGCAAAAGATATTGATTTTTCATTAAATGGTGCAGAATTTACGCTTGTTACTCCAGAAAAAGAATATAGAGTAAGTTTGCATATGAACGGAATGTTTAGTGTTTATAATGTTTTAGCTGCAATTACCGCATCTTTGGCAATTGGAATTGATGTTGAAGTTGCATTGAGAGCTCTAGAACAAATAAAAGGAGTCGCAGGCAGATTTGAAGTGGTAGCAAAAAAACCTTTAGTTATCGTGGATTATGCACACACTCCTGATGGATTAGAAAATGTATTAAATTCTGCAAGAGAAATTACACCTAAAGAAGGTAATTTGATTTGCTTGTTCGGCTGTGGTGGTGATAGAGATGCAACAAAACGTCCTAAAATGGGTGCTATTGCCGAAAAAATTGCAGATAAAATTGTTATTACATCAGATAATCCAAGAAGTGAAGATCCTCAGCAAATTATTACAGATATTATTGCTGGTTTGAAATCAGTTAATCCAGATAAAGTTTCTGTGGAAATTGATAGAGGGCGTGCAATTGAGCTTTTAAAATCAATATCTCATAATAATGATGTTATTGTGATAGCGGGTAAAGGTCACGAAGATTATCAAATCCTAAAAGATCGAACTATTCATTTTGATGATAGAGAAGAAGCAAGAAAAATATTTGAGGGCGTTTAAGATGAAGACAAAGCTTTTGATAGAGCAACATTTTCATGGGGCTTTTGGAGTTGATTTTAGTAACTGCAAGGTTGAAGATGTTTTGTATCTGTCAAAAGAAATTAAAAAACACGGTATTGGCGGAATTTTTCCGACTTTAGTTACAGACACTGTTGAAAATATTAAAAAACAGATTGCCATAATTAAAGAAGCTTCTGAATTGCAAACTTCTGATATGGCAAAAATATTGGGTATTCATTTAGAAGGAATATTTTTAAATTCCGAAAAAAAAGGTATTCACAATCCAGAATTATTTTTAGAACCAACTATTGAAAATTACAAATTAATTGAAGATGATTTTATCAAAATAGTTACTTTAGCACCGGAATTGGATAAAAATTCAGAGTTAATAAATTACTTAAAAATAAAAGGTGTAAAGGTTCAGGCAGGGCATTGTGTTGGTGGCGATTTGTCAGGATGTAACGCTGTTACACATTTATTTAATGCGATGTCACCGATTTCGCATAGAGGTAATTCAACAGCTCTTTCAGCCTTGGTTAATGATGATGTTTATACTGAAGTTATAGCAGATGGTGTACACGTATCTGATGTGGCTTTAAAATTAGTATTTAAATCAAAACCATTAGGCAAAATATTGTTAATTTCAGATTGTTTACCAATTACAAAAAGTGATTTGAAAGAGATGAGTTTTGCTGGTGAAATAATTTATTTTGACGGTGAAAAAGCAACATCTAAAGAAGGAACTTTAGCAGGGAGCACAAGCCTTTTACCAGATGTTGTAAAAAAACTTGGGAAAATGAATTTATTTTCACCACTATTAGTAGAAAATATTTATAATTACCATTCGATAGATATTAAAGGGGAAATTGAATGGGATGAAAATTTTGATATTGTAAAAATAACAGGATAAAATTATGAAAAGTGATAACGTTAAAAAAGGAATAGCAAGAACACCTCATAGAGGGCTTTTAATGGCGACAGGAGTAAGCAAAAATAATATGAAGGCTCCGTTTATAGGTATAGCTAGTTCATTTTCTGATTTAGTTCCAGGGCATATTGGAATGCGAGATTTGGAACGCCAAATCGAAAAAGGAATTCATTCTGCAGGTGGTCAAGCTTTTGTTTTTGGAGTTCCTGCTATTTGTGACGGTATTGCAATGGGACATAGTGGAATGAGATATTCTTTGCCATCAAGAGATTTGATTGCAGATTGTGTTGAAAGTGTTGCTGCTGCTCATCAATTAGATGGGATTGTGCTACTTTCAAATTGCGACAAAATTACACCAGGTATGATCATCGCAGCTCAAAGATTAAACATTCCTGCCATTATTGTTACGGCTGGCCCTATGCTTGATGGTGTTTGTCGTGGTGAAAATAAGTTAACTATGGTTACAGGTTCATTTGAAGCTGTAGGTCGCTTTAGAAAAGGTGAGATTACTGAAGAACATTTGTTGGCAATGGAAGAAAATTCTTGTCCATCAGCTGGTGCTTGCCAAGGAATGTATACGGCAAACACTATGGCTTGTTTGGCTGAAGTTTTGGGTATGAGTTTACCTTATTGTTCATCAGCTTCTGCGGTATCTTCTCAAAAACGCAGAATAGCATTTGATAGTGGAATGCAAATTGTTGAATTGGTTAAAAAAGATGTAAAACCGTCTGATATTATTACAAAAGATGCACTTACAAATGCAATTGTTGCAGCTTTAGCCTTAGGTGGATCTACAAATACCTTCTTACATTTGTTGGCGATTGCTAATGCTGGTGAAATTGATATTACTATTGATGATTTTGATAAACTCAGTCGTCAAATTCATCAAATCGTTAAAATTAATCCGTCATCAAGTTTAACAATGACTGATTTCCATTATGCAGGTGGAATCCCTGCGGTGTTGAAATCTTTGAAAGCTTTGTTGAAAAATACCGCTACAGTTTCAGATTTGAAAACGTACGAAATTGCAAATTCGGCTTGGAGTGACGAAAAAATAATTCCGTCTTATGAAAAATCTGTATACACTCAAGCAGGATTGGGAGTTCTATACGGTAATTTGGCTGAAGGTGGTTGCGTGACAAAAATTTCGGGTATAGATCCTGAATGTTTAAAATTTGAGGGTGTTGCAAAAACTTTTGATAGTGAAGAAGATGCGATGACTGCTTTAGAAAATGACAAAATAAAAGCCGGCGATGTTATTATAATTCGTTATGAAGGCCCTGTAGGTGGTCCTGGTATGCGTGAAATGCTCGCACCAACCTCTCTTTTAGTCGGTAAAGGTCTTGGAAAATCTTGTGCCCTAATTACAGACGGAAGATTTTCAGGAGCAACAAGGGGAATTTGTATCGGACACGTTTGTCCCGAAGCCGCAAATGGTGGCGTAATTGCCTTGGTTGAAAACGGTGATAAAATTGTAATTGATATAGAAAAGCGTTCAATAGAGCTTTGTGTAGACGAAAAAGTATTGCAAGAAAGACGACAAAACTTAAAGCCATTTGAATTAAAAGTTAAATCTGGTTATTTGGCTAAATATGCTAAAAATGTTAGTGATGCATCACATGGTGCACTGGTATAATTATGAAAAAATTATCAGATTTTCAAGACCAAATTAATAAATGTTCAAAATGCGGAAAATGTCAAGAAGTTTGTCCGATATATAAGCTTACGGGTAATGATTGTGCCGTATCGCGTGGGAAATTTGTTATGCTTAAGGGGGTTTTGAAAGGCGATTTAAAACTTTCCAAAACTATAAACAAATATCTTGATATGTGTTTAAAATGCGGGAAATGCAAAGATTTCTGCCCTTCTGATATTGATGTATGTGAAATTTTTTCAACTGCAAAATCAGAATACGTAAAAGATACTTTGTATGGTAAAATAACTCAATTTTTACAATCTAAAAAGGTGTTTAATAGACTAATTTCATTGTTTTCAAAGGAAGTTGTTCAGTTAGAAAATAATGGTGTAACTAAACTTTTATATTTTAAAGGGTGCGCTAATGCAATTTATCCAAAATCAGAAATTGCAATGAAAAAAGTGTTATCAAATTTTGATATTGAATTAATTGAAAAAGAGTTTGATTGTTGTGGAATTCCGTTTCTATCAAGTGGGAATATCGCAAGATATGAAGAAGCCCAAAATCACAATTTAGAATTGCTAAAAGGTAAATATGATTATGTTATTACGGATTGTGCAAGTTGTGAAAGTACATTAAAAAACTATGATGGATTAGAAAATAATGTCGCAAATATTTGTCATTTTTTAGCAATACAAAAGAAAAAATTTATATTTAAAAAGCCGTTGAAAATTACATTCCATAAGCCTTGTCACTTAAAAAGTGATGCTTTCTTAAAACCTCTTTTTGAAAAGTGTGAAAATGTTCAATATATTCAGGCTAAAAATTATGACGATTGTTGCGGATTTTCGGGCGAGTTTTCTGTTCATAACCCAAAACTATCATTCAAAATGGCTCGAGAAAAAGCTAAAAATTTAGCAGAAACAAATGCAGATATTATATTAACATCTTGTCCGGCATGCATTATAGGAATAAATGAAGGTTTTGTTGGCAAAAAACATCCTAAAATTATGAATATAATTGAATTTTTGGCAATGGCAGATGAAATTATCTAGTTTATTTACCTAGTTCATTTGCTTTTTTGGCTGTTTTATCAATTACATCAAAAAACAATTTGTCAGAATTTTCTTCGTTCATTGTTGTAATTCCAACAAAAGTACAGCCACCTTTAGTTGCAACGTTATCTATTAAGGTTTGTACTGGTAGCTCGCCTCTGTCGAAAACCATTTTTGCAGAGCCTAAAGCTGTTTGAGTTGCCAGCATTAACGATTTATTATAGTCTAGGCCTAATTTTTCTCCAGCACGAGCCATATCTTCTATAACTTTGTAGAAAAATGCTGGACCGGAGCCTGAAATGGCTGTAACTATATCCATTTGATTTTCTTTTACTTCAATGCATTTACCTATTGCTGAAAGCAAACCTACAACAAATGCAACATCATTGTCAGTTGCATATTTACCTTTGCAGACTCCGCTCATACCTTCTAAAACTAAAGCAGGAGTATTTGGCATAACCCTAACAATTCTGTGTTTGCCAATTACGTTCTCTATTTTTTCTGTGTTAACACCTGCCGCAATTGATACAATTAATTTTTCAGGAGTTAATTCATTTTTTATATCTTCTAAAACTTGAACAACATAGTTAGGTTTTACTGCAATAATGATTACATCACTATCAATTGCAAGCATTTTATTGTCGGTTAAAACAGGTATACCTAAACGTTTTTGTGCTTGCTCGGCGACTTCAGGGTTTATTTCAGAGCCTTTAATTTCGTAATCTTTTCCTGATGCTAAAACTCCTTTAATAATTGCGCTTGCCATTTTGCCGCAACCAATAAAACCTAATTTTTTGTTCATATTATTTAACCTCACACTTGTTTTGTGTTGACTATTAAGTTTTTTTCATTTAACATAAAAATCATACGACAAATATAAATAAAAAGGAATAAAAAAATGAGACGTACACTAGAAGGAACAAAAGTAAAAAGACAACGTGTTAGCGGTTTTAGAGCTAGAATGGCAACTCCAGGCGGACGTGAAGTATTAAACAGACGTCGTGCTAGAGGTCGTCATAAATTAGCTATCACTGCTAAAAAACGTGCTTAATTGCTTGAATAGCATTTAAAATTGAAAGGCGGAAAATGTTACCAAAACAATATAGATTAAAAAACAGATCCGCGTTTAAAGCAACATATAAAGTTAAAAACTCCTCCCATAAGGGTGGAGTAACTTTGTTTGCAGGCATCCTAAAGAAAGAAGATACATTAACAAAAGTCGGTTTTGTTGTTAGTAAAAAAGTTCATAAACGTGCAGTAAAGCGTAATCGTCTTAAGCGTCTTATGAGAGAAAGTTATAGATTACTTTTAAAAGAAAATAATTTAGGGAATTCGCAAAAATATTTGTCGTTGATTTTTGTGGGAACTGAAAATGCCTTAGGTAAAAATTTTGACGAAATCAATAATGCAATTAAAAAGCTTATTGAGGGGTTAGAATAATGCTTGAAGGAATTTATACAGAAGCTGTTTTAATGCATCCAGAAATCCGTCCGAATCCGATTATGCCAAGACCAACTGGTGGTGTTACACTTGGGTCTCAGGCTATTTATAGATATTCATTGAGAGATTCTGATTATCCGATCTTAAGTATAATTGATCAAATAAAAGACGATGAAGGTAATTTAATTCCTCCTGGTCATTATGAATTGGCACTTTCAGATGAAAGAGATTTTCTAATTATTATGGAAACAAAAAATCCATTGGCGATTGTTCCTGTTTTTAAAGTTGAGGAGGATAAAGAAGCCTTTAATCAAAATAATGATAAAGAATATCAAAAGATTGTAGAAAAGCGTAAAAAAGAAAGAGAAAAAACAAATAAAAAACGAGCTAAAAAAGGAATGCCTTTAGACGAAGAAAAAATTCATATGGAAGCTTCTATCGAATATATAAAAGAGGGGGATTATTTTTTACTCAAATATGAACGAGGAACAATACGCGCTTGGGGGGCTATAAAAAGTCATTAACATTATAGTCCTGCAAAGAATTCTACACTCTTGTATATTCTTGGACCAGGGCGATTAATTATATCATTGAGTTCCTCTGGCATAATTATAATTTTAGTGTTAGGAAACAGTTTTTTAATTCTTGAATTATCTGTAAAGTTGCTAACTACTATCACATCTGGAATTTCTTTTATTAAAAATTCTTCCGTAACAACGGGATAATATGAATTGATATCTGCAGTTATTGAAATATGTCCAGACTTTTTAATAACATCAGATATGAAGCTTTTTTGCCCTATTGTAATCATTGGTTCTGTTTGCACTAAGTATAAAATACGTTTTGAATTGTGTGTTTGAATAGAATCGATTTTTTTAGATGACTTTTCTACTAATTTTTGGGCATTTATGTCCTTATTTGTTATTTCGCCAATTTTTAATATGTTTTTGTGAATATCTTCAATAGATTTGTATTTTAGGCATATCGGAGTAATGCCCATTTTTTTAAATTTATTAAGTGCAAATTCAGATGAGTCTAAAGCTAAGATATAATTCGGTTTTATTTGAATTATTTTTTCTTCATTTATAAAAAAACTGTCGCCAATTTTTTCTTTTTTTTGAGCTTCTTTAGGGTATGTGCATGAATTAGAAACCCCTAATAACATGTTTTCTGCTCCTAGCTCATACATTATTTCCGTCAGAGCAGGTGAAAGACTTACAAAAGTTTTTTCAACCTCTTGTGCGATGGTGGCATTGCATAACAATACTGTTATTAAAGTGCTAATTAAAAATTTGTACATAGAATTTTTCATCATTGTTAATTACTTTAAAGCTTATGTTGTATATCTCGTTTAGTATTTCAGGAGTGAAGAAATTTTTTTTATCTGCTTTGAAAACTTCATGTTTTTGGCTAATTCCGATAAAGTAATCGCCATAACTTGCAGAAAGATTTAAGTCGTGCATTATTATCGCAACAGAGATACCAGATTGTGTCATTTTTTTTATTATATCAAGAGTTTTGATTTGGTTTACCAAGTCCATATTTGAAGTAGGTTCATCAAGTAAAAACAAATCAGCACCTGAAAGTAATCCCATCGCAATATTTGCTCGCTGTATTTCACCTGCACTTAGTTTGTCAATTTCTAAATTCTGTTTGTCTAACAGATCCATTTGTTCTAATGTATCGTAAACTTGTTGCTTCTCAGAATTGTTTAAAAACCATTTCCAACTATTTTTGAATAATATAGATGAAACATAGTCATAAGTTGTTATACCTTTAGAATAGTATATTTTTTGTGGAAGATAAAATACTTTTTTGAATGTGTTTTTAATGTGGCATTTAGTTTTTATTTGACCATTTAAAACTTTAAATAATGTAGTTTTCCCTGTCCCATTAGGCCCTACAATCATTGTAATTTTGTTTTCAGGTATAGTTAAGTCTACGTTTTTGAATATAGGTTTATTATCAAAATTAAGGTTAAGGCTTTTAATTTCTATCATTCAAAATCCCTCCTTAATAAGAAAAATATGAAAATAGGGACTCCTATAAATGCAATAACAATTCCTAATGGTATTTGTATTGGTGCTATCAGATTAGTCGAGATAAAATTAGAAATTAATAATATTAATCCGCCAAGTAGAAAGTTTGTGAAAATTAATATTCTAAAGTCATTTCCTACAAGTATTTTAGCTAAATGAGGTACAATAATTCCAACAAAGCCCAAAATTCCTGCTGTAAATACTGCAATAGACGTTAAAAATGCTGATAGTATTATAAATGTAATATTGTATTTTATAACTTTATTGAGAGAGTTAAATGTCAATGTTGAATCAATTCTCATCAAATTTAATTTTGGAATCAAGAAAATGCAAATTGTTAAAGCAATTAAAAATAAAGTTATCAGCAAAGTTTTTGAGGTGTCTGCGGAACTGAATCCACCTGAAAGTATAAGTGTCATAGCATATGCTTTTTCAGAATTCGTGAGAATTAAAAATGCAATTACGGAACTTGCCAAAATATTAATTGATAACCCTATAAGAATTAATTTAGAAATTGAAAATTTTGAAAATCCACTTAAACATATTACTAAAATTGATGTTAGTAAAGCGCCAATAAATCCAAATAGAGAATAATTTATGCTATTAAAATAAAGTATGGAAAGAACAATTCCCAAACCTGCTCCTGATGACAATCCTGTTAAATATGGGTCAGCCAAGGGGTTTCTTGTAATAGCTTGTAAAATCATTCCAGCAATGGCCAAGGACGAGCCTGCAATTATAGCTTTTATAGTGTTAGGAATTCTGATAAATTCTAAAATAATGGAACTGTTTTCTGGTGAAAGATTATAGAATAAAGAACAGCACAATGCTGATATGAATAATATTATTAAAATAGTTATTATGCTGATTTTTCTAATATTATTGCTACTCATTCTACACTTTTTCCTTCTCAGGTAAATTATACTTCAAAAATATTCCTGTCATAAAACGAATTTTAGGCGAGTAATAATACATGTTATTCATTGTGTTCTTATACATGCAAATGTTTTGATTGAATAAATTTGAAACATTTGCTTTTAGATATACGCTCAAACCGTTTTTAGAAAATAGTCGTAAATTTGCACCGATTTTGCCATCAACATAACCTGGTGTTGTGTCAGCTGATGCGGAACTCATTGAGCGTTCAGATGCTGTTTCTAATCCCATGTACATATTGAATCTTTCTACAGGTGTCCAATACACAAGACCGTTTAATCGGTTTTTAGGTGTTGCAGGAAGTGCAAATCCTGTATTTTTATCTTCTGAATCGGTGTATGTGTAATTTAAAACGAATTTTATTTTTTCATTAGGCTTCCAAGTAGCTTTGGCTTCGTAACCTTGGATTCTAGCTTCATCAATATTTATGTAGTGGCCGGTTGTGTACCATGTGATAGGATCCATTGTGTAATAAGCTGCTAAATAATCTTTGTAGTCACTATTAAAATATCCGAACTCAAATTTTAATTTGTTATCCATAAAACTTTGTTCTAGACCAAGATCCCAGCTGGTCATTTTTTCAGCTTTTAAATTGCTGTTGCCAGTCCAAGCCATCCAACTATCTCTAAATCCACCATATCTTTGATATAGTGTCGGAGTGTTTACACTTTGCCCCCAAGAACCTCTAAATTTTGTTTCTGCGCCTTTTAGTTTGAATGTTGGAAGTACTAAAGCCGCTGATACATTTGGCGTTACATATGTTCCGTATTCTGAGTTGCTTATTAATCTTGAACCGCCACGAATAAATAATTTATCTTTAATGTTGATTACGTCGTTGATATAAACGTCATTTTGTATAACAGAACCGTTGTATTTTGAGTTGAATTGATTCATTGGAAATGGTGCCCAAGTCCCGTACATTAAAGAATTTGAGTCTCCATCTATAAATTCATTTTCTAAATTATACCCAACAGACAAAGTATTCCATTCTTTGTATTTAAAGTTGTGTTGGGTCATAAAATTAAGACGTGTGCTATTTATAGAAGATAGAGAATATTCATCAGGTGATATACTGTCTTGTAATGTGTAATTTTTGTTTCTATTGTGGTATAGTCCGAATTTTACATCGTAGTTGTAAATATCGTTTGGTTTATGTTTAAAGCTCAAAGAGTTCATTACGTCAATATTTTTTGCATAATTATTTGGATCGTTGTAGTACGAATAAGTGGCGTTGTCGTAACCTATTCCCAATCCTTTTTTAGAATTTGAAAATCTAAAAACATCTCTTAATTCGGCTTTGTTGTCCAGTAATCTTACACCAAAATTGGTAACAACATTTAATGCATTAAATCCGTCATTATAAATTCTACCGAAATTTGATGTTCTCATTCCTCCGGAACTTTTATTCCATGTGGTTGAAATATAATAATCTTTTTTTGTGTCGCCTCCCATTATAGCGAAACGCTCTTTAAAACCACCATAATTCCCCATGCCAGATTCGTGTTCTATACTTAATGGTCCTTTGCCTCGTCTTGTTTCAACGGCAATTGCACCACCTGAGGCATTTGTACCTAAAACATTGCCTTGAGGTCCTTTAACAACTTCAATTCTTTCCATGTCGTCAGCTAAGAAAAACTGTGATTCAACGCCTGGTGTTGTTAATGATGGTCTGTCTGCTCTAACACCATCTATCGTAAATCTTACTCTGTCGGTTCCTCTGACACGAACGGTTGTTACGTTACCGTCAGAACCTGAGTTTTGTGTGGTAACACTACCGACTTGATTTAATAATTGTGAAAATGATGGTGTGTTTTGATTTTTAATATCTTCACGAGAAATTACATCAATATTTGCACTTCTACTGCGTTCGGATTCCATGTAATTATCAAGTGAATAAATCTCTTTTTGTTTTGCTTCACCAAAAAGAATGTTGGAAGGCTCTTCAACTTCTTCTTCATCTTCTAGTTTTAAAAATATCGGTTCTAAATCAATATGCTTTTCTTCAATAGAATAAGCAGGGCATGCAATCATGCAAAATAAAATAAAATAAATAATCTTTTTCATTCTTAAATTCCTGTTGCTCGAGGTACATAACCCTTTTTAAGCGTTCCGACTTTACGGCTGCGGCCCAGTGAAGGAATAATTTAATTTCACCTTTCTTTCCTTAAAAAGTTAGTATAATTTTAATATAAAGCATATTGATTTGCAACAAATAATATGTTTTGAATAATGGACTTGATTTTTAGTTTTTAGCGTGCATAATAGATTATACAAACTGAATAACGCGGGATGGAGCAGTCTGGTAGCTCGTCGGGCTCATAACCCGAAGGTCGTTGGTTCAAATCCAGCTCCCGCAACCATTTACAAGGTCGGTTCTGCCGACCTTTTTTAGTGCGGTCGCTGTAATTCTAGTATTATCATTTGTGTTAAATAACAAAAGTTCATAATGTTCAAACCAAGGGATATTTGTGTTATTATAGAAGTGGGATATTATAAAGGAAGATAGAGATAGTATATGAAATTAAATGCAACAACAGCACAAAATTCGTTTAAATATGGTTGGTTATTGTCAAGAATTTTCCCATACATAAAACCTTATATGGTGAGAATTGTTTTAGGGTTTTTAGTAGCAATACCACTTGGTTTGTTAGATGGTGTAACAGCTTTTGCTTTAAAACCTTATATGGATTATGTTATAGGCGGAAAAACTTTTGAATTCGCCTTATTTAATCATGATGTTACTATTACAAGTTTACAAATGGCATATATTTTGCCTGTCGGTGTTATACTTTTTGCTGCATTCCAAGGTGTTTTAAGATATTTGAATGGATATCTTTCTACTTGGACTTCTCAAAGAATAACCAATGATGTTAAGTTCGATTTGTTTGATAGATTAATTCATATGCATCCGCAATTTTTTGATGAAAATTCATCAGGTATCATTATTTCAAGATACATGAACGACCCGCAAACAGCATCTGCAGGTATTATTGATCAAATAAAAACTATTACGACAAGTGTATTTGGCGCTTTAGGCTTAATTGCGGTTATGATTTACAGCTCATGGAAACTTGCTTTTATCGGCGTATTTGTTCTATGTGTTGCATTTGTTCCGGTAGCACTTATCAGAAAAAGAATTAAGGCAGCATCAAATAAGAATATGGTTATTGGTGGTAATATTACAACCAACATAAATGAAACTTATTCTGGTAATAAAGTTATGGCTGCATATCAGCTACAAGATAGACAGAATAAATACTTTAAAGAACAAACTTGGAATTCTTTTAACGTAAATATGTCATTGTATAAACGTTCTGGTTGGATGTCTCCAATTATGTACTTGATTGCATCTGTTGGTATTGCCACAGTTTTGGGCTTTGGTACATATTTAATTAATGCTGGAGAAATGACTGCTGGTAGTTTTGCTTCATTTGTTACATCATTATTGTTGTTGTACAAACCTGTTAAAACTTTAGGTAATACATTGACAAATATCCAAAATTTGTTTGTTGCTTTAGGTCGTGTATTTGAGTTGTTTGATTTAGAACCTGAAATTGTTGATCGCAAAAATCCAATTGAATTGAAAGGTTTAAATACAAATATTGAATTTAAAAATGTTAATTTTGAATATATTCCAGAACATCCAGTACTTAAAAACTTAAACTTGAATGTTTCTAAGAATGAAACTCTTGCCGTTGTTGGAAATTCTGGTGGTGGTAAATCAACTTTAGTTAATTTGATTCCGCGATTTTATGATATTCAATCAGGTTCAATTACTATTGATGGTGTTGATGTAAGAGATTTTTCACTAAATTCTCTTCGCCAAAATATTTCAATGGTGTTCCAAGATAATTTCTTATTTACAGGAACTATAAAAGAAAATATTATGATGGGCAATCCTAATGCATCTGTTGAAGAATTGAATAAGGCAATTGAATCTGCTCATTTACAAGAAATGATACAGAGTTTACCAGAAGGTTTAGATACTTTGCTTGGAGAAAGAGGATTAACTCTTTCTGGTGGACAAAGACAGCGTGTTGCGATTGCTCGTGCTATGCTTAGAAATGCGCCTATTGTAATTTTAGATGAAGCTACTTCTGCACTCGATAATGAATCAGAAGCTATCGTTCAAAAGGCGATGGATAATTTGATGCAAGATAGAACAGTATTTATTATTGCTCACAGGCTTTCAACAATTAAAAACGCAGATAGAATCGCAGTTATTAATGAAGGTGAGCTTGTTGAACTTGGTACTCATGAGGAATTGATGAATATTGCAGACGGTCAATATAAAGCGCTTTATGAAATGCAGTTTAAGAAGCAAGAAGTTATAGCATAAACACAAAAGCGCATAATTAATAATTAAAAAACTCTCGCTTAAAAAGGTGAGAGTTTTTTTTAGAAACGTTGTTCCATTTTGGTGTTAGCGATAATAACAGCCATAATCATAAGTATGCAACCCCAAATTTCTCTTATTGTCATAACTTCACCAAGTATTAATACACCACCGATAACAGCAAATACAGATTCTAAACATAAAATTAAAGAAGCTAACACTGGGAAAGTATGTTTTTGACCAAACATTTGAAGGGTATATGCAACGCCGCATGCCAAGAAACCAGCATATAATAATGGGATTTTGCAATCAACAAGTTGGCTCCAAGAAACATTTTCAAAAATGATCATTGGAATTAATGATAAAATACCAGCTACTAAAAATTGTAAAGCGGATGCTTTTATAGGGTGAACCTTGTTTGAATATTTGTTTACAACAATTATATGTACACCATAGAAAAATGCAGAAACTAGTAAAAACATATCGTATATGCTAAAACTGCCGTTAGGTTTGAAACATAATAAATATAAACCAATAACGGATATTATTACGCTAAATATGACTCTTTTAGCCATTTTTGAACCAAAAAATAATGATAAAATTGGAACAAAAATGATATATAAAGCTGTAATGAATCCAGCTTTACCTGCTCCAACATATTGCATACAGTATTGTTGAATTGACATTGCAATAAACAGCATTATGCCACAAGATACACCAGCTTTAGTTAAACTTACACGTTGGCAGAATTTTCTTATAGGTGTTCTTTCATCAGGTTTAGAATATTTTACCCACAAGATAAGAGGTACTAAACTTAGTGCACCCAAAAAACTTCTGACAGCATTGAATGTGAATGGTCCTATAAATTCCATTCCAGCTCTTTGTGCAACAAAACCAAGCCCCCAAATAAGAGCTGTTAAAAATAATGCTAAATTTCCGGCCAATCTGTTTTTCATCATCAACAATTATACAATAAAAATTTTTTTATACTAGCAAAAAAAATTTTTAGAATTGTTATATTGGTATGCGCATAATTGGAGTTAATTTTTATAACATAAAACCGATTACTTTTAGAGGATCAGAAGAAAAAAAACTGATTCCAAAGCCTCAAGCTGATGAGTTTGTGAAAACAACTGGAAGTCTTAATATAGCTAAGCTTAAAGAAATGGAAATAGCACATTTCCGTTTGGTAGATTCGAATTCAGTTAGAGGAATATCTTTAGCTGATAAGAAACCTATGGTGTTGTCTCAATTAAAACAATATGGCGTTAATACGATTATTGATTTGAGAAGAGAAGGAGGTAAAACAACCCCTTACGCAAGAGAATGTAATAAAAATGGTTTAAATTATTTTAGCTTTAAGATAAAAGATAATTCTCCAATTTTTGTTCCAGTTGGTAGTTCAAAATTGCCATTTGAGCAGAGAAAAATAAAATACAAAGAATTTGTTCAAAAACTCCCTGAGTTTTTTGATTTGATGAATGAAGGGCGTTGTTATATGCATTGTATGCTTGGCTTGCATAGAACTGATTTAGCTGTAACATTGAATTACTTAATAAATCCTAAAGAACCTGCAACTGTTCCAACTCTTTCACACATGTATATGCAAGATGAAACTAATTTTACCAATAAATATATTTCAGCTATGAAAAACCTTTTAAAAAATATTGATGCCGAAGATAGAAAATATATCGGATTGCCAGATAACTATAATGAAATTTTTAATGCGCGAGTTCTGAAATTAAGAATGATGAATGGAGTGAAGGTTTAAAAATGCTTGTAATGAGGATTTTTTTATAATACGATTGGTGTCCTTATGAATATACAGCCTATAAATAGTTATTATCAACAAAATAAAACTTCTTTTCAAAGTCGAATAAAGTCTTTGAATGTTATAAATCCGATATCACACTATACGGATATTTATTTTCGTAAGGTTGCAAAACAATCAAGGACTATTATTGATCCAACTTTACCTTCTTTAGAAGGCAAAATTAATGTATTAAAGTTGAATAAAGGAAAGTCTTCTGAAATTTCAGCTTGGGATATAAATCCAGAAAATTCGCAGCGTTATGTAATGTTTTTACATGGTATGTCGCAAAATGTTAGCAATTATCAACATTTGTATGATGAAATTTTGCAGAAAAAAGTAGGTGTATTTGCTGTTGAATACAGGGGGTATGGTGCAAATAATTCGGTGCAAATCTCAGAAGATAAGTTAAGAAAAGATGTTGAAAGAGCATATAGATTTTTAACTAAAAATAAAGATATCAAGCCTGAAAATGTAACAGTTATTGGACATAGTATGGGTGGAGCATTAGCAACTCATTTTGCGACTAAGCATAAAGATATAAAATCCTTGGTTTTAATATCGCCATTGACAAATATGTCTAATATTGGAAAAAAATTTGCGACTAATAAAAATATTGGTATGGGTATTCCGCAGAAAGTTAGAGAATTTACTGAAAAAATTAATCCATTAATGTGGTTATTTAATTTGCGATTTAACTCTTTAAATAAAATAAATAAAGTTGAAACTCCGACATATATTATTCAATCTCAAAATGATACGGTTTCGCTTACAGGAGGCGCAAGGAGACTTTTTAAAAAAGCTAAACGTAAAGGAATTTTGCAAAATTTCTATTTGTTACCATCTGGTGGGCACAAGGTTGATAATAGAAAAGTCAATAAAGTTGCTGAAATCATAGAAGATATTTATCGTAAGTGAGTTTAGTTGTTTTCTTCTAATTCTTTTTTCCACGTAATATAAAAGTATATGGCTGCAATAAAATAAAATGCCCACATTATAACAGTAGCATATGCTTTAGCGCCATGCATAACTGCATTCAGCCACATAATAAATGATAAACCGTTAACTACAATCCAAATAAGCCATTGTTCAATGCAACGTTTAACGGTCAAATACATGCCAACTATTGAAAATACTGTTGTTATTCCGTCTTTAATAGGTTGTGAATCATTTAGATAATCCAATACAAATATTGCAATAACACTTACTATTACAGTAGAAATCAAAATAATTATTCTATCTTTTGTTGATAATTGTGTTTTTACAATTTCATTTGTTTGTTTTTTTAGATGATTTTTCCATTTGAATATCCCTGTGATTTGCATCGGGATATAATAACAAAGGTATAAAATTAAATTACCATACAATGCATTTGTAAAAGCTAAATAGCTGTAACATCCAGAACCGCTTAATCCAAATAGATAGCAAGATATTTTACCTTTACCAGCCATAACAGTGTATAGAATTCCACAAATCGCGGAAACAATAGCAATAATACTATCCTTTAAGATGATAGCGCTTAAAAATATAACTGAGAATACCAAAATCAATGCAATAATTTCGTGTTTTTTCCAACCATTTAATTCTAGTTCTATAAATTTTTTAATTGTTAATTTATTTATCATTAATACTATTTTATTTAAAATTTAAAACATTTGTCAATAATATTAATTTACTTTTTGTCATGTGTATAGTCTAATTGTATTGTGAACGTAGGGAAAATAAAAAATACATCCCCATCATTTCAAGGGATATACAATAGTCGAATATTAAAAAAAGGGCTTATGCTAGCTGCGGATAAAGGAATGTTATTTTCGAGTGGCGTATCACTCGCTTTGTCGACAGCAGTACGACCTTTGACAATTTTATTGACACCAAAAACAGATCGCGAAAATAAAGAGTATGCTTGTGCAAAATCAATATCTTCCAGTCTGATAAATTTTGGTGTTATGTTAGCTGCATCGACACCAGTAGCAAATGCATTGTCGAAGATTGATAATAATCCTCAAAAATATTTAAAAGATACGACTATTACAGCACTAAAAGGAACAGAAAAAGCTCTTACTCATTCAAAAAAATATTCTTTTGCATCACAATTGTTTAAATTAGGATTGGGCTTTGTTATAGCTGCACCTAAATCAATATTATCAAGCAACTTAATCCCTCCAATAATGTCTAAATTATTCCCGAATCGACAAACTAATGAAAACGTGACGAAAGATATTAGTTTTACAGGGTTAAATGCTACTGAAAAAATGGCTAAGGGCTTTGGAAAAATTATGGATACAAAAGGTATCCAAAAATTGAGTGATAAATTCCATAATTCAAAATTTGCATTGCATATTATGAATTTGACTGATACCTTAGCGACAGCAACTTTTGTTGCAACAACTCAAAAAAATAAAAATATAAAAGAAGATCGTAAAAAACCTCTTATATACAATGCAGTGATTTCAACGGGATTAAGTATTGCTGGCGGTTATACAATTGATAAATTTTTAGAAAAACCTACAGAGAAATTTATCAAAAAGTTTGCTGAAGCCAATAAAGATTCTAAAAATCTACATAAGTATATAGAAGGTATTCATATAGCAAAAGCTGCATTACTTCTAGGTGGCATCTATTATATAATTATACCAGTTATTTCAACATTTGTTTCAGACAAAATTGGAAAGAAAACTGCTTAGAATATTATTGGCAGTCTGAAATCTATATAAATCCCGCTACCTCCATAATATCTGTAACAAGTGCATCTGTGTCCGAATCCTCTATACATTGGACACCCAATTCGGTGTCTAAATGTTGGCATATAGTGCATGTGATGGTGAGTCATGTGAGGTCGCATAACGTGGTTTAAGCTTGCTGGATGCATTCCTTTATGGGGATGCCCATGCCCGCCGTGGTGTGGTCCTCCCATTGGTCGCGCTGATGCGGTAAGTCCACATAGTAAAATACCTACAACTGCAAAGATTGCAAAATTCTTTTTCATCCTTTATACTCCTTGTATCTTCTACATAATTAATAACGATTTAATGAATTAAATTGTTCATTTTTTTGTATTATAATGATTTTGAGGTTATTTATGAACGAACGTATACATAGATTTATCAAATTATTAGGAATATTAACCAGTATGCTCCTTCTGGTAATACTTTGTATATTATTTATGAAGTTTAACAAAGTAAACCAAGAAGAAAAAAGCACTCCAGTATTTATTTTTAAATCAAAAACAAATGTTGAGCGCAATGTTGAATCAGAAGAACAAAAACCGTTAACTCGTGACGAAAATGATATTCCAAAATCTGATTATAAAGTTCCTGAAATTGGTTAATAAAAAAATCCCCCTAAGGGGATTTTTTTATAATATACGTTGTTCAGTCGTTTTCGGTGTTACTTTTAGTTGATAATTAATATCATCGGAAGCGATGTAGTTTCTAAGTAACATATCATTTGTTTGATGCAATGAAGTGAATCGTCCTCTTATTTTGCCTGGCCATTCAATATCATCTTTAACCAAGAATTTTTCACCTAGAGCAATTTGATATTTTTTATTCAAATCAATAGGAACAAAATCGTTATTGTATTCGCTTCGAACTTTAATAGCGTCTGACAATGCTTTATTAGATTTGCCTGACAATATTTTAGCAATTAATGTTCTATTAACTTGAACGTCTGACCATTGAATAATTGTATTACGTTTAGGTGCTTTTAAGTTACCTTGAATGTTTTCAACAATAAGGCCAACTAGTTCTTCACCTTTTACATAACCTACTTGTACATTTGATAGGTCTTCACTTACACCATCAAATATTTTCATAATATCAAGGTTGTTAGATCCATCTTTCAAACCACCTCGGATGATAGATGATTGTATACCAACGATTACGTTTTTATCATTACAAATATCTCTTACACTACGTTTAACAGCACTTGTTAAATAATTTGCCAGATAGCTATTTTGGAAACGTATTGATTCACCGTAATCTAATTCGGCAGGTTTTCCACTAATGTCTTTTAAGCTTACAAGTGGTTTCATATCTTCAGAGAAGCTTTGGAACAAGAATTTTTGAAGAGGGTTTGCAAATAAATTATCTCTTACAGTTGTTTTACTGAAGAAAGTGTTCATGTCAATAGTTTCAAGATCGCCATCGTCATTAAATCTTAAGTTTAGAGATTTAATGATTTCGTTATCTTTTCCTAATGAATTAATATTTGTTTTACCCTTTAGCGAGGTTAAGTTTTTGTGGTCGTGACCATTTAATACAACATTAATTTGTGGAACATAATCTCTGATCATTTTTGAAATAGGTGCACCTGTATGAGATAAAAGTACAACAGCACCTTTAGGATTCTGTTTCTTAAAGTCATCAACTTCTTTTTTAACAGCGTTAAATGTATTTTGAAGATCATTTTCGTTTAAGTTAGCATCTTTTTTGTTGCAATCGTCAAAGAATTTTAGATCTTTTAATAAACCAGGGTTATAGAATTTCATACTTGGAATTGTTACCCCAACAAATAAAACTTTATGTTTAAGATTAGGATTTTTGTCATCTTGTACGTCGTAAACGACTGATTTTACGATATTATCATTTTCTTTCATAAGTTTTTTTAATGCAGGCGAATTTTCAACGTCAACATTAGTTACCAATGTTTTCATTGGAGAGTGTTTCATAACTTTATACATAAATTTATCGCCACCATCCAAGTCGTGGTTACCCATAGTAAAAACAGTATCAAAATTTGCATTTTTACCAACTTGTTCATTTACATATTTAATTGTTCTATTTAAAAATTGATGTTGAATATCTCCATTTGTTGCTTTTGGTTTTGTTATAAATCCGCGTTTAGACGGGTTAATAAACCAGTCGCCAGAAAGAGCAAAAATATTTAACGTGCTATTTTCTTCAGCCTTTACAAAGATATCTTTTTTATTATTCTTTATGGTTTCAGTCATGATTGGTAAACTATGTACGTTACCGTGGTTGTCAGAAGTCGCTAAAATATTGACTTGTGCGGCCTCAAAATGGGGGTTATACCCTTTGATTGCTTTTATCATACCTTCTCCTTTACCTTAATTAGGGTGCTTTTTCTATAATAATCAAACATATTTTTTTTTGCTATATACGTGAAGATATATTAACGGATATGTAAAGATTATACTTTTTTCTATTTTATTTTAAAAATCTTTGTACTACACTTATAGTGGAAGCCTAAATGGACTTAGGAAAATGATAGACAAAATAAATAACCAAACCCCAAAATATCTTTTATTAAATTCGTTTGCTAGTAATCCAACTAAAAGGAACGACTATCTTTCTTATCGTTACCATAGATCAAGAAAAGCTGAACGAAAGGAAGAGATTCAATCTCTTGTTGGAGCACTTGTGGGTACAGCGGTACCGCTTTTAGCATTTGCAAGGAAACAAAAGACAACTCCTCTTAAAATTCATTATGGATTGATGGAATTAATTGGTGTTAGTGGAGGTGCTATTATAGGTGGCGTTGCAGGTGGTGTAATTGGTGCAGACAGATTTGATAAAAAGAGAAAAGTTAATGAAGGTATTTTCCAATTTGCAAATGCTTCAATTCCGCCAGCTTTGGTATTAGGATTAAATACAATAACAGAAAAATCAAAGATGTTAAATTCAAAAGTTGGTAGAATTTTTACAACAACTGCGGGTCTATTAGTTGGTATGGTGGGAGCTGCTAAAGTTTCTAATTTTATTGCGGATCCAGGTGATTTTGAAAAAGATAGAAAACTTACTTTTAAAGATTCATTAGCGAATATAGATGATGCATTAGGTGTATTGGCAATGTCTGATTTTCCTGCATTACAAAAAATAGCAGGACCTTTGTTGCCTGCCATTTATGTACTTTGTGGATTTAGAGCTGGTGAAAGCAACTAATCAGCCATATAACTAGGTTCTTTTGTATCGTCGCTGTGTTTGATGTAAATTTTACCGTTCTGTTGGTATAATTTATTTTCTTCTTTTGTGAGTGCAGGTAGTTCTTTCTTTTTATTACCAATTTCAACTTTTGTAGGTTGTTTTAGGTTTTTGATTTTGTATTCCTGAACTTGTTGCTCTGTATTATCTAAGTAGTTTTCTTTAGCTTCTTCGTAATCGTCCTCAAAACGTCTTAGGTGATCTGCTTGAGTTTGTCTAAAATTTTGTTGTTGCATAAGCATAAAAGGCGTTCCAGCGGGCGAAAAATCCATATTTGGATAAGCATTAGAGATACTTGTTGTAAATAAAATAATAGTTGATATAAGTAAAATCTTTTTCATTATAAACCTCATTATTTAATCTTAAATACTACGTTAGCAACGGCTGTAACTTTTTTATCAATAGTTGAAGTGTCATTAATTCCCATATCTGAAACGTTTGTTGAATCAGGTTCTGTGATTTGGAAAACACCCATTTTTACAGATTGAATTTTACCAACTTTATTATGAGTCGCTTTTAGCATAGCGGCAGCTCTTTCTTTCGCATCATTAGTTGCAGATTCTAATAATTTTACTTTTAAGTCTGCAAGTTTTGAGTAATAATACGATGTTTGATTAATTTGAATATCGATCCCTTTTTCTAATAGATTTTGAATATCCAAAGAAATTTCTTTTATTTTATTAACGTCATCAGAAGTCACCATTATTGGTTGAGAAAGATTGAAAGATTCAACTTCGTTTGTATAAGTTCTAGCTGCGGTATTATATTTATAATTGTAATATCCGTTATAGTTTTTAATTTCTATATTTTCAGGTTTAATACCTTTTGAAGTTAGATATTTTTCAACTTCAGGTAATTGAGTTTTCATAACATTATATGCGTTAGCTTTTGAAACGGCTTTAACTTTAATGTCAAATGATAGTTTGCCTGAATCGGATTTTACAATTTCGTAAGAAGATCCAGTAACTGAAATCCCTTCTCTAGAAAGTGAATTTGTCGCATATTTAGTTGCAAAAAACGCGCCAAATGCAAGAATTATAGCTAATAATACAAGTTGAAACTTTTCTAATTTTTCTAACATAAACTAACTCCTTATGAACATATTATAGCAATAATTTAGAATAAAACAACTGCAAGCATTGCAAAAATTATCAAAGGAATGTTATAGTGCAAAAATGTAGGTATGCAAGTATCCCAAATATGGTTGTGTTGACCGTCTACATTCAATCCTGCAGTAGGTCCAAGTGTAGTATCAGATGACGGAGAACCTGCGTCACCCAATGCTGCAGCTGCCGCAATCAAAATTACTGTAGCAGGTATACTAAATTCCAAATTTATACAGATTGGAACGTATAAAACAGCTAGAATTGGGATTGTACCAAATGATGTTCCAATTCCCATTGTGATGAATAACCCTACAAAAAGCATTAATCCTGCTGCAATAATTTTGTTAGTCATAAATGGTGCTATTGAATTTATTAAAATATCAATACCGCCAGATGCTTTTAATACCATTGCGAAACCTGCTGCTACAAGCATTACAAAAGCCACGTATCCCATCATTCCAACACCTTCGTTGATAAGTTTGTCCATTTTATCGTGATCAATTGCTTTTGTTCCAAAAATGATACCTAAACCGACCAACGCACCAAGAGGAAGTGAATTTGTCCATAATTGTACGACTAATGTCATTAATGCTGCAAATAAAGTTATATAGTGATTTTTATTAAATTTTAAGCATTCGACTTTGGCTTTTTCGCAAACCAAAATATCATCATACTCACGAGGAGTTCTGTATGAAATGAATAATGCCCATAGTAAACCTACAGTCATTGCAAGACCTAAGAACCACGTGTAGTGCCAAATAGCAGATTTTGCGATTGGCATTCCGTTTTGGGTAATATTATCAGCCAATAAGCCTTGAAATATTAAACCAAAACCTGCAGGAATTACAATGTAAGGTGTTTTTAAGCCGTAAGCGAGAGCTGATGCTATTGCACGACGGTCAATTTTTAATTTATTCATTAAAGAAATTAATGGCGGAATAATAATCGGAATGAATGCAATATGGACAGGAATAAGGTTTTGTGAAAGTATTGCGATACCTGTTAAAATTGCAATTAATAAATATTTATTTGATTTAATTATGTTTGCGATTTTTTTAGCCAAAAGAGGTGCTAAACCGGTGTGAGTCATTGATGCTGCAAAAGCACCAAGTAAAATATAGCTCAATGCGGTTTCCGCATTTCCTCCCATACCATTTATGAATGTATTCATAATATCAGTTAGTGAAATGTGTCCAAGTGTACCTGCAACAATTGATGAGATCATTAATGCAAGAAGCACGTTAATTTTGCATAAACAAAGTACGCATAACAAAACAACTGATACTACAATTGGGTTAAGTAAAATTTCCATAGAATAAGCATAGCATAAAAATAATATAAAATATTTTGAATGTTTGGTAGAGTTTTTGGTGAAATAAATAGAGAATAAACATTTAGTATTACGCATTGTAAAGTATCTAAATCGTAGTAGAATAAACAAAAAATAAATTTAATAGTTTATCCTTTGAAATTTTAGTCAAAAAAAGAGATTTTATTGTTTTTATATGTATGTAGGTAAAGCGTGAAAGGGAAATTATTATGTCAGTACAAGGTGTAGGTTCAGTTGGAGCATCATATCCACAATATTTAGAAAAACAAAAGAAAACAGGTAGGGTTATGGCCTTAGCTGGTGGTGCAGGTGCTGTAGTTTCATTGTCAAGAATATGTAAAGGTGCAAAACATCCATACATAGTTGGTGCACTTGGAATTTTGAGTGCTCTTATGTCATTTGTTGGCATTAGTTCATCATCACAGGCAACACAAAAATTAAAAGAGTTCAATAGTAAAACAGATATTATAGCTTAGAGAAAAGGCGGGTTAAACCCGCCTTATAAGTTTGTCTTCGTTATTTAAGTATATAACTCAATAACGTTCTTACGCCTGCACCTGATGCACCTTTGCCGCATTCACCTTGCGGTTTTTCCAAGAATGCAGTTCCGGCAATATCAATGTGAGCCCATTTAACGTCTTTTACGTATTCTTTTAAGAATATTCCGGCAATTGATGCGCCACCTTGACGAGAGCCTGTGTTTTTCATATCAGCTATGTCAGATTTTAAACAATCGAAATATTCTTTAAACATTGGTAGTTCCCAATATTTTTCTCCAACGCTTTCAGCTGTATCAATTATGTTTTTAACAAGTTCTTTGTCATTGCCCATAATACCTGTAACAAAAGTTCCAAGTGCAACAACACAAGCACCTGTTAGAGTTGCAATGTCTATAACCTCATCAACTCCAAGTTCACAAGCGTAAACTAAAGCATCTGCAAGAGTTAATCTGCCTTCTGCGTCTGTATTGTCAACTTCGATAGTTTTACCGTTTTTAGCTGTCAAAATATCCCCAGGTTTGTATGAAGTCCCTGAAGGCATATTTTCGCAAGCTGCAATAATCCCGTGGACTTCAATTTGAGGATTGAATTCTTTTAATGCGTTCATTACACCTAATACGCAAGCTGCACCTGACATGTCATCCTTCATTGTAAGCATTGATGAAGCAGGTTTGATATCCAACCCACCTGAATCAAAACAAATCCCTTTACCGATAATTGCAATACGTTTTTTAGGATTTTCGCAAGTGTATTTCATATGGATAAATTTAGGAGGTTGAACACTTCCTTGGCCAACTGCTAAAAATGCACCCATTTTCATTTCTTCAATTTCAGGTTTTTCAAACACTCTTGTTTCAATTCCATCTATACTTTGAGCAATTTCTGCAAGTTTTGTTGGTGTTGCGAATGATGCTGGTTCGTTTGCCAAATCACGAGTAAATTTCATTGCGTTGCCAAAAGCTTTTCCAGCTTTAACACTTTCTTCTGAAACGTTCGCAAATGTAATTTCATTAACTCTTGTTGCTTTTTCAGATTTGTATTTATCAAAAGCGTAATCGGCAAGCATAGCTCCGATTGCTCCGAATTTACCATAGTCAAATCCTACTTCAAAATCGAACGCTGCAGTTTTAACGTGCATTTGTTGAAGTTTTTTGATTGCTTTATATATTGCTGTTCTAACTTCGTTTTCACAAAATTCATTACGTTTACCGCATCCAACTACTAAGATTTTTTTAGCAGGGATTTGGTCATATGTTTGCAAAAGATAAGTTTGACCTAATTTACCTTTAAAATCATCTCTATCTATTGCATAGGTATTAGCTAATTCTTGAGAAGTTTTTTCTCCTTCAAACATATTGATAACAAGCGCATCAACGGAATAATTTTTTACATCATTTGATACTTTAATTTCCATAATTTTTCTCCTTCTTATGACTTTATTATAACATATTAGTCAACCCCTATTTTCATATATAAACTTTAGTATCAAATTTTGCAATTACTACTATACAAAACCCAATTGTCATGGTACAATATTGACAGATGTAGTAGTAAGTATTTTTTGAGAGTATATGCGATAAAATTATTTAAGTTTTGAATTTAGATAAAACCCGATAGGCTATATGTATCGGGAGTTGCATATATTATAAAAAAATAGAATAGGATAAGGTTATGCAGGACTTTATATTAGTTGCCGCGATTATTTTGGTAATAATCTTAATCGCTGTGCTGATAATTCAGCAAATCAAAGTTAAGAGTGTTCTTCAAAGCACTCAAAAAGATCGTATGGATCTTGAAGAAAGAGAAAAACTTTTACTAAAAGAAGCTAGAATTAAAGCTATTGAAGAGCTTCAAAATGACAGAGAAAAATTAAACGAAGAAGAAAGAGAACGCAGGCAAGAATTAGTTCGTCAAGAACAAAAATTAGCAAAAAGAGAAGATATGCTTGAAGATAAAATTCAAGAATATACTGACAAAGATTTGCAATTACAAAGAAAGCTTGATGAATTATTAGAAAAAGAGGATTATCTTGCAGAAATCGTTCAAAAACAGACAACTGAACTTGAGCGTATCGCAGGACTTTCAGCTGAAGAAGCTAAAAATATGTTGATGGAACAACTAAGACATGATTTGGCACAAGAACAAATGCAATTAATTCGTGAAAACGAAGCAAAAATAAAAGAATCCGCACTTGAAAAATCTAAAGAAATTCTTTCTACAACTATGCAAAGATGTATGATTGAACAAGTTGTAGAAACAACAGTTTCAGTTGTAGGTTTGCCAAGTGACGAAATGAAAGGTCGTATTATTGGTCGCGAAGGTCGTAACATCAGAGCTTTAGAAACTTTAACTGGTGTTGATTTAATTATTGATGATACTCCAGAAGCGGTTGTATTATCAAGTTTTGACCCAGTAAGACGTGAGATCGCAAAACTTGCTTTAGAAAAACTTATCGTTGACGGTCGTATTCACCCTGTCCGTATTGAAGAAATGGTAGAAAAAGCAAGAGAAGAAATTGAAAAGAAAATTCTTACAGAAGGTGAAAATGCCGCATTTGAAATGGGTGTTATGGGCTTAAATAAAGAATTAATTAAAACTTTGGGCCGTTTGTATTACAGAACCAGCTATGGTCAAAATGTTTTGAAACACTCTTTGGAAGTTGGTCATATTGCGGGAATGTTGGCTGCTGAACTTGGTGCTAATGAACAAGTTGCAAAACGCGCAGGTCTTTTACACGATATTGGTAAAGCTGTCGATCAAACTCAAGAAGGTACGCATATTCAACTTGGTGTAGAAATTGCAGCTAGATTTGGTGAAAAGCCTGAAATTATTCACGCAATTGAAGCTCACCACGATGATGTTGTTGCAAATACAATTGAAGCAGTGTTAGTTAAAATTGCGGATGCTATTTCAGCTGGTCGACCTGGTGCAAGACGTGATACATTAGAAATTTATATTAAACGCCTTCAAAAAATTGAAGAAATTGTTAATAGTTACGATGGCATTAAACAATCGTTTGCTGTTCAAGCTGGTAGAGAAGTTAGAATTATTGTTCAAGCTGAAATGTTTGATGATCTTGCATCTCAAAAACTGGCAAGAGATGTCGCAAAACGTATTGAAGACGAACTAGATTACCCTGGTCAAATCAGAGTAACAGTTGTTCGTGAATTTAGAGCTACAGAAATTGCGAAATAAGAGCAGGTTTTTCCTGCTCTTATTTTAAAGGGTAAAGAAATGTCAAAAGATATGGAAACAATAAAAGTCTTATTTTTTGGGGATATGGTCGGAAAACCCGGCAGGCTTGTTGTTCGCGATTTTTTGACAGAAAACAAAAAGAATTATGACTTTGTTATAGCAAATGTTGAAAACGCATCACATGGCTTTGGATTAACTGAAAAAAATTATAATGATTTTATCGAATATGGTATTGATTGTATGACTTCAGGTAACCATATTTGGGATAAAAGAGATATTTTTAACTACATCGATACGGCGGATAGATTAATTCGTCCAATAAATTATCCAACTGGTACCAGAGGTGTTGGAAGTAGAGTTTTTGATTGTGGTAATTATAAAATTGCCGTGATAAATGTTTTGGGCAAGGTGTTTATTAATGCAGTTGATTTTCAGTGGGAATTAGTTACTGAAGAAATTAAACGTTTAAAAGCAATTACGCCGATTGTGATTGTTGATTTTCATGCAGAAGCAACGGCTGAAAAAATTTGTTTTGCAAAATACTGTTCTGAACTTGGAGTAAGTGCGTTTTTTGGAACTCATACACACGTTCAAACAGCAGATGAAAGTGTTATAAACGGAATGGGATATATTACAGATGCAGGTTTTTGTGGTGCATCAGACGGTGTTATTGGTATGGAATATAGTACCTCTTTAGCAAGATTTTTGACAGGTATTCCAGAACGTTATGAAGTAGCAACAGGTAAGAGTGTTCAATTAAATGCTGTTGAGGTTGAGATTACTCCTTCAAATGGCAATACTGTTGCAATAAAAAGAGTTTTTTGTAGTAGAAATAATGATAAAGAGGGAGAAAATGAAGACTGATTTACACATCCATACTTATTATTCGGACGGTGTATTCACGCCTGAAAAAATCGTCGACACCGCTGTTGATGTAGGACTTCAGGCAATTGCCATCACTGATCACGATAATGTGCTTGCGTATAATGTGGCTCAAAATTATATTAAAGAAAAAAATCTTGAGTTAGAAGTTATTCGAGGAATTGAAGTTAATACTTTATACAAAAACCATGAAGTTCATATTTTAGGATACTTTATGGATCCTAATAATAGTGATTTTCAATCGATGCTAAAATCTCAACAAGCTGCCAGAATTAAACAAACAAAAGAAATTTTAGGTCTTCTTTCCAAAAAAGAGGGTATAAAAGTTAAATTTGAAGATGTTAAAAAACTTGTTGCAGAAGGTGGTAGTATAGGTCGTCCGCACATTGCAAAAGCGATAACTAATGCAGGTGGAACAAATAGTGTTATGGATGCTTATGCAAAATATATTCACGAAGATTCACCAGTATATGTTCAAAGAAAAACAGTATCACCTCAGGATGCAGTAGAAATCATTTATGATGCTGGTGGTATTCCTGTTATTGCGCACCCACATGATTTAGATATTGCTGAAAGTTTAATAAAAGAACTTATGAATTATGGTTTGCGTGGTATTGAAGCTTATCATAGAAAGCATTCTCCGGCATGTGTTGAATATTTTTCATCAATGGCTGAAGAATTAGGTTTGATAGTTACAGGGGGATCTGATTTTCATACTCCAAACATAATGAACGGTCAAATCATTTTAGGTAAGAATTTTGTTCCTGAGTGGGTTTATGACAAGCTCATAAAGGAAAAGAAATTAATTGATATGGCATAATTTATGAAGAAACATTTTTGGAAACTTGAATATTCTATAACTATATTTATACTTTTGGGTATATTTATGTTTTTTGTTCCGATAAAATTTGAAAATTATTTTCAAGCAAGATTGATTTCAAAATGGAATGATAAATATGAAAAAGTTTCCTATATGTTTTCGGTTATCAATACTCAGGCTACAGATGAAATTCTTAAAAGTTTTGCTGTTGCTGAAACTCCAGAGCAACGAGAAATTCTTCTTTTGCAGTTAATAAAGCCATATATGCGTCTAGAAACAATTGAAAGAAAGCCTTGGAAATATAGACCAAGATTTTTAAATGGTAAAAAAGTTCCTAAAAAAGATATTTTTTATTTCAATGACATATATATGTCAGATGGACAAATTGTTGGTGTTAAAGACATAGCTAAAAATGAAAAAAATTATGCTTGGTTTATGTTGATGTTTGATATAAATGGATTTTTACCTCCAAATACTTGGGGACGCGATATATATGGTTTGTTTATATATGACGAAGGTAAGGTAGTTCCGTTTGGTTATAGTAAAGACATGGATGAGTTAAAAATGGATTGTTCCGAAGAAGGAACAGGGCTATTTTGTTCTTATTATTATAGAATAGGTGGTGGATGGTGATAAAAAAAGTATGTGTATTTGCATCTTCTTCAAATTTTTTAGATGAAATTTATTATAGTGATGCAAAAAGACTGGGGACGTTGTTAGGTCAAAACAATTATGATATGGTTTATGGCGGAAGTAATCTCGGTTTGATGTGGGCTTGTGCAGAACAAGCTAAAAATAATGGAGCAAAACTTATTGGTATTATGCCGCAAAAGCTTCAAGAAATGGGAGTATTTACTGAAGGTTGTGATGAATTCTATGTTACAGCTGGCATGAGAGAACGTAAGGCTAAACTCGATGAAGTTTCTGATGCGGTTATAGCTTTAGCAGGCGGTTTTGGCACATTAGAAGAACTCTCTGAAATGATTGTTCAAAAACAACTCGGGTACAATAAAAAGCCTGTCATTATTTTAAATACAAATGGTTTTTATGATAAATTAAATGAATTTTTTGAAGTAGTAATTGAGCAAAAATTTGCTAATAAAAATATGAGAAGTATTTATTATATTGCTAAGACTCCTGAAGATGCAATTGAGTATTTAAAACAATACAAGCCTTCAGAGTTAAATGTGGATAAAAACGCAATATATGCAAGATAATTTTTATGATATAATTTTCATACAATAAGGAGAAACAAATGGAAAATTTGAGAGATAAATATGAAGTAGTTATAGGTTTAGAAGTTCACGCTCAATTGAAAACTAAATCTAAAATTTTTGCGCCAGATGGAACTGAATTTGGACAAGAACCAAACATACAAACAAGCCCTATTACTTTGGGTATGCCAGGTGTTTTACCTGTTTTGAATAAAGAAGTAGTAAATATGGGTATTTTAACAGGTTTAGCTTTGAATTGTGAAATTCCTTCTCGTTGCAAATTCGACAGAAAACAATATTTCTATCCAGACTTGCCAAAAGGTTATCAAATTTCTCAATACGATGAACCAATTTGTGTAAATGGTCACATTGATATTAAAGGTAAAAGAATAGGTATTACAAGAGCACACTTGGAAGAAGATGCTGGTAAATTGGTTCACGCAGGTGCTGATGGACTTGCAGGTTCAAGTTATTCACTTGTTGACTTGAATAGAGCTGGAACTCCGCTTTTAGAAATTGTTTCTGAACCTGATATGAGAAGTTCTGAAGAAGCTAGAGCATATATGGAAGAATTAAGAAGTATTGTTAGATATATTGGTGTTTGCGATGGTAACCTTGAAGAAGGTTCTATGAGATGTGATGCTAATATTTCTATTATGCCGAAAGGTTCAAAAGAATTTGGTACTCGTGCTGAAATTAAAAACGTAAACAGCTTCTCAGCTTTACAAAGAGCTATTGAATTTGAAATAGACAGACAAATTGAAATTGTTGAAGAAGGTGGTAAAGTCGTTCAAGAAACAAGATTGTGGGATGACAATTCTCGTGAAACTCGTTCAATGCGAGGCAAAGAAGATGCACATGATTACAGATACTTCCCAGAACCAGATTTGATGCCTTTAGAAATCTCAAGAGAATGGGTTGAAGATATTAGAGGTAAAATGCCTGAGCTTCCAAGTGCAAAACGTCAACGTTATATGGACTTAGGTTTGAGTGAATATGATGCAAATGTTATTGTTGAACAAATGGGATTGGCATTGTTCTTTGATGAGGTATTGAAACTTGGCGCTACTCCAAAAATTGCAGTAAACTTTATTATGGGTGAAATTGCTGCATATTTGAAAGAAGAGCATATTGAAATTACTGATACTAAATTAACTCCAGATAATTTGGCTGAATTAATTGGTTTGATTGAAAAAGGTACTATTTCAAATAATATTGGTAAACAAATTATTTTGGATATGATGAAAGATGGTAAAAAAGCATCACAAATCGTTGAAGAAAAAGGCTTGAGTCAAATTTCTGATACTGGAGCAATTAAAGAAATTGTTCAAAAAATTATTGATGCAAATCCAAATCAAGTTGAAGCATACAGAGGTGGTAAAGTTCAATTATTAGGTTTCTTTGTTGGACAAGTAATGAAGGAAACTAAAGGTAGAGCTAACCCTCAAACTGTTAATGAACTTGTAAAAGAATTGTTAGGTTAAAAAACTACCCTCCCGATATGGGAGGGTACAAAATTAAATTTTCAGGTGGAAATATATGTTTTTTAGTAGAAGAAAGAGTAGTATGGAATATGAGATTTTTGAACAATCAAAAATCTTAGAACATCTTTTAAATGTTTATGTTACAGAAGATGAGAAAATCTCAATAGATGTACCAGAGGGAATAAGACAAGTTGTTTTTGTGGCAAGTGGTTCTTCATATCATTGTGCGAGATATGGTGCAGATATTTTTGGTAGCATAGCTAATTTGGAAGCAAGAGCAATTTATTCTAGTGAGTTTCTTTTAAAAGCTGTAATTCCACATTCTGAAGATATGTTGTATGTATTTATAACACAATCTGGTGAAACTTCTGATACAAATAAAGCCTTGATTAAAGCAAAACAATCAGAAGTTAGAACACTTTGTGTTACTAATAAAGAAGATTCCACAATATGGAATGCTTCTGATTATAAAGTTTGTTGTCATGCGGGTGTTGAAAGAAGTATTGCAGCAACAAAATCTTTGACATCACAAATGATGTGTATAACTTTGTTAGCATTAAAATTTGCACAATTGCAAGGCCTTGAAACTGAACATATTGTTAATGAAGTTTTGTCGGTGCCAGCTTATATTGAAAAAACATATAAGTTACAACCCAAAATTAAAATGGTAGGTAAATTTCTTTCTAAGTATAAGAATATTATTGTTACAGCAGATGGGATTTCTTATGCATTGGCGAAGGAAGCTGCATTAAAAATCAAAGAAACCTCTTATTTGAATGTCGCATCAAGTATTTTAGGTGAATTTATGCATGGACATGTTGCTGTTATGAATAATAAATCAGCTCTGATTTATATACTTGTGGATGATTTAAGTTATACAGCAACTAAAAATTTAAATAAAATTAAAAAAGATTATAACCCGCCAATTTGTATAATGGGAAATAAAAATGTAAAAATTAATTCTACATTCAACATTAATATAGATTGCGAAAGTAAGATAGTTAAATATTTTTGTGTGGCAGTGATGATACAGTTATTGGCACTTGAAATAGCACTTAAATTGCATAGAAATGTGGATAAACCTCATGGTTTGGATAAGGTAGTCAAATAAAAAAGGAGGTCTAAGATGACCTCCTTTTATTTGAGTTTTTTTATTAAGCTTTATCGTTCATAACTCGAGTATCAGCTTCTTTTTTTCTACCTTTATTTACAAGTGCATCTGGTAAAGCACCTAAGGCTCTACCTATTAAAGTTGTAGCTGTAATGCCTAAAGCTGCCACACCTGTTGCTATTGCAAATATGTATGGATTAGCTTTTGGAAATTTTTCACAAATTTTTCCTGCGACTCCCAATATAGCCATACTGCCAATTGGGGATGATGCAGCTCCAGCACCTAACAAAAGTCCACCAATAGTTCCGATTTTACGGCCAGTTTTGCAATTATTATACAAATTACCACTCTTTGTTACTGCTGTGCCTGTAAAAGATACATTATTTATTGTTGCCATGTTTCACCTATAAATTACTACACATAGTCATTAAATATTGTGAATGTGAATTTTTGCTATTTTTTTTATTGTACGTAAATATATGTTTACAATTAGAATTGATCTAAGAAACGGGCATCGTTGTTGAAGAATAAACGAATGTCGTCGATAGCATATTTTAACATTGCAAGTCTTTCAACACCCATACCAAACGCGAATCCAGAATACACATCAGGATCTATTCCTACGCCTCTTAATACGTTTGGATCAACCATTCCGGCACCTAAAATCTCTAACCAGCCAGTTCCTGAACATGTTCTGCAACCTTTGCCTTCGCACATAATGCACTGTACATCAATTTCAGCAGAAGGTTCAGTGAATGGGAAAAAGCTGTTTCTAAAGCGAGTTGGACGGCTTGCACCAAAATATATTCTAATAAATTCGTTTAATACGCCTTTTAAATCACCAAATGTGATGTCTTTATCTACATAAAGTCCTTCAATTTGATGGAAGAAGTTGTTTTTACGAGCATTTACGCTTTCATTTCTATATACTCTACCAGGAGAAACAACTCTAATAGGTGGTTTTTGATTTTCCATTGCGTGAATTTGCGCGCCAGAAGTCTGACTTCTCAAAACTACGTTTTTTGCTAATTTTGTGTAGAAAGTGTCTTGCATGTCACGTGCAGGGTGATCTTTCGGAACATTTAACATGTCAAAGTTATAGTATTCAGTTTCAACTTCTGGAGAATGTTCGCTAGGAACAACAGAAAATCCTAAATTTTGAAAAATTGAAACGATTTCATTTGTTGTCGATGTAAGAGGGTGAATATGTCCCATCGGTGTGAATTTACCAGGCAATGTTACATCTAATCTTTCGTTTTGTAATTTTTCATTTAATTCCTTTTTATAAAACTCATCATATTTACTTTTTAAAGCAGACTCTAATTTTTGAGTGATTTCGTTTGCCAAAGCGCCAATAACTCTCTTATCAGCATCAGAAAGATCTTTTAAGCCTTTTTTGATTTCATTGAATTCACCTTTACGGCTTAAATATTTCCCTCTAATTTCTTCGATGTCATTAATAGAAGAAGCTTTTTGGATTTCATCTGTTGCATTTGTGTAAATATTTTCTAATTGAGTTTTCATAATTTATCCTCTTATATTATTTCATTATATTTTTTTTCATATCCTATTGAGGTTTCAGGTCCGTGTCCTGGGTATACTGTTATATTATCATCCAATTTAAATAGAATATTTTTGATACTATCTGACATTTTAGAGAAATTACCACCCGGAAGATCACATCTACCTACGCTATCTCTGAATAAAGTATCGCCTGAAAATAGTCTTCCGTCAATAAGATAGCAAACACAACCTTCGGTGTGTCCAGGTGTATGTATGATTTTAATTTCAGTATCCCCAAATTTTAGGATATCATTGTCATTGATAAAATTGTCAGCTTGAGGTGTTTCAACTCCGGTCACGCCAAATGTTTGCATAATGCTAGCACTTTCTTCCATTCTAGGAATGTCATCTTTGTGTATAAGAACTGGTGCGTTTGTTATTTTCTTCATTTCATTGACGCCTAAAACATGGTCAAAATGTCCATGAGTTAATAAGATGTATTTGAGAGCCTTGTCTTTCAATTCATCTAAAATTTCCTGTTTAACTTCTGAACAGTCAATTAAGACTGCTTCATTCCCGTCTGTTAAAAGGTAATTATTTGCGCCTAATGGGCCTGCTTCAAATGTTTGTATTTTCATTTTCTCACAATCTCAAAAATATCTTTGCAATGTTTGAAAAGAGCTTCTGCATTTTTTAATGCCACCATATTAGCGCCATCGCAAAGTGCTTTGTTAGGTTCAGGGTGTACTTCAAAGAATAACACATTTGCACCAACGGCCATTGCTGCTTTTGCAAGAGGAGGAACAAATCTTCTATCTCCTCCTGAGGAAGTCCCGTTTGCACCTGGAAGCTGTACACTGTGAGTCGCATCAAATACAACAGGGTAGCCAAATTCTTGCATAATAGAGATTGCTCTAAAATCTACAACCAAATTGTTGTAGCCAAAAGAAGTTCCTCTGTCTGTTAATAAGATATTATTGTTACCAGCATCTTCTACTTTTTTAACCAATGGACCCATTTGTTCTGGAGCCAAAAATTGACCTTTTTTAATGTTAACTATTTTGCCTGTTTTAGCAGCAGCAACTAACAAATCGGTTTGTCTGCATAAAAATGCAGGTATCTGAATAATGTCAGCAACTTCAGCAACAGGTGCCGCTTGATCAGGAGTGTGGATATCTGTTACGATAGGCACGTTATACTTTGACTTAATAGCATCAAGCATTTCAAGCCCTTTTTCCATTCCTGGTCCTCTGTAAGAATCAATAGAAGAACGATTGGCTTTGTCAAAAGAAGATTTGAATACAAAATTAATATCTAATTTTTTTGCAATTTCTTTTAACCCGCAAGCAGTTTCATCTAAAATTTCCATGCTTTCAATAGCGCATGGTCCGGCAAGAATTGTTAATTTGTCTCCGCCGATTTCAAAATCCCTTAATTTTAATTTTTTAATTATTTCCATAACTTAATTATATAAAAAACAAAGATGAAAGACAACAATAATTATTATGTAAATTATATAAAAATAACGGGCATTACGCCCGTTGATTTACTCTTCTATTGTATAGTGATAATTGGGTTTATCAACTTCGTCATTGTGATCCTTTGCTTCTTTTAAGCTCATTACAAAAATTTGACCTTGTTTGATTTCAATGTCTTTGCCTTTGCTTGCGTATGATAAAGGTGTTCTTTTGTAAGCGCCTATTGCGGCTGATTTTGCTCTATTACCTTCTTCGTTTTTAATAACGCCTTGAACTAGTCCAACTGCGGGGCCAACAACTCCGTTTGCTAATTGGTTACCAACAAATATAGCGCCTTCTGTCGCAACACCTTTAACTGTCATGTCACCTCTTGTATTATACTTGCCTGTAAAATCTTTTTTTACTGTAGTTGTAGTATTTGTTTTAGCGTCATGATATACGGTTGGAATAAACACAAATGTCGCGTTTCTTTTTAATCTTGCTGGACCTTTTACGTTTTCAATTTTACCTTCTATAACAGATCCAGCTTCTAAGATACTACCATCTTTAAGAGTTGTATCTTCTGTAACTTTTACTTTCCACGTTTTTGCAGGATTCGCTGTTGAAAAATCGCTCATGGCTTGAACTTTTACGTTTACCGCCAAAGCTGGTTGAAAACCTGTAAGTAAAAGTGCTGAAATTAATAAAATTCTTTTCATATATTCTCCTATTTATCAAATATTGTTTTTAAGTATTGTCCTGTATAAGATTTTTTATTTTTTGCTACTTCTTGAGGTGTTCCAGTTGCTATAATTTGTCCACCGTTATTTCCTCCATCAGGACCTAAGTCTATAATATAATCTGCGACTTTAATCAAGTCAAGATTGTGTTCAATTATCAAAATAGTATTTCCTTGATCGGCAAGTCTTTGAAGTATTTTGATTAATTTGTCTAAATCATACCAATGTAAGCCAACAGAAGGTTCATCTAATAAATAAAGGGTTTTGCCTGTTGCACGCTTATTTAATTCAGAAGCTAATTTTATACGCTGAGCTTCGCCGCCAGATAACGTTGTTGCACTTTGTCCAAGTTTTATATAATCTAGGCCGACATCGTTTAAGGTCTTAAGCTTGTTTTTGATGGCAGGAATACTATCGAAAAATTCCAAAGCTTCTTTTACGCTCATATCAAGAACGTCGGATATGGTTTTACCTTTATACTTAACTTCAAGGGTTTCTCTATTGTAGCGTTTACCTTTGCAGACATCGCATTTTACATAAACATCTGACAAAAAGTTCATTTCTATTTTTAATAAACCGTCACCTTTACAAGCTTCACAACGTCCACCTTTTACGTTAAAGCTGAATCTTCCTGGTTTGTATCCTCTAACTTTTGCTTCGTTTGTTTTAGCATAAAGATCTCTGATGTGAGTAAAGACATCAGTATAAGTAGCAGGGTTTGAACGTGGTGTCCTACCAATTGGAGATTGATCAATATCAATTATTTTGTCTATATTTTCAAACCCTAAAATCTCATCTACGCCTTGAGGTTTTGGTTTGTTTCCTCGTAATTTGTGTAGGGCGTATTCATAGATTAAATCTTGCATTAATGTTGATTTTCCAGAGCCTGAAACTCCTGTTAATACAACTATTTTACCTAATGGTATATCTAAATCTATATTTTTTAAATTGTTTAAGTGTGCGTTTTTAACTTGTAAGAAATTGCCATTGCCATCACGTGTTTTTTCTGGAATAGGAATAAATTTTTCACCACTTAAGTATTTACCTGTGATAGATTTAGATGAATTTATGATATCTTCGATCGAACCTTTTGCAATGATTTTGCCACCGTTTATTCCTGCTTTAGGGCCAATATCTACGATGTAATCAGCGTTACGTATAGTTTCTTCATCGTGTTCAACAACTACAAGTGTGTTTCCAAGGTTGCGGAGTCTAACAAGCGTTTTAATCAATCTGTCGTTATCTTTTTGATGAAGTCCGATAGATGGTTCATCAAGAACGTATAAAACGCCTGATAATCCACTTCCGATTTGTGTCGCAAGTCTTATACGTTGTGCTTCGCCGCCTGATAAAGTACCTGCCATACGTGCAAGGTTAAGGTAACCTAAGCCAACATCTTTTAAAAATCTTAAACGTGCTCGGATTTCGTCTAAAATTTGTTTTGCAATCTGTATATCGTAGTCAGAAAGTTCAAGATAAAGATTTTCAATAAAATCGTATTCATCTTCGATAGACATTAATGTGAATTCATAAATATTTTTGTTATTAACAGTAACAGCCAGTGAGAAAGGCTTCAATCTTGCACCGTTACAAGCAGGACATGGTGTTGTCACCATATATTTTTCGATTTCTTCACGCCAATATTCACCGTTTGACTCGTTATAACGTTTTTCCATATAAGGGATTACGCCAATATGTCTGTGATACTGAGTGTGGTAACGTTTTGTACCAAATCGTTTCACGTGAAATGCAACTAAATCATCTGCACCATACAAAACTATGTTTTGATGTTCTTGAGAAAGTTCTCCAAAAGGAGTGTTCATATCGATTCCATAATGTGAGGCTACTGATTTTATGACATCGTCATAGTAGCTGTTTGAAGTTCTAGCCCAAGGATAAATCGCACCGTCTGCAAGTGATTTTGTTCTATCTGGTACTATTAGGTTTGGATCAATAACAAAATCAGCGCCTAGCCCTGAACATCTTTCGCATGCTCCGTAAGGATTATTGAATGAAAATATTCTTGGTGCAAGTTCTTCGTAGCTCAAATTACATTTAGGGCAAGCTAGTTTTTCACTATAAACTATTTCTTTATCACCTATCACATCAACTATTGTAATTCCGTCAGCCTTTTGCATTGCAATTTGGACACTGTCTGCGATACGTGATTGAGCGTTTTCTTTTACGACAATTCTATCAACAACGACGTGAATTGTATGTTTGTGTGATTTTGTAAGTTTGATTTCGTCTTCATCTAAGTTATAAATCTCATCATCAACTTTAACTCTTACAAAACCCTCTTGCCGAAGTTCTTCAAAAGTTGAAACAAATTCACCTTTTTTGCCTCTTGCAATTGGTGCTAAAATTTGAATTTTAGTGCCTTCAGGAAGTTTCATAATACTATTTACAATCTCATCTAACGATTGTGGTTTGATAATTTCGCCACATTCAGGACAATGAGGAACACCAATCCTTGCGTATAAAAGTCTTAAATAGTCATAGATTTCTGTAACTGTTCCGACAGTTGAACGTGGATTGTTACTGGTTGATTTTTGGTCAATAGAAATCGCTGGAGAAAGCCCGTCAATATAATCAACGTCAGGTTTGTCCATTTGTCCCAAGAATTGACGAGCATATGTTGAAAGACTTTCTATGTAACGTCTTTGACCTTCTGCAAAAATTGTATCAAATGCAAGTGAGCTTTTGCCACTACCTGAAACACCTGTAAAAACAACAAGTTCGTTCTTTGGAATTTCCAAAGAGACATCTTTTAAATTATGTTCACGTGCTCCCTTTATTTTGATAGTGTCTTGCATAATTTCATTATGCCATGGAAAATATGAATTTCAAATTTTAATGGGCAAATTTTAAAAGAATTACGCCTGAGATTATGAAAAGCACACCCAATGCGCGCATAAGGTTAAGGGTGTCATTAAAAACAAGAACGCCGATTAAAAATGTACAGGCAGCACCGATTCCTGTCCAAATAGCATAAGCTGTTCCAACAGGGATTTCCTTTTGTGCTAGATACAAAAATACTCCACTCAACGTCATTGCAATAATTGCAAAAATTATCCACCATAATTTTGTATCAGATAGTGAAGCCATCTTCATTCCAAACGGCCAACCAACTTCAAATATTGCTGCTATAAATAAGTAAAACCAACTCATAAGATAAATTATAACACAAAGGATATATTTTATTATCTACAGTATCCTACCCAATAGAGAGTGTTATCATATTTATAGCTAACTTTTGCGCATTTTCTGCCTTTTAAAGTTTTTCCATTTAATTCCATTTTTTGTAGTGGCCAAATACGAGATTTGCTTTTGTAAATATAGGCATTGAAAACTTGAGTAGCACCTTTTTCTATCATTTTATCGTAGTAGAAATTCATTCTTGAAGTGTCTTTGCTTTCCGCAGACAAAAGATAAGCTTCAGCTAAAATATCAAGTTCTTTGTTTCTATTTGTTGAATAGTCATATTTCTGTGTAAATTGACCCTGTAGAAGAACAGTATTTTTTTGAGAATTTATTTGAGCTTTGTTCATATTTATATTTATGTAAATAGCAAACATTGCAATTAATGTAAGTAAATAGATTAAATCTTTCAATATAAAATTCCTTTGGCTTTAAATGGTGTCGATGGGGTTACTATTTTGGAACCCTACGACAAGAATATATTAGCAAAATTAGATGGTAATTGCAATATTTATTGCAAACTTGTTTTGCTCTTAAAATTAGATACGCTGGTGTATTACAATTTGAGGATTATTCTTAGATTGGAATATAAATAGCCCCCAAATTAATCACTAAGCAAATCAAGTATTTTTAAAAATAAGTTGATGATATCTAAATAAATATTTACAGAAAAATCTAATGCGGTATTCCAATTATTTAATTTTGCAATATTTTTAGCTTTATCTAAATTATTAAAATCATATAGCAAGTAACCAATAAATATTAAAATACCAATTGCAGTTATAACTTTCCTATGAAAACCTTTTATAGAAACAAATAATCTAATTATCGACACTAGAATCAAACCAAGAAGTGCAAAAAATAAGAATCTACCAAGAAAGGAAAAATCAATACCAGAATACATTCCAATTAATGATGTTAATAATGTTGCTATAGCTGTAATAGCCGTCACTTTAACTCCAATATTTTCATCAATAGAAAGCAATACTATACCAATTGTTATTCCTTCAGTGAATGTAAATAATGACATTAAAAAGAAGTTTAATGGCATAATGTCTCTACAAAACATTAAAATTATAAATGTAATAATATTTAATATTAGTGCTGGCCAAAATATCTTAACTAGTAATTCTCGAGAAACTTCTAAATCAAGTTGTCCATGTTCATTTGTTTTAGCCGTAACATAAGAAGCTCCTTTTTCATAAGCTTGTCTAAAGTATTTAACTACGCCTAGTGCTCCTAAAAAACAAAAGCCTAATGAAATTGCTAGAATAAACAGTGTTTTTGATAATAAAGTTTCAAACATACTACCCTCAATTCTTTTTATTATGGTGTCGTAGGCGGGACTTGTCTTGACCTGTTCGCGATAAACGTGTCTACGGATTTTGCTACAAAGAACTTTGTTCTTTTTGCAAAAGTCCTTCGCACTCAGCTCACAGGTCGCTGAACCCCAAAAAGGCGTTCTCGTCCTTACCATACGCTTATTAAAAACAATAGAGGCACAAGGCCTCATTGTTTTTAATTGTCGTAGGCGGGACTTGAACCCGCACGGATCTCTCCACACGCCCCTCAAACGTGCGCGTATACCATTCCGCCACTACGACATAATATAAATATCAAATTTAATTTTCAATGTAACTGTCTGTCTTCGTGGCGGATGTTTTCACTTAAGTTCAAACCCTCTCAAAAAACGATAATCAATCGTTTTTTTCGGCAGAGTGCCACTACGACAAATTAAAAAATCATATTCAATTATCAAAACTAATAATAAATGACTATGCGTTAGCCACATAGTCATTTTATTATAATAATTTGTTATTGTAAATACTATCTACCAATTTCGATAGCTTTTAATGCCATGGATTTTGTAATATTTACCAGCGCAAGGTTGGCTTCGTATGCTCTTTGTGCCATGATTGCATCAGCCATATCTACCATTGGGTTTACGTTTGAGGCCCTAATATAGCCGTTTTCGTCTGCATCAGGGTGTCCTGGTCTGTATATTTTTTCACCCATTGTTGGATCGTCTACGCAGCCGCTCATTGTTACGCCGCCTTGCATGTAAGGTAATGTGCCGACTCCAAAAACATCTTGTTTCATTGTATTCATCAATCCGTGAAATGAAATATCATCGGTTGAGTTTAAAACAGGAATTTTTCTAACATAATTAGGAGTATCAATGTTTGCCACGTTTTTGGCGTGAATATCAAGTCTTAAGCCGTGAGCTCTTAATGCATTTGATCCTATATTGAATGATTCTAGTATACTCATAATTTACCTCTACTTACCAACGTTAATTACTGTTTTCATTTCTGTAATTATGTTAGTCATTCTTCTTGTTGCCATTGAATATAGCATTGAGTTTTCTTGTAATGCTATTAACTCTTGAGCTGGATTAATTTCGTCATAAACTCTTTCTTCGATAATTGCTGAAGGTCCAAGTTTTTCAGAAAGTTTTGTTTCTAATGGGCTGTTCATTGTACCCAAATATGTCCCAAAGTTGATGTCACGTCTTACGTAACCCGGAGTGTCGACGTTTGCAATGTTTGAACCGATAGCTCTTTGTCTTTGAGATATCAAGTCCATCATTAATGAAACTTTTCCAATACTATTCATTGATGTGTACACTACCTAGCCTCCCTCATTAACCTTCGCGAATATTTATCGCTTTGTTGTACATATCATCGACCACTTTTAACATACGCATACTAGCAATCATTGAAGCGTTAAGTCTTAACATTTCGCTGGTTGAGTTGTATACATTTGTGTTAGAAGTTTCTATATTGTTTTGTTTGAAGCAGTCATGGTTTTTAACCAATACGGCTTCACCAGATTCTTCTGTTGCTTTGAAGCGGTTCATATCTGCTTGTTCAAGCCCTTCGTTTGAAGCAAATCTTACTAAAGGTATATTACCCAATAATCTTTCATTCTTTTTTCCTGCTTCGTATGCGTAAACATCGCCGTTAGGTTTGATTTGGAAACGATAGCAATTTGTAGGAATTTGAATGCCTTCGCCAACAATCCAATCATCACTTGTTACCAGGTAACCATCTTTGCCTTGTTTAAAGCCGCCGTCACGTGTGTATTGAACTTCGCCGGTTGGTGAAGTTACAGGAATAAATCCTTGACCGTCTATTGCAACATCGTAAGGATTTGATGTAATTCTGATTGAACCTTGTGCAAAATCACTTCTGATAGCACCTTTTAGGTAACCATCTTCACCAAGCATTTGTTCAAATCTTACATTTTTGTATGCATTAGTGTTCATGTTTGCAAGGTTATTACCAACTTGACCTAGTCGTTCAAATTGTGTGAATGCGTTGTTTACGCCTTTTCTAATCATACCTTGTATTGTATACATCAGCTAATCCTTTCTATGTTGCTGAACCTAGTTGTGTTATCACTTTTTGTAAGTTTTGATTTTGTATCATGAATAATTGTCTGTTTGCGTCAAAGTTTTTGATGATAGGCATCATGTTAATAAATTCTTCTTGCAAACTTACGTTTGAAAATTCGTTATAACCCTGTTTAACTTTAGGTTCCATAACAAGAGCGCCGTTTGTATCCACAACGCCTAAATATGCAACACCTTCAAGTTTATTTGATGCAGGGTTGAATACACTTACCAAACCTCTATCATTTATTTTGATTTGTTTCAAATCATCTGGAACGATATGTAATTTGATTGGCATACCTGTGTTTGAAAGAACTTTAGAATCGTCAAGAGTTAATAAATTACCTTCTTTGTCGATTTTAAATCTTCCGTCACGAGTAATTTTTATGCCGTCAGCACTTTCTGTTTGAAAATATCCTTTAGTCGCAAGTGAGATATCTAGTGGGTTTGGAGAAATATTTAAACGGCCAACTTTGTCGTCAATAGTTGTAGATAAGCCGTGAACACCAAGAAATTCTGTCATTGAAGAAACAATGGCATCTTTTCTTTGATAACCAACTTTATCAAAACCGTTTACGTTATCATTAGCTATAGAAATAAGTTCACTATCAACGTGCATAGCCCTTAGTGATGCGGTTATGCCTCGTTCTACAAATCTAATTCCACCGTTAATTTTCATACAATTATACCTCTACTTATAGTTTCGGACTATTTTAGTATTTACTCAATGAAATAATAAAAAATCATCCGTTTGTATGGGTTTTGCATGATATTTAATGATGTTTTATGAAAAGTCAACGTTGCATAACAAAAAGGAGGGCTTTCACCCTCCATTAATTTTTATTTTTATTCTAAATACTTAACCTAATTTGCTACACACATTACATTGTATTGAAAAACTTTTTTATCACTCATATCATAAGCGCTGTTTTCTTCAAAATCAAAGGTTACTGCATATGCGTAGTAACTCTGACCGGCCTCTTCTGTAGAAGTCCAGACCCAGTCTGTTGGTTTTTCTGTAAAATTAGGATCATTGAAAATATCTAATAGTTCATCTCTTGTTGGAAGTTTCATACCCTTATCTGCACAAGCTTTTTGTGAACCTGCCCAATAGTCATTAGTACGACCAGATGGTTGTGATCCGCAATATTTATAATCAACACTATTTGAATCAGAACAATCCACCGTACTGTAATTTGAACCAAGGTTAACAAAATCTCCTCCAACGTTAATCGAAACATTCAACCCTCTAATATCTTTCCATTTACCACTGTCGTTTGTGCCATAAGTATTAGGATTAGATGCCCCAGAAACATCAAATAGAATAGCCAATGCATCAGTACCTAACCCAATAGATAAATCTTTACCAGTACCTGATGATGTAACATCAACAACTCTATTATTAAACGGATCTTGTTTAGCATTTTTGTTATAAGCAACTAAAGCACTAACCCCATCAGCAAACTGTACACCAATGGTTTCAGAACCATAGTTACCGTTTTTATTTAAATTTTTAGCTTGTTTTAATTCTTCAGTTTTGTATGTTTTTTCATTAGTAGAGAATTCAGAAACAAAACAACTAGTTAAATGTTCAGAATCACAAGTTTTAACTATTTTGATATTTTTACCTAATTCTTTGACAAAATCAGCAGTAGTTTCATATCCTGCAAGAGAAGAATTAGAGTTCATAACTTTTAAAGCTTCACCAAGTTTTCGTGTAAACACATTAGCCGCAGTATCCATAGATCTTTGTTGGTAATTAGCAACAAGAGTTGGAATAGTCATAGCAGCAACTACACCAATAATACCTAAAGTAATTAAGACCTCAGCTAAAGTAAACGCCGAAAGTCTTGCTAGGAGAGCGTTTCTACCCCCCCCCCTAATGGCTTAAAGCCTTGTGTAACAACGTTTTTAAACATAGAAAATTCTCCTATATATTTATCTATTTAATAACGTTTTTATCTTACCATTTTTTTTTAATCTTGGCAACAAAAAAGCAGTCGAGATTCCTCGACTGCTTTTTATAAATATATTAATTAACCTTTAATTTGGCTCATTACTTCGTCAGCGAAGTTTTCTTGACGTTTTTCAAGACCTTCACCAAGAACTAATCTTGTGAATGCTTTAATTGTCAATTTGCCTTCGATTAATTGTTGAATTGTAACGTCTGGGTTTTTAACAAATGGTTGTTCAAGAAGAACACGAGATGCCATAAGTTTGTTAACACGACCTTCAACGATTTTTGCTCTGATAGCTTCAGGTTTGCTTTGTAAGTCTTCTTTACCCATTTCAATTCTTGTTTCTTCATCAATAACAGATTGAGGAATTTCTTCTCTTGAAACGAATTCAGGAGCGTTTGAAGCGATGTGCAAGCAAATGTCGTTCATCAATTCTTCATCTTTTTTATCTGTGTTTAAAAGAACACCGATTTTACCGTTGTGGATGTATGTAGCAACAGCACCTTCATAACGAACAAATCTTCTGAAAGTGATTTTTTCACCGATTGAAGCGATTTTTTCTTTGATTACGTCTTCAATTGTTTTACCACATTTAGGGCAAGTTGAAGCTACAAATGCATCAACGTCAGCTGGGTTAGTTTCAGCAACAGCTTGAGCTAAGCAATTTGTTAATTCTTTGAATTCTTCGTTTTTAGCTACGAAATCTGTTTCGCAGTTAACTTCAACGATAGCACCAACGCTATCAGAAACGAAAGAACCAACTAAACCTTCAGCAGCGATTCTGCCCATTTTTTTATCAGCAGAAGCGATACCTTTTTGACGTAGAATTTCCATTGCTTTTTCCATATCACCGTCAACTTCAACAAGAGCTTTTTTAGCATCCATCATACCAGCGCCTGTTTTATCACGAAGTTCTTTTACCATTTGAGCTGTAATGTTCATTTATTATCTCTCCTTTTTTCATAAAAACCATACGCCGACAATACTTCAGCGTATGGTTAAAAGTTTTGTAACTATTCAGCAGCTACTTCTTCTGCTGTAACGCCAGCATCTTCAGCTTTAACTTCTTCAATTTTAGCTTTTTGGTTAGCGTTGTTTTCTTTTAGTTGTTTACCTTCTAATACAGCGTCAGCTAATTTAGAAGTGATTAATTTGATTGATCTGATAGCATCATCATTACCAGGGATAATGTAGTTGATACCGTCTGGATCAGCGTTTGTATCAGCTAAACAAATAACAGGAATACCTAATTTGTTTGCTTCTTTAATCGCGATATCTTCTTTCTTTTGGTCAACGATGAAGATTAAATCAGGTAATCCTCTCATTTCTTTAATACCGCCTAAAGTTTTGCTTAATTTGCCTAATTGACGGTTCAATTGAGCGATTTCTTTTTTAGGTAATTTTTCAACGTGACCTGAAGAAATAAAGTCTTCAAGTTCTCTAAGTTTGTTAACTCTAGCTCTGATAGTTTCAAAGTTAGTTAACATACCACCTAACCATCTTCTGTTGATGTAATAAGCACCTGCTCTTGTTGCTTCTTCTGCTACAACTTCAGCTGCTTGTTTTTTTGTTCCTACGAACAAAACGTTTTTATTACGTGCTGCGAATTCTCTAACTACTGCATATGCTTCATCAAGTAAGTCAGTTGTTTTACGCAAATCAAGTACATAAATACCGTTTCTTGCACCGTAAATATACGGTTTCATTTTAGGGTTCCATCTTTGTGTTTGGTGTCCGAAGTGTACACCTGCTTCTAAAAGTTCAATCATAGATGCTACTGGCATCGGTTTTCTCCTTTTGTTAAATGTGTTGTACTACGGGCTACACTGCCCCATCTGAAATCTTTCAGACTAAGTCGTGCTTATCAGGCTAGTATAACCAATATTATATTATTACAAACATGCCAATAAGCAAATGATATTTGTATTTATGTAAACATAATAAAAACGGACCCTCCCCTAAAGAATGTCCGGTATTTCATTTCTGAAACAAAAAGGATTTACATTAAAAAATTTTAATTAATATTGCTCGCAATTAAAGGGTCTACTGTCTTGGACTTATCCAAGCCCTACGCCCTCAGCTCGCTCACACTAGTACTCAATACCTTGTCTAGCCATAACGCCCATATCAAAGTAGTGTTTGATTGGTTTCATTTCTGTAACCAAATGAGCCATAGCTTTTAGTTCAGGGTGTGCATAACGACCTGTTAATACGATTTCTAAGCTTTCAGGTTTGTTTAAAAGAGCTTCTTTTACATCTGAAACCTTGATCATATTCATTGCTGTACAAATATTGATTTCATCCAAGATTATTAATTGGTATTCGCCTGATTGTATTGCTTTTTTTGCGAATTCCCAGCCTTTTTTAGCTTCTTTATAATCATCCATGCATACGTTATGAGAATAGCAAACTCTATCCATACCAAATTGAACTACATCAAGATTTGGTAAAAATTTTGAAGATGAAACGATTTCACCATATGAAGTTGCGCTATCTCCTTTTGTAAACTGGATAATAAGAACTTTCCAACCGTGTCCCAAGGCTCTCAAAGCCAAACCCAAAGATGCTGTTGTTTTGCCTTTTCCGTCACCTGTATAGATTTGAATATACCCATGTTTTAACACTACCTGACATCTCCTAATTATAAAGACTCTAAAACTTCTATCCATATTCTAAACGATTTTTCAAAAGATTTAATCGTTCTTTGGATGGATTAACGGAGTAAATATATTAACACCCCATCACCAAATCTCCACCGATTTGTTCTTTCATAATATGGTTAAAAAATAAAAAAAGAAAGAGGTTTTATGTTAAGCATGCCAAAGTCGTTACATAATATTTTTTAACAAAATCGAAAACGATGAATTGTGGCTATTTTTACTCTCAAAATTTTTATTTTAAAAATTTACAATAACTTTGTAAATTAAACTTAAAAATCTCTTGCAAAGTTGTAAAAGAGTCTTGCTGTGCGGGTTTATAAAAATTTGGATATTTTTAGCAAGTGTTAACTTTTGTAACAGAAAGCCTGTTTATTGAAATTTTATAAAAAGGATTGTTTTTATTTAAGTAGTTAGTATAAAATTACAGAGAGAGATATGGCAGAACAAGAACATGAAAAGATGAGTGTAGCGCCAGGCATTGTTAAAGGTGGCTATGAAAAACCAAAGAAACACAAGAGCAATCCTACAATGCAAACGGCAGTGCAAGAATTACCGACGGCAGAAAAATCAATGATGTATAGAGAGTATTATGCAACGACATTGAGTTTTTCAACTAGTATGCCGGCTAACGGTGAATTCTCTATGGAATTTATTACAGAAGTTGCACCAGTTGCAAAAACTTCTGTGGAATCACCATATAAGAAATTGAAACGTGAAGTTAAAATTGAAAAGACTCCGGAATTGAACGAAAAGGCGACTGTACAAGAGCCAGTAATTATTCAAATTCCTCCGGAATTAATACCACCGAAAGTGGAGAATATCCCATCGGATATGGAACTTGCAATGAATTATATGGGAACTATACCGGAACAACCTACTGTTTCGAAAGTCGAACCGGAATTGAATATGGATATTCCTATTGTTCCTCAACAGGAGGTTCCGCAGGTGAATGTATTTGGATCTATTAATATGATGCAAAACATGTCTAAACCAACGGAAGAAAAATCTTCGAAAGTAACGAGAGATGAATTTAAACAATCTAAGCCGTTTATGGTTGTGGATAAAGTTGAAGTTCGTACTGTAGAAAACGAATCTGGAGAAACTATGTACATGATTGGTCGTGAAATTTGTGATCATGCCAAGTTTGAAACATTCAAACAAGAGGTTTCAGGTAAAATCTTGGCAATGGATTGTAAACGACTTGAATTACATGGTGTAACATATACAAAACAAAAAGATGGATTCTATACAAATGATGATAATGATGTTGTAACAATGGATGATTTGTTAAACATTCTTCATGGATAATTAATTTTAAAATGAGTAAAATGTGTTAAAGGCTTCCTTAAAATAAGGGAGTCTTTTTAATGTTTGTAATATTTTGTAACATGCTGAAAACCCTTAGTAAATCAATATTTTTGAGTCGCTGCATAAAATAATCCTTAAAAATGTGTTAAGTTTTGTAACATGTCTAAAAGCATGTGAAATCGGGCGTTTTGCCAAGTTTTTATATATGTAAGAAGTATAAGAGAAGAGAGCAGAAAAATGAGCGGCAACATTCCAATCGGAGGAAACAATCGAATAAAACCTCAAATCAACGCAAACGTTGCTGGTGCTAGAACTACGCACACCAGAGCATTGGGCTCTAATGCTAGTATCTTCTCATCAGCTAGTGGATGGAGACCAGCTGCAAGAGGTGTGAATCCTCATGATACTCAATCAATGAAAGCTAATATGTACGCAAGAATGCGTGCAGGTGCAAATGCTCATGCAATGGGTCGTAGCTTTGGTGGTATGACAATGAACCAACAAGCAAACGGCATGAGTGATATGGAAAAAGCTATGCAATACATGGCAATGGCTCAAATGGGTATTTCTTTAGGTCAAGGTATCGCAGATATTGTTAATGCTTTCCGTACTGATAACGGTAAAGTTGATGGTAATAATGATGATAAAAAACTTGGAAATGCTGGGAATCTCGGAGGTTCTGACGGTACTAAAGCCAATGCTAAAACATCAAAACAATTGGCAGCTGGTGTTAAAGCAGCAAAAGATGGTATAGCTTCCAGTGTTGAAAGTCTAAAAGGATGTAATCTTGGTAGTATCCAAGGTCTGAATAATGCAGCTCTTACTGAATTAAAAGAATATAATATCGACTTAGGTTTAGACTTAAGTGGAATTAAAAATGTAGAAATTGCGGGTGAAATCCCAACAGACGCTGAGCTTGAAGGACTAACTAAACAAGCTGAGCTTGTTTCTGCTAATTTAAAAGCGGCAACAAAAGGTGAGGGCACTTTAAATACTGCTGGCACAAGATGTGCTGCTGAACTCCAAACGGTTGAAACTAATCTTGCAAGTATTGAAGCTCAATTGGCAAAATTAGAACCTAATGATCCGCAAAGAGCTTCATTGAAACACCAAAAAACAACTTTAGACCAACAAAAAGCTAAATTAGAAGCTAAGCAACAAGCTATACAAAATGCGCTTAGTGACTTGACCAATATTAAGGCAGAGTTAGAAGCGGTTAATGGTACTTTGCAGACTTTAGCTAAGACTCTACCTGAAGATGTAAAAGAGTATAATAAGCTTGAGGCAGACTTAAAAGAAAAAGAAGCTAGTGAAAAGAAAGAACTTGCTAAATTAACTCAAGAAGTTGATAACTTGATTGGTGAAATTGCAAATGCAAGAAGAAGTGGCAAAATAGAAAGAAAAACTGAAAAGTTACAAGCTTTGCAAGCTCAAATCTCAGCTTTGAAGTCGTTAGTAAGTGAACATACAAATGGAGATGCTGCAAGTGCTGTAGCATCAGCAGATGCAGCTTTAGCTAAAATTGATTCTATTTCAGATTGGCAAAATGCTGAAGGTGCAACACCGGTTTCGGAAGAAAAAGGCTTTACACCTGATCAAATTAACCAATTGAATCAAACACATGGTACTAAATTAGAAGTTGGTAAAGAAACTACAATTGATGGTAAAAAATTTGAAATCACTCAAGATGGTAAATTAAAGTTGGATGGTAATCCTGTAGATATGAGTGCGTTTGCTGAAGCATTAAAAAATGCACAATCTGTAGATAATATGATTGCTGCAGCAAGGGCAGATGAGGGTAAATCGGCAAGTATCAAAAATGGTAACGGAGAAAGAGCTATGGTTGATATTAAGACCGAAAATAATACTACGGTTTATGAATTGGTAACTGGAAAAGCTGGTGAAACCGCTAAAAAGCAAATATTTAATTCGGAACAAGAATTAAGGGCGGCTCTCAGAGATGGAGGTTATATATTGGCATAGAGCCCTACAAGCTTAAAGTTATATTAAAATAAAATCATAATTGCTTTACAAAAATAACTTGTTATTATATAATAATCACATAGCAGTATTGCACACAAAAGAGAACGGTTACCCCGTTCTCTTTTATTTAAGAAAGGTAGAGTGTTATGGCAAAGATGGATATTAACAGGCATGAAATCTTAGAAAAAATTACTCCGTTGATTGAAAACACAGCTATGCGTTTTAACACTATTCCTATCGAAATTGATTTTTCTAAAGAAAATCACAGATGGTTCTTGAGAATATTTTTATATTCAAAAGAACACGACATTACTCTTGATGACTGTGAAAATGTTACAAGAAGTTTGAGTGATTTTTTAGATGAATTAATTCCTGTGAAATACTACTTGGAAGTTTCTTCTCCAGGTTTGGAAAGAAAATTTAAATCAGAAAAAGAGTTCATTATTTTTAAAGGTCGTCGTATAAGCGTTAAACTTAAAAATCCATTAGAAGGCGAAACAGAGAAAATTTTTAAAGGTGAAATTCTTGATTATGATACAAATACTGGGCTAAAATTCTTCCGCTTTGATGATGGTGAAGAATTACTAATACCAAAAGAAAATATACAATCAGCAAAATTATACATTGATTAATAATGAAAGGGAAAAATCATGATTAAAATTGGAACAGCATTATTTGAAGCTTGTGAACAATTAGAAAGAGAAAGAGGAATTTCTAAAGAAGTTCTTATCGCTTCTCTTTGTGATGCTATGGTTGCAGCTTACAAAAAACATATGCACACTAAAGAAGCTGCTAACATCGAAGCGATTTTGGATGAACAAACTGGCGAAATCGGTGTTTTTAGTACAAAACTTGTTGTAAAAGACGTTGAAGATGAAGATATGCAGATTTCTTTGGCGGAAGCGAAAGAAATTGATGAAGATGTAGAAGAAGGCGATGAAGTTAAAATCGAAGTTACTCCTGAACAATTCGGTCGTATCGCTGCTCAATCAGCTAAACAAGTTATTACTCAAAGAATTAGAGAAGCTGAAAGAAATCTTGTTCTTCAAGAATTTATGGATAAAAAAGGTACTTTAACTACAGGTATTATTCAACGTGTTGAAAACCGTAATGTTATTGTAAATATTGGTAAGACTGATGCAATTATGCCTCAAAAAGAACAGATTCCAGGCGAATACTACAAATCTGGTAACAGAATCAGAGTATTCGTTCTTAACGTAAAAGAAACTACAAGACTTCCTCAAGTTATTGTTTCTCACGCTCATGCTGAAATCGTTAGAGAATTGTTTGAACTTGAAGTTCCTGAAATTGAAGACGGTATTGTTGAAATTAAATCAATTTCTCGTGAAGCTGGTTACAGAACAAAAATCGCTGTTTGGTCAAATGACCCTGAAGTTGATAGTGTAGGTGCTTGTATCGGACCTCGTGGTAGCCGTATTCAAACTATTGTTGGTGAATTGAAAAATGAAAAAATCGACATTGTAAGATATTCTGAAGATCCAGTTGAATACATTGTTAACTCATTGTCACCAGCAAGAGTTGTTTCTGTTGATATCTTGGCTGATGATGAGTACGCTCACGAAGCTATGGTTGTCGTTCCTGATGATCAACTTTCATTAGCTATCGGTCGTGAAGGTCAAAACGTAAGATTGGCTCACAAGCTTACTGGTTGGAAAATAGATATTAAGAGCGTTTCTCAAATGGAAAAAGCTGAAGCTCAAAACTTCCAAGCTAACTACCAAGACGATGAAGTTGAAGAAGAAGTAGTAAATTATGATGAAGAAGAACTTCAACAAGAAATCGAAGAAGAAATGAATCAACAAGCTTATGACGAAGAAGATATTCCTCAAGAAGAAGCTGTTGAAGAAGAAATTTCAGAAGAAGAATAATAACATTCTATATTTTGAAAATCAAAAGAGGCCCGTTAATCGAGCCTCTTTTTTAATTTATTAAAGTTTAAAAAGTTTAAACTGTTGCGTTCATTAGTTGTTCGCCGTAAAATGCTTTTTTAGCTCCACGAATTGAATTTTGAGTTTTTGCAATTATTACTTTTTGTTGTGCAATAGCTTCTGTTACTTCTTTGGCAATATCATCTGCAATATTTGGATTTGAAAGTTCATTTTCAAGTAATTGGAGTTCTTTTAATGCGCTTTTTAAAGTAGCTTTGTATCCGTCAATAACAGCTTGTTGATCTGGAGTAAGTTGCGCTAGCGGTTTTTGATAACCACTTAATGGAACTAGTTTTTTCCATTTGCGCGCTGATATTGAAGATTCAGGAATTGCTTCTTTTACATAATTCATTGTTTTGTCAAAAGCTTGATTAAATTTGATTGCCATAATTTCCCACCTTTTACACTTTATTTTATGTTCATATAAAATTCACTAAATTTTAAAATTGCCATTTACTAGGGATTTTGTTAAGATTTGTAATTCAAAATATATTTCATAAAAACTAAAAAGGTCAGTTTTTTATAGCTTATTGACAAAAAAAATTGAGCAAATATTATTATATATGTGGAATAAAACCCAAAAATAGTAGTATATAGTAGAAAAAAAGGAGATTAATCTCATGGCTCGTGAAAAGTTTGAAAGAACCAAACCGCACGTTAACATCGGTACAGTAGGCCACGTTGACCACGGTAAAACAACATTGACAGCAGCTATTACAGGTGTTATGGCTGCAGCAGGTAAAGCTCAAGCAAGAAAATTTGATGAAATTGACGCTGCTCCTGAAGAAAAAGCAAGAGGTATAACCATCTCTACAGCTCACGTAGAATACGAAACAGATGCTAGACACTATGCTCACGTAGACTGCCCAGGCCACGCTGACTATGTTAAAAACATGATTACAGGTGCTGCTCAAATGGACGGTGCTATTCTTGTAGTTGCTGCAACTGACGGTGCAATGCCTCAAACTCGTGAACACATCTTGCTTGCAAGACAGGTTGGTGTTCCTAACTTAGTAGTATTCTTGAACAAATGTGATATGGTTGACGACGAAGAATTATTAGAATTAGTTGAAATGGAAGTTAGAGAACTTCTTTCTTCATACGAATTCGATGGCGACAACATTCCATTCGTTCATGGTGCAGCATTGAAAGCTCTTGAAGCTGTTCAAGCTAATCCAAGTGTACAACGTGGTACAGATAAATGGGTTGACAAAATCTGGGAATTGATGGATGCAGTAGATTCTTACTTCCCAACTCCAGAACGTGATTTGGACAAACCATTCTTGATGCCAGTTGAAGACGTATTCTCTATCACAGGTCGTGGTACAGTTGCTACAGGCCGTGTAGAACGTGGTATGGTTAAAGTTGGTGACGAAGTTGAATTAGTTGGTCTTGGCGAAACTAAGAAAACAACTGTTACAGGTGTTGAAATGTTCAGAAAACAACTTGATCAAGGTCAAGCTGGTGACAACGTAGGTGCTCTATTAAGAGGTGTTGATAAAACTGAAATCCAACGTGGTCAAGTACTTTGCAAACCTGGTTCAATTAAACCACACACTAAATTTACAGCTAACGTTTACGTTCTAACAAAAGAAGAAGGCGGACGTCACACTCCATTCTTCCCTGGTTACAGACCACAATTCTACATCAGAACAACTGACGTTACTGGTTCTATCCAATTCGAAGGCCAAATGGTAATGCCTGGCGATAACGTAGTTATGACAGTTGAACTTATCAACCCAGTAGCTATCGAAGAAGGTATGAGATTTGCTATCCGTGAAGGCGGTAGAACAGTTGGTGCTGGTGTTGTTGACAAAATTATTGAATAGTTAACACACTAAACAACAATTAAAAAAGACCTGAATGAAAATTCAGGTCTTTTTTTACTAACCATTAACCATTTACGCGAGGAGTGACTCAACAATTTTAGCGTTTGTTTGAGCTTGTCGCGCATTAATAAGATATTTTTTCAATGTTTTGTTTACAAGTTCAGAACGATTCTTAGAATATTTAACAGCTTCAATCTCGCTTAATGCTCTTGCAGGTATTGCAAGTACAGCATTTGAATTGCTTTCTGGTAATGATAAATATTCTTCTAAAGTTGTTGTAGTATAATCTTTCATTTTTCCCCTAGCCTTTTTACAATTTTCCCCAGTTTGTAGTTCGACCAATTATTTTTTATCCAAGTAGTGCTTCAAGTAGTTCTGCGTTTGTTGCTGCTTTTGCACTATTTCTAATTTGTGATTTATACATATATGTTCTTAATGCTTCTCTGATTAATTCTGAACGTGTACGATTTTCGTTAGTTGCTACTGAATCAATTTCGTTTAGAAAATTTTCAGGCATTGAAATAAGAACTCTTGCCATTGTTAACTCCTTTGTTCCCGATTGTAATCCCCTTGTATTTATATAAAGAAAATTGCTTAAAAAAAATTGCCTAACATTGCAAAAATTCATGAAATTTGCTTAACATTTCTTTATATAAAGGGTATATAAAAAGTATTAAAAACGGCGTACGTAGTAGTTTTTGTCATTTTTTAAAATGTTACGAATTTCTATAAGTTCGAAATCTTTGAAGTTGTGAGATAGAATTTTTGCTGTTTTTTCTCTTATTGTATATTCATTAATTTCTTTTGTTTGTTTTACTATGGTTTTTATAGTATCGATATCAAAATGTTCAACTAATTCGTATATTGTTTCTAATGACCAATAAAGTTTAAAAACTTCTTTGTTAACTTTATATTTGCCATCTTGAAAATCAAATTTTTCAACTTCTTTAATTAGGTTTTTTGTCATTTTAATAAGTTCAGGGCAGAAATATTTAATAAAATCACTGTTATTTTTTAATATAGCGATTACTGATATTATGTTTCTACATACATTTGAATTCACGTCGATTATTGCGTTAAGCAGTATATTATATATTTCGTTTAAATTGAGATATTTGAGATAATCTTTATTTTCGGCAAATTCTAATAATTTCAAAGCTACAGCTTCTCTGATTTTACCGTCTTGACCAACAAGGTTTTGTGTTAGGATAAGGGCATCATCTGTAGAGTTCAGTTGTTCTATTCGCAGTGCTGCAATTTGTTTTTGAGCTATATTGCCATTTTTTAGCAAATCTAATAGCTCTTGGTGTGATATTTCTTTTTCAAACAAATTCAATGCTTGGTTGAAATTTTCATCAAGAGTTTTGTAGTAAGAATTATTCTGATTTTGTGTGTTAGTTGACATATATAAATAATATAACATAAAGTATAATGAAATTTGCACTTATTGCTGGTTTAATGTATGATATATAACATTGAAGGAGATTTACCCATGCGCGAAATAATAGCATTTTTTAAGAATATATTTTTTATGAACGATAATAATGATAGAAAAGTAGGCTTAAGCCAATTTAAAGCAGAACAAGAAACACCTGTAGAAAAGAAAAAATTAGAACTTAAATCATCAAAAGATATTAAAATTTCAGATTTGATGCGCAGAAGTGCGTAAATTAAACAAGGAGGGCATTCACCCTCCTGTTTGGTCTATGAATATTTTTTATTGCTAAATGAACAAATGATCATTTAATCTACACAAATTACCAACAAATGCGAGCGATTACGACTGCCGCTACCTATAAAGGTGCCGGTAGAATATAATTGAATCTCGTTTGCGAATTCACCAATGGAGCCCCGTTCATCTAGCCAAAGGCTGAAGTTAGGAGAAGGTAAACCTAATTCTGTAGCTTTGATAAAATCAAAAGTTAAGCCCGAAGTTTCATTTGTCTCAGATATAGTATCTGTGTTATATACATAATTAGCTATTTTTACTAAATCTGATTGAGTTGCCATATTATCTGTACCTCCACATAATTCAGCAGCCCCTGCCCAGTAATCTTCTGTTCCTAAGCCTGTCATAGATGGCATACATTTGCTAACTCCATAATCAGACATGTATTTTTGATCTTCTGGATCGGTAGATGTTCCCTCAATTTGGCAAGCATTCCATACGTGTGGTGTAGGCACTTGCGGTTGCATAGTAATACACACCCCATTAACCTCCGCAAAACAACCACTGCCCAGTTTTTTAATATTTATACCTCTTAAATCTTTAGCCGATTTATTAGGGGTTTTAGATCCATTAGTATCATAAAGAATAGCCAATGCTGTAGTACCTAAAGAAACAGAACCTTTTTTACCATCAGAACCACCAGAGATATTAACAATCTGATTAGAATAAGGATCTTGTTTAGCATCTTTATTATATGCAATTAATGCAGAAACACCATTAGCAAATTGAACACCAATAACATTAGATTCTTGCCAATCTTTTTGACCAAAGTTTTTAGCTTTAGTAACTGTCGTCATGTCAACAGCTTCAGCATTATCACCCCAGAAAACTTCATTTTCAAAACAATCCATTAATTTATCATTAGCACAAGTCTTAGTAACTTTGATATGTTTTTTTAATTCATCAACAAAACTTTCAGTAGAGGTATGCACTGCTAAAGTCTGTTGAGTATTCATAACTTTTAAAGCTTCACCAAGTTTTCTTTCAAAAGTAGTAGCAGCAGTATTGTAACTTCTTTCTTGATAATCAGCAACAAGAGTTGGAATAGTCATAGCAGCAACTACACCGATAATACCTAGTGTAATTAATACTTCCGCAAGTGTGAAACCTGCTCTAGGAGAGCGTTCTACCTCTCTTAATAACTTAAAGCCCTGTGTAATATGTCTTTTCATACTTTTTCTCTCCTTTTTTTACGTGAGTATTGTTAGTAAAGTGAGTAGAGTGAGTAATGTACGTTAATGATAAGGACTTTACTTACTATACTTACCTCACTCACTTTACTTACTTATACTACCATTTTTTCTATATGTTGGCAACTAATATTCGATACCTTTTCTTGCAACAATTCCTGTGTCCCAGTAATGCTTTATAGGTTCGATTTTTGATACTAAGTGTGCAATTTCTACAACTTTTTCGTGTGCATTTCTGCCAGTCAAAACAATTTCCATTTCTTCTGGCTTATTTTTTAAAGTGTTTACAACGTCGTTTACGTCTAGGATTCCTAAGTCTATAGCAATATTTGCTTCATCAAGAATTATTAGTTGGTATTCATCATTTTGGATTGCTTTCTTTGCAAATTCCCAACCTTCTTTTATGGCTTTTTCGTCAAGTTCATTTTGGTTGTCTTTATATATGACTCTATCTAATCCAGCTTGAATAATTTTTAAATTGCTCTGGATAGTTGGTGAAAGATTCATAAATGAATTTAGTTCGCCATAATCATTCCCGCCCTTTGTAAACATAACAATAAGAACTTTCCAGCATCTACCTAAAGCTCTCATTGCAAGACCTAAAGAAGCGGTTGTTTTCCCCTTGCCGTTGCCTGTATATACCTGTATATAGCCGTGTTTTGCCCAATTAGGGTTTATTAAATTATTTTCGCAATTGTCAATCATTTGAATTTATTATATATTAAAAAAATGAAGAGTAAAACTGATTTAAGAATATATGCAAAAGAAATTCGAAAATCTTTGGATATTAAAGCTATAAGTGAAAATCTTGTAGATTTAATCCGCCAGTCAGATATTTACAAATTGGCAAAAAACGTAATGATTTTTTATCCTAAAAAAGACGAAATCGATTTGCGAAATTTGCTAAATGATGATAAAAATTTTTTCTTGCCTAAAGTCTATGAAGATTCGCTTTTAGTGTGTCCTTACACTCAAGAGCTTGAACTCGCTAATTATAATATAATGGAACCGTGTTCAGATCCTGTGAATCCTAGTGTTTTGGATTTGGTAATTGTTCCAGCATTAATGGTTGATAGTCAAGGGTATAGATTAGGTTATGGTGGCGGATTTTATGACAGGTTTTTAAAAACTTGTCATGTAAAAACACTTGTTGCAATGCCAAAAGAATTATTGGTTGATAAATTACCTCATGATGAGTTTGATGTGAAAATAGACGAAATTATTCTTAAATGAAAAAGGACTCACAGTTTAAGTGAGTCCTTAAAATTGGTTAGTTAAGGATAGGATAAAAAATTGTTTTTTCTAAATTATTAGCCTACATAATTCGGCTTGAACATTTCGATACCTTTCTTTTCAGCTTCTTTAGTGCTTTCAAGTTCGGTTTCTGCCATTTTTAAAGCAGTTTCGATTTTTTGTTTTTCTTGAACAAGTTCTTTTTCTTGTTGATTTAATAATTTAGCTTCTTGTTTTGCAAATCTTTCACGTTCTTGCTTATACAAGTTTTGCTGAACCCATTGTTGATACATCATTTGAGAATTTGGATCCATTTGCATCATTTGTTGAGCAAGCATTGGTTGCATTCCCATAAAATTCATTTGTGCATTTTGAACCGCCATATTATGAGAATACTGCATATACATCATTGATCTTCCGAACATAGAGCAAGGCGTATTCATCATATCGTAAATTGAAACACTACCATCAGAAATGTTAGCTGCATATTGTTGCAAGTCGCTAATCTTTCTTGTGATTTCTTGTAACCTAGCCTGATATTTAAATATGCGGCTGGTTAAATCATGTTTCCGAGCGGTGAACATTAAAATAGCCATCGTCGTAACTCCTACCTTTAAATAACTAACCTTTTTTAACCTTTACATCTATATAAAAACATGCAACTCCAAGGAATTGCATGTTTTTACAGGTTTTGTTAAGTTTTGTTACAAACTATTTATTTTCTCTTGTTACAACTTTATCTATAAGTCCGTATTCTAAAGCTTGTTGAGCAGTTAAGAAGTGATCGCGTTCACAGTCTTCTTTAACTTTTTCATAAGGTTGGCCAGAATTTTCAGCCATAATAGAAATCAACATTTCTTTCATTCTCATGATTTCTTTTGCTTCAATTTCAATATCTGTAGCTTGACCTTTAGCACCACCTAAAGGTTGGTGAATCATAACTCTCGCATTTGGTAATGCCATTCTTTTGCCTTTAGCACCAGAACATAGTAAAAATGCACCCATTGATGCAGCATCACCTAAACAAATTGTTGATACATCAGATTTAATTAATTGCATTGTATCATATATTGCCATACCAGCTGTAATTACACCACCAGGGCTGTTAATATATAACATAATATCTTTTTCACTGTTTTCGCTATCTAATAATAGAAGTTGGGCAACAACTGAGTTAGCAACTTCATCATCAATCTCTGTACCTAAAAAGATAATTCTTTCTCTTAATAATCTTGAAAAAATATCAAAAGAACGTTCGCCTCTAGATGAAGCTTCAATAACAGTAGGGACATAGCCCATAATTTTCATGTAAGTTTGTTGATCCATAATTTTCTCTCCTAATAAAACTATTATATCATAAACCTTAAAAAATCATCATACACGAGGTGTATTATGATATGTTAACAAATGTAACAAAAAGGATAGTTGTTGAAATTGGATTATTTAATATGTTTTTATATATGTAAGAGAGATAAAAACAAGAGGACAGAGCAATGGCTATTTCAAACATTCATGAAACGTTATTAATGTACACTAAACAAAAGTCTGTTATTAATGAACAGTTGGCTGATGTAATGTTCGATATGATGTCAGCATCAAGAAAAACAGCTGAAACTCAGCAACAATATAATCAAAAATGTCAAGATGCGTATTACGATCCTGATTTTGGTTATGGTACTGATGAATATATGATTATCCTTGAAGGATATGAAAATGATCACGAGTTTGATTTAGCTATTCTTGAATCTTGGGAATCTGAATTAGAAATGAAAAAGAATAACTTAGAAACTCAATTAAATGAAATTTCAGCATTTGAAAACAGTTGGACAAAGTTATTACAAAACAATATCAAAAAAGATTTTTCATACGGTTCAGCTGGACAGTAATAAGTTTAAAAAAGCGGGCTTTAAAGCCCGCTTTTTTATTGTATTATATATATATGTTAAAAACAGGTGAAAAATTAGGCGCTTTTATAGTACCAACGGGAATAGGTGCTACAGTCGGTGGTTATGCAGGTGATGCAAGTGTTTGGGCTAGAAAATTTGCCAAACATTCTAAGCTTATTGTAAATCCGAATGTCGTTAATGCAGGTGGTTTTTCAGGTATAACAGAAAATATGTTTTATGTGGAAGGTTATTCATTAGATAGTTTCATTAAAGGTGAAATATCGTTGAAACCTTCGTTTGATAATAAAATAGGTATTGTCTTTGATAAAAGCATTCCTCTTGATGTGTTAAATATCCATATTAATACTATGAATGCAGTTAGAACCGTATATGGTGTGGATATTATTGGTTATGAAATTACAGAAGAAGAAGTTGGTGTCGAATTTTTTGTAACAGATGTTGGAGCTTCTGTTGGTAAAGTTCAAAATATTGTCACAATTAAATCAGCCGCGCAGAAGCTTTTAGAAAAAGGTGCAGATGCGATTGCTATTGTATGTTTGTTTGAAGATCCGGAAAATGAAAATGCCGATTATGCAAATGGTTTGGGTGCGGATCCTGTTGGCGGTGTTGAAGCTATTTTATCGCATTATATTTCAAAAGAATTAAAAGTCCCGTGTGCTCATTCTCCTGCATTTGAAAGTTGTGAAATTTCAACAGATATAGTTAATCCTAAAGCAGCATCTGAATATATAACACCAACGTTTTTACCTTGTATTTTATTAGGACTTTCTAATGCACCATTAATTGGTGGGGATATTGATATCTCTCAATTAGATTATATTGTAATGCCTTATGATGCACTAGGCTCTACACCAGTTTTTGAAGCGATAAAAAGAAATATTCCGATTTATGCTATAAAAGAAAATACTACGGTTTTAGATGTTACTAATGATGTTCTACATAAAAGTAATAAAATAACTATTGTAGAAAATTACAAAGATTGTTTGGAATTAATCAAACAAAACTAGTTCAGGTTTGTTTTTTAATTCATAAAATATTTTTGCTGATTGAACAAAATTTTCAGGCGAAGCGCTTACGAAAATTTGTTCGCTTTTACCAGTAGTATTAATTAAATTATTTTTTATTAGATCATTTTTGATATATTCTGCAAAATATTCAGCGGGATCTATAAATATAGAATTAGCAATAAATCTTGTTAAAGCTGTTGTTAAGTATGGATAGTGAGTACAACCTAATACTATTTTTTCTGGTGAAAACTCTAACATTTCATTCAGTTTATCTTTAATTTGTTCAATGCTTTCAGGTTGATTTATTCTATTTTCTTCAACAATGCGTACCCACTCTGGGCAAGCAATTTGTATAACTTCCATATTAGGATTGTGTTTTTGGATTTCCTTTTTGTATACATTAGATTTGATTGTTGCAGGCGTTGCAAAAACACCGATTTTGTTTATTGGAAGCTCAGAAAGAATTTTTGCTGTTGACTGGATTATAGGATAAATTTTTACACCATATTTATCTTTAATTTTTTCATATATTACTGAAGAAGTCGTATTGCAAGCCATAACAACTGCTTTTATGTTATTTTTTTTGAAAAAATTAATGATATTATCTGCATATAGCAAAAGTTCAGCTTCACTTTTTTCGCCATATGGCATATGTTTTGTGTCGCCAAAATAAATATAATTTTCGTTTGGTAACAGAGAACGAAGTTTTGAGTATACTGTTAGTCCTCCAACTCCGGAATCAAAAAAAGCTATGGATTTATTTGTTATCTCTGAAGTAATTTTGAACTCCTTCCGCAATTGCTTTTGCGGTTGCCTGTCTTCGTTTTTCACTCACCAACTCAGCTCTTTCTTCTGCGTTAGATAAAAATCCAATTTCAACTAGTATTGCAGGTGATGTTGTATGATTTATAACATAAAATTTGGATTTAAACAAGCCACGATTGTTTGCTTTAACGTTACTCATCATTGCTGCGTGTATTGTTTGAGCAAGTGATAAACTTTCTTGTCTGTAGTAATGTGTTTCGATGCCTGTAATAGCAGGTTTTTCACTAGAGTTAACGTGAATACTTACAAAGATATCTGGTTGAATATCTTCGCTAAATTCAACACGTTCTTGAAGTGAAACGGTTGAATCATCTTCACGTGTCATATGAACTGTATAGCCAGCTTTTTCTAATAAGTGTTGAACTCTTGTTGAAACGTCTAAAGTTATGGCTTTTTCAGAAATATCGCCTCTTATAGCACCACAATCTTCGCCTCCGTGGCCAGGGTCTAGTACGACAACTCTTGATCCGTTTTTAAATTGTGGTTTTGTGCGTTTAGGTTCTGTGATTTGTATTTTTATTGTTTTACTGTCAGCACCTAGATATGTGTTTACTAGAGTGTCAGGCTCTGTTGGAATTGTAAGTTTCAAGCCAATTTTTGGTAATAGTTCTAAGGTGCTTTTTGCAAAATAAGTATTTTTAAATGTTTGTATATAGTTTTCTTCATTAAATCTTGCAACGTTATGTAGGTAAATTATTAGATTTGAATCGGTTCTGTCTATGCCATGCACTATTGGGTGATTGAAAGATAGTATCATAGAACTTGTTTGACTACTGGTTTTTTCTTTGTGATACGCAATAATGTCGCTTGCTGTAGTAAATAGTGATGCAGGATTTACTTTATCAACATGCGAAATTAAAATTGATTGATTGTCAGTTGAATATATCGGTATGTATTTTGAAACGTCGGGGGTTGTAATTACAATACGCGCTTTATTAACCTCAAATTGTCCGATTTTAACAGTGTCAGTTTCACTAATTTGGTGTTCAGAGTTTCGGATTTCTCTATTTACCACTGTATTTGGGATGTCGTATACGATTCTAGTCGGGTTGCTCAAAATAAGAGGTTTTTCTATTGTTACAGATCCAAATCCGCTCAATAAAATTCCGTTAGGGCGAGGAATAATATCATTTATATAATATTTAGTATTTAATTTAAGTTCTTTTTTTACAAGAGACGGTTCATCCATTTTAGGCACGTCATCTGTGTTGAAAGCTTGTTGAATTTGATCAACCATTGTTTCTTGAGGTGTGTCATCTGGAACTTCTACGGTCAGATATTCGTAGAAATCACTTGCCGAAGAATGCTCGTCTCGATATGTTTTATGAAAATATTGATCATCAAGTTTTGTGTCTTTAATTTTAATAAAAATATTATTTTTTAATCTTAAAAATTTTAGATTTGCTGTATTGAAATCTTCATCATAATACATAACCACACGAACAACATTAGGTTCAGTAGTAAATTGATTTATTTTGATTTCTTTTATGCCTTTGGTGTTGAAATTCCAATCTTGTTTAGGGATTGTAAGTATTGCAGATGGAATGTCAAAATATGCTCTTCTTGGATTTTCCAATTCTATCAATTTTATTGTATTTAATATTGGAGCAGTTGATTCATCTTGTACATTAAATACTATTAGCGAATTCGATGTGTCAAAATTAGCTGCTGTAATTTTGAAAATATCTTCGGCATTAGCAATTTGAGTAAATATAGTTATAAAAAATAGAATTAACGTCAAGAATATTTTTTTCATACTCTTTTATTATATATTTATTTTTTAATTCTATCAAATTGTTTATATAATGTTATATTTGCCCGCAAGATAAGCCACATTTGTTCTGTCTCCACAATTAAATTTTCTTATAATAGCGCTTACGTGTGCTTTTACAGTGTGCTTGCTAATACATAATTTATTGCCAATTTCTTTGTTATTTAATCCCATAACCAAATATGTTAAAATGTCTTTTTCTCTCTCTGTTAATTCTTCCATATTAACCTCCTCAACATATAAATGATAACATATTAAAAAACAAATAAATTAATAATATTTCCTGTGTTTATTTTTTATAATTAAACTTGAAAAAAAAGTTTTTTTTGTATATGATTGAGACTGTGAGTGAAAGCTCAATCAAGCCGATAAGCGTGCGTAGCTCAGTTGGATAGAGTGTTTGGCTACGAACCAAAAGGTCGGGGGTTCGAATCCCTCCGCGCGTAAATAAAAAAGGATAGGATTTATTCCTATCCTTTTTTATTAAATAATGTTAAAATTAGTTCAATATTCTATTTTATAAAGTTAAATTATAAATTTACGTGTTTTAATATTTTTGTAATGCCAACTATAACGACAAATAATCTTTTTCAATCTTATAAACACGAATATTTGGCTTGGTGCGATGATAAAAAAATGCAAGAAGCAAAGCGCCAAGAATATTTGCGTAGAAATCCTGATGCTATAAAAGACTATGATATCCAAAGAGCTAAGATACTCTTAAATGCTGTTGATATAATGGATAAAGCTGTTTCTGTTGATTCAGATCATACAAATACTGTTGCTCAATCTGTTACGAATTTGAGCTTAGGTTATGCAGGTGTCTCTGGGGCTGCGTTAGGTGCTTTATTTCAAAAAATGGGTTTTGTAAAAAATTCGATTGATAAAGTTGTTACCAAATATCCAAAATCTAAGAATATTATTTCTCTTGGTATAACAACATTAAGTGGCGTATTAGGTGTTGCTGTAGCATATCCATTATATGCATTTTTCTCCAATGTCGAAACGAAAATCGATAGAAAAAAACGTTTTGATACTATGGAAAAAGAGTTGCAAGATCCTAAAATATTTGCGGTTTTAGATCCAGAACAAAAGGAAATTTTCAATAAAAAACTTGTTGAATTAGAGAAAATAGAAAAAACTCCAAATCCAGTTGAAGTCTTTGAAAAGGGGTTTAAAGGTTTCAAAAAAAGCCTACACGAAATTCTTCATTATGATGAGGAACAAACCAACTTTAGTAATAAGTACGATGAAGACAAATCTCTATACGAAAATGCATTAACGGATAAGCAGATTAAAGATGCGAAAAAAGACAAAGTTCTGCTGTGTGTCTTGGTAAAAGAAATAAATACTAAAGCTCAAAGTTACTCAGAAAAAATGCAAAGAATCACGGATAATTTAATAACAATTTCTTTTGCTTTCGGTGCTTTGTTGACATTAGGATATGAAAGAATTGCACAAAAAATGAAATTTAAGAGTTCTTCGTTGCCTGCCGGCATGGGGATATTACTGATGTTGGGCTCTACATTCTTTGCTACTTGGGCTCAAAAAAGAGCTGCACATATTGGTAGATTTAAGGCAAAACAAGAATTAATGGAAAATCCTGAAAGATTAGTTTATATAAGTCAAAAGAAAACAAATACGATAGAAAATGAAGAAGTTACTGTTGAGGCTGGTCAAAAAACAAGCATATGGCAGTTTATGAAAACGTTCTTTAAAAATAATCGTGAATATCAAGAATGGAAAAAATCACCTACTTTGTCAGGTAAGGATATTTCAAAAGCAATGGAAAATATTGAGCTTTCGACTGAGCAGTTAGATGATGGCAAACGATTAAAGACAAATATGTTCAAAACTTTTTATAAGGTAGATTCAAACACTCAGAATTATTCTTCCAAAATTGATGTTATTAAAGAATCTGTAAAATATCCAATGATGTTAATACTTGGTTCATTGGGTTCAGCACTAAGCGTTAAACATTTGGTTAAACTTCGAAGTGCAATTTCTCCTCAAGAAGTATTTAAAGCATCAGCAAAGTATGTTGGAACAATTTCTTTGTTTACCCTACCAATAATATTTATCAATTCATATTTTGCGAAATTCCAAAAAATGGGCGCTAGAATTTCTGACATGTTAACAATGAAAGATTTAGAAGATTATAGATTCTTTGCCGATTATTCAAAAACAAATAAAGAATAATTATTTATCCAGGTAAAATTGCATGGTTTCTACATCAAATTTAAAACCATTCTTTTCATAAAAGTTGTCTACTCCAAATAAAGCTCCTAAAATTATTTTTCTGTATGGTATAACATTTTTAATACAATTAATCATTCCTGTACCGATTTTTTGGTATTCTGCTTCCCTAGCAAATGCGGAGTCTTTAGGCTTTGTTTGTATATATTCTATTTCATAACAGCCAGGTTCATTATTTGTGACTTCTGTTATGTTTAATATTTTACAAGGATCTAATGTTGTGAAATTTTCTTTTTGTGTTGTAAGGGCGTAAAATTTTTTATCAGGATTGTTTTTAGATTTATTAGATTTAAAATCTCTATAAATACAGTCTGCTAAGTATCCTTCTTGGAATGTATCAGGAATGTCTTTTAGGCGTGAATTATATTCTTTTCTCCAAAGTTTATTAACTTTTTTTAGAGACCTTTGATCTTTTGAAGATGCTTTGTCAAGCTCAACAAAAGCCACCTCTTGTTCGATGTATTGATTCGTAGAGATTCTTTTTTGTATGTATCCATTTGTTATATAATTTGCTTGAAAACTAATCATGGTTTTTATCTCGTTAATAAGATAAAAACCATAATAAAAATTTTTGCTATTAATTAAACTATTTTATAAGAGCTTTTACATAATTGTAATATTCATTATTTTTAAATTGGTTAGCTCGTTCAAGAAGTTGTTCTTTTGTTATAAAGCCCATTTGATATGCAACTTCTTCAAGGCAAGCTATTTTAATGCCTTGGTTCTCTTCAATAGTTTGAACATATTGAGCAGCTCTTAAAAGTGATGCGTGTGTTCCTGTATCTAACCAAGCAAATCCACGGCCAAGAAGTTTAACATTAAGCTGTCCGTTATCCAAATAAATTCTATTTAAATCAGTAATTTCAAGTTCTCCACGAGCTGAAGGTTTAAGGTCTTTTGCGTTTTTAACAACACTGTTGTCATAGAAATATAAACCTGTAACTGCATAATTTGATTTAGGCTCTTTAGGTTTTTCTTCAATTGAAATGGCTTTTTTATTTTCATCAAATTCTACTACCCCGAATCTTTGAGGATCTTTTACCTGATATCCAAAGACAGTTGCTCCGCCATTAGTTTGAATTTCTTCAACGGTTTGTTTTAATGTTGTAGAAAATCCTGAACCATAAAATATGTTATCGCCTAGAATTAGTGCTGCGCAATCATCACCGATAAATTCTTCACCTAAAATGAATGCTTGTGCTAATCCGTCAGGACTTGGCTGTTCTTTGTAAGAGAATTTAACTCCAAACTGTGAGCCGTCACCTAAAAGCTTTTTGAAATTAGGTAAGTCGTGAGGAGTTGAAATAATCAAAATATCTTTGATGCCTGCTAACATAAGGACTGAAATTGGGTGATATACCATTGGTTTGTCATACACCGGTAATAATTGCTTTGATACTGCAACTGTATTTGGGTGTAATCTTGTTCCACTTCCACCAGCTAAAACTATTCCTTTCATTATACAGTCTCCTCTATTCTAAGTTGTAAATAATCGTGCAAAGCGGCTTCCCATTTTCTGCAAAGTCCATCGTTGTCCATAACACTATATTTAGGACGTTTTGCTGGGCGAGGGAATTCTTCTGTTGTGCAAGGTTTTAAGTTCACGTTTAAATCGCATTGTGCGAAAATCTCTTTAGCAAAACCATACCAAGAAGTTTGCCCTGAACCACATACATGGTAGGTTCCATATGGTTTTTGTAAAAGTTTTAGAATCCCATTTGCAAGTTCTACTGTCCAAGTAGGGCAACCAATTTGGTCATCAACAACTTTTAATTCGTCTTTATCTTGTAATGAAATCATTGTTTCAACAAAATTTTTACCGTGAATTCCGTATAGCCAGCTTGTTCTTGCAATGTAGTATTTTTGACAATGCTTTTTAACTGCTTCTTCACCTTTCAATTTTGTTAATCCGTAATTATTTATAGGATTTGTTGGATTGTCAGCTTTAAGTGGTGTAGAAGCTGTTCCGTCAAATACATAATCAGTTGAGATATAAACAAGAGGGATATCTAAATTGCCACAAGTTTTTGCAAGATTTTCTGTGCCTGTAACATTTATTTTAGTTGCAGTTTCAAGATCTTCTTCTGCTTTATCTACATTTGTATAAGCCGCGCAATGAATTACTAAGTCTGGTTTGATGTCAGTCAAAGCTTGTTGAACTATTTCGCTGTTTGTAATGTCTAAAGTATCAACATCAGTTTCAATTACGAAAGCACCGACATCTTCTAATATAGGGCATAAATCTTGCCCAAGCATTCCGTTAGCACCTGTTACTAGAATTTTCATCTATACCAAACTCGCTTTCTTTTCTTCAATACTTTTCATCCATTCTTGATTATTTAAGTACCAATCGATAGTTAATTTGATACCTTCTTCAAATGTCAATGATGGTTTCCAGCCTAATTCAGATTGAATTTTGTCGTTGCAGATAGCATAGCGTCTATCGTGACCAAGTCTATCTTCAACATATTTAATCGAGCTTTCATCTTTGCCCATTGCATCAAGAATTAATCTTGTAATCTCCATATTTGTTTTTTCATTGTGGCCGCCAATGTTGTATACTTCGCCAATTCTACCTTTATGAAGTACAACATCAATTGCTTCACAGTGGTCGTATACGTATAACCAATCACGAACATTTAATCCATCACCGTATACAGGAACTTTTTCACCTTTTAATAGTTGTGAAATGAAGAATGGAATAAGTTTTTCTGGATATTGGTATGGGCCGTAATTGTTTGAACAACGTGTGTTTAATACAGGCATTCCATATGTTTCGTGGTATGCTCTGACAAGCATATCTGCGCTTGCTTTAGATGCAGAATATGGACTGTTTGGTGCAAGTGGTGTTGTTTCCATAAAATAACCTGTTTTGCCTAAAGAGCCATATACTTCATCAGTTGAAACTTGTAAAAATCTTTCAATACCGATTTCTTTTGAGGCTTGAAGTAGGTTCAATGTGCCTTGGACGTTTGTTTCAATGAAAATTTCAGGACCTGTTATTGAACGGTCAACGTGGGATTCTGCAGCAAAGTTTACAACGCAATCGGATTCTGCAATTAATTCTCTGACTAGCATCTTGTCGCAAATATTTCCGTGTACGAATTTGTAATTAGGATTGTCTTTAACATCGTCCAAGTTTTCAATGTTACCGGCATAAGTCAATGCATCTAAGTTTATTACTTTGTAATCTGGGTGCTTCTTCAAAATATGTCTTACAAAACAACTGCCGATAAATCCGGCACCACCAGTCACTAATATTCTCATTATATTAACTCCTCTTTATTAATTTTATTCAACGTTGGTTGAATCTTATCTTTTTCACTTAAAATGGGTTCAAAATCTATTTCCCAATTGATATTGATGTCTCTATCATTCCATAATACACCTCTATCCGCTTGAGGATTATATTCTCCACTTGCTTTGTATAGAAGTTCAGCTTCATCAGAAAGAACGACAAATCCGTGTGCAAACCCTTCAGGAATAAATAACATTTGTTTGTTTTCTTCAGAAAGTTCTACTTTTACATATTGACCGAAAGTTTCAGAATCGGGTCTAATGTCAACTGCAACGTCAAATATTCTACCTTTTGAGCAGCGTACAAGTTTTGCTTGTCCGTAAGGTTTTGCTTGGTAATGAAGCCCTCTTAATACGTGAGCAGTTGACTTTGAGTGATTATCTTGATTGAATTCAACATTAATTCCATTCGCAAAAAAATCTGATTTTTTATAGCTTTCTAAAAAGAATCCTCTATTATCGCCAAAAACTTTTGGTTTTACTAAAATAACATCTTTAATTTTTTGTGGTTCAAATTCAAACGGCATAACTATATCCTACTATATTTTTTAATTGCTGTCTATAATCATTCTACAATAAACAAATAGGATTTAAACACTTTGATATTAGCCATTTGGGTAGTTTTTATAAAATTTAAACCAACCCTTCTTTCAATGCTTTAACTGCGGCTTGAGTTCTGTCGTCAACTACAAGTTTTTGTATTATGTTACATACGTGTGCTTTAGCGGTATGTTCTGAAATGGTAAGAGTTTGAGCAATTTCGTTGTTAGATTTGCCATCTACAACAAGTTTTAATACCTCATATTCTCTTTGTGTCAAGTTTGCGTGTTGTTCTTTAAACATAGCTCTTGACATTTGGCGTGGAGGGATTACGCCACAGTTTTTTTCTCGTAAATAAGGTACGGCTTGAGGATCTAACCACATGGCACCGTCTTTTATGGTTTTGATTATCATTTTTAAAATTTCAATATTTATGTCTTTCATTACATATGCGCAAGCACCAGCATGAAGAGCTTCGATTACGTTTTGTTCACTAATGTGTGAAGTTAGTATGATTATTTTAGCCAAACTATTTCCTTCAAGAATTTTTTTTGTTGTTTCTATTCCTGAAATATCTGGTAAGCCGATATCCATTAAAACTATATCGGGGTGAGTTATTTTATATTTTTCCAAGGCTTCTTTTCCAGATTGAGCTTCTGAAATTATTTCAAGTTCATCGACCTCATCAAATAAAGATTTCAATCCTACTCTCATTAATTTATGATCTTCAACAAGTAATATTTTTATCATAGTATCTCCTGTTTTTCTGACTATTTACTTTATAATTTTTATTTATGGGATATTAAATCCCGTAGTAAAAGAGTTGTAAGGTAATCTTTTATTTTTATTAGTTTTAATTTGAATTTAATTTTTGATTTAAAAAAATATAAAAATTATCTAAAGAGGGTAGAAATTTAAAAAGGTTTGTTTTAGAATATTGTAGATGAAATAAGGGATGAGAAATGAAATACTCCAAATATTCAGTCGTAATAATAGGTAGCGGAATTGCAGGTTTATATGCAGCTTTAAAAATAGAGCAGCAATCAAATAATTTGCAAGATGGAGTGCTGCTTATTACAAAATCAAAACTTGGAGAAAGCAATTCTCGTTATGCTCAAGGCGGTATGGTTGCGGTTATGAAGGATAACAAGGCAGATTCTACTGAATCTCATATTTCAGACACGATTAGAGCGGGTGCTGGTTTGAGCGAATTTAATACAGTAAAATTTATTTCTGAACAATCTGATTCTGTTGTAAAAGACTTGTTAGAATTTGGTGTTGAATTTGATAGAGACGAAAATAATCAATTATGTTTTACAAGAGAAGCTGCTCACAGTGTTAGAAGAATACTTCATGCTGGTGGTGATGCTACAGGAAAAATGATTGGAAAATCTTTAACAGCAGAAGTTTCTAAAAATGTAAATATAGATGTTTATGAGCAAACAGCCGCTGTTGAGTTGCTTGTGAATGCAGATAAAGAATGTAAAGGTCTTGTAGTATTTAATGATTTGACTAAGGAATATGAAACAATATATTCATCAGTGGTAATTTTAGCAACTGGTGGTTTGGGTCAATTATATAAATATACGACCAATCCTGCTGTTGCAACAGGTGATGGTATTGCACTTGCGTATAATGCTGGTGCTATTATGCAAGATTTAGAATTTATTCAGTTCCACCCAACAGCATTGGCTATTGATGGTGGAGAAAATAGATTTTTGATATCAGAGGCAGTACGCGGAGAAGGTGCAAAACTTGTCGATGCGGATGGTATTGAATTTATGCATAAGTACCACGAAAAGAAAGAATTAGCACCAAGGGATGTTGTGACTCGTGCGAATTATAATGAAATGACTGAAAATAATTCAGATTTCGTCTACTTAAATGCTACTTGTATAGGAAAAGAAAAACTTTTAGAACGATTCCCAAATATCTCAAGAATTTGTTTAGAAAATAATATTGATATTTCAAAAGATTTTATTCCAGTAGCGCCTGCAGCTCATTATTCTATGGGTGGCGTGAAAACAAACATAGAAGGTCAAACTTCTATAAAAGGACTTTATGCAATTGGTGAAGTCGCTTCCACAGGTTTGCATGGTGGTAACAGATTAGCAAGTAATTCTTTATTAGAGTGCGTTGTTTGTGCCTATGAAGTGGCAAATTTCTTAAAAGATAAAGAATTGAAAACTCCAAAACAAATTGATGAAGATTTAAAGACTGTGGTTGATAAGTATTCAAAAGAATTATTAATGGAAGATTTGGACATTGACGTTTTGAAATCCGAGTTACAAGAGATAATGTGGCGTGGTGCTGGGATTTTACGTAATGAAAAGGGATTAATTACGGCATTGGAAGAAATACAAGCATTATCAAGAAAATTTCCAAGAAGCGTAAAATGTTTAAGTAAAGAAGAATATGAATTCAAAAATATGCTTCTTGTTTCAAAATTAATTATTAATTCTGCGTTGCAAAGAAAAGAATCTCGTGGCGCACATTACAGATTAGATTATCTGGAAACAAACGAAGAAAGCAGACATAGTTTGCTAACAAAAGAAGAAGGAGAATTGAGTTTTGTTAAGTAGTTTTTATGTAAAAGATCATGTAAAAGCAGCATTACAAGAAGATATAGGGTTTGGCGACATTACAACTGAAAATTTGGCGACTGAAAAAGATTACCTTAAGGGTGAACTTAATACTAGAAGTGAAGGAATCCTTTGTGGTTGTGAAGTGTTTAAAATTGTTTATGAAACTTTGTCTTCGGATATAAAAATAAATTTCCATTTTAAGGATGGAGATAAAATTAAAAAAGGAGATAAAATAGCAGACATTGAAGGTCCTGCAAAATATTTATTAATGGGAGAAAGAGTTGCATTAAATTATATTCAAAGAATGTCAGGTATTGCAACAGAAACAGGAAAATATCAAGATGCAATAGGTTCTTATTCAGCCAAAATTGTTGATACAAGAAAAACAACACCAAATTTCAGAGCGTTTGAAAAATATTCTGTAAAAGTTGGTGGTGGTGCATTACATAGATTTAATTTATCAGATTGTGCAATGATTAAAGATAACCACATTAGACTTGCAGGTTCTATTACAGAAGCAGTTAAAAAATTAAGAGAACAAATTTCTCATGCACATAAAATTGAAGTTGAATGTGATACTCTAGAGCAAGTTAAAGAAGCTGTTACAACAGGTGCTGATATAATCATGCTTGACAATATGGATATTGAAACAATGAAAAAAGCATGCGAAATTATTGATCATAAAGCTATTGTTGAAGCTAGTGGAAATGTTAATTTGGATACGGTTAATGTTATTGCTTCAACAGGTGTTGATATCATTTCATCAAGCGCTATTGTTGCAAAAGCACCTACTTTGGACTTGGCATTAGATATATAAAACTTAACAAATTAGTGTTAAATTTACACCAATTGTAAAGATGAGTTTTTCATACAGGAATTGCTTTTCGAGTGAAAAGCAATTTTTTTTGTAAACTTTTTTAACATGTCTAGCAAATTTAATTTTGCTTTGATTTAAAATAAGTGTATAGACAAAAGTTGATTGGTGGTATATGAAGATTCATTCTATAAAATATGATAATTCACTGAAACAGAAGCACCGTACGGAGAATATGAGTCCGGCGATTATGAGCAAAGAGTATGGTGCGGGATTGTGTGAAGAAAATAATAGAGGATATAGTGTAGCATTTAGCGGCAGCAGAGCGAGTAAAGAAACGAGCAAGGCTGCCGCTAAAGTTTTTAATAATTTAGGTGAAACAGCAACAGATAAATTATTCAGAAATGAAAAATTTAGAAAATTAGTTGAAATCTTTGAAGAAAAAACAGTTGTAGCGCAATCTTTAGTAGCATTAGGTGTAGCGGGTGTACTTAGACCAGCAACAAATATGGCAATGTCAACTAAAGAAGATAGAGAAGATGCAATGTATGCAGCGTCTCACGCAATAGCATCAGCAGTAATTGGTTTTGTAGTTTCTTCAATTGTTATGGCACCGTTTGATAAAGCGTTTAAAAAGGTTAAAAATAATCCTAAAAAATATTTAAATGGTTTAGCTGATACACTGGGTGTTAAAGAAATTGGTAAACGCAAACTTGAAAAATCAGGTGCTTACAAAAATATAAGTAAAGTTGTCCAAATGGTTCCTGATACGATTGTAATGGGTATTCCAAAAGCAATGATGACAATTGCATTAATTCCGCCGATTTTGAAATATGTATTTGGTATGGAGAAAAAATCTAGTAAAACAGCAAAACCACAATCGGTTCAACTTTTAGCAAATGTAAATGATTATGCAAAAAACTTTATTGATAAAAAAGCATTTGCATCTTTCAATAAAGGAGGTGCTCAATAATGCAAGTTTCAATGAATACATTTAATGTTAATAATAGATATAACAACAGTTTAAAACAAAATCGTCAACAATCATTTGCTGGTGTAGCAAGATTAGCCAGTGAAGCAGGTGAGCAAGTAACAAAATCAAAATTATTTGATCCTGTTACTAAACGATATGATAAATTAACTGATTGGATTGCAGACAATTATTACGGTAAATTTTATCAAAGTGATTTTGCGAAAAAATTTATTGAAAAAACTTCTAACGTAAAAAACATGACAACGCATATGTCAGCATTGGGTGCAACTTTAATTTCAGGTATGTACACAATAAGAACATTGCAAAATGATAAATTAGATCCGGAAAAACGTAAAACATTAGCAATTAATGACGTTTTAACTTGGGGCTTATCAACAGCTGGTTCATACTTCTTAGATGCAAAACTTGCAAATTGGTGGGAAGGTGTAACAACTAGATTCGCAGCTAATTACATTGATTCAAAACCAGAAGCAAAAAATGCTGAATTGTTAGGTGATTGGAATCCTAAAAATATTTATCAGGTGATGGAAGATGCTCCTCAAATAGCAAATGATAAAATTAATGAAATGAGAGCTAAATTGTCTCCAGAAGAATTTGAAATTTGGTTGAAAGAAAAAGCTAGAATGACTAAAGATGATTTAGTTGACATTCCGGAACAATTAGCGGCAAAATCATATTTAAAAGCTAAAAAAACTTTCAAAGATTCGCCAGAGCAACTTGCAGATTGGGTGAAAAAATCTGGTCACACAAAAGAATCATTAGAAAAAATGACAAAAACCATAACAAAAGGTGTAAGAGATTTGAATTTAGATTTCTTACGTGATAGAAGGCTAACAACGTTGATTGACGGTATGGGTGTACTTAAATCCTTGTTTGTATTTGGTATGGTATACAGATATTTGGTTCCTGTTTTGGTTATGAAGCCGGCAAACAAAATCGGTGCATATATGCATAAGAAAAATGCAGAAAAAGCAGCAGAGCCGAAACAAGATACGAAAAAAGCTTAATTGCGTCATAGATTAATAAGAACCTCGATTACGAGGTTCTTTTTTTTTGTAAAAAATTGCTAGAAAATAGTTTTTATAGTATATTAAAAAGCAGGAGAATAGAGTTGGATTTCGATGCAATTGCAAAAAAATGTAATTTGTTTGATGGAACTGACGTCGAGATTGTCATCAGTAATATTTGTGCACTCGATAATGAATATTCTAAAGAAGAATTAGTCGAAATCTATAATTATATATTAACTTATTCAAATAATCCGGATATATTAATGAATGTCATTCGTCAAGCGGATAGATTTAGATTTAAATCAACATTAAATGTTTTGCTAGATTTGTTGTTGATGAAGAATGAAACAGGTGATATTTCTCAAAAAGAAAAATTTGTTAGTGTTCGTTCAATGTGTGCGAAGGCTATTGCTAATTACAAAGATACAAGTGCTGTTACTCCATTATTGTATTGTTTAAATAATAAAGATGAGCATTATAAAGTCAGATTATCTTGTGCTGATGCGTTAGGTAAAATAGGTGATAAGTACGCAGTTGCGCCATTGATTGAAGTTATGAAAGATGAAGAAGAAAAATCAGTTTATTTAAGAGAATCTGCAGCTTCAGCTTTAGGACTTATTGGTGATATGCGCGCTATTGATCCTTTGGTTAGTATATTAGAGACAAAACAAGGCTTGATGAATAAATTTACTTTCTTGAAAGAAAGAGTTATCGAGGCGCTTACTAAATTAAGATTAGATGATAATGATAGAGTGTTCAGGGCGCTTAAAGGTTCTCTGTCTGATGAATCTGTTCAAGTTCGTATAAATGCAATAGAAGCGTTAATGGAAAGTAATCATCCGGAAGCAGTTTCAACGATTAAGACTTGTCTTGCCGATAGTGATGAAGAAGTTCGCAAAAATGCATTGATAGCTTTGTATAATATAGAAGGTAGAGATATATTGGATGAGGTTTTAAGTTTGCCAAGTTATCCACAGAGCTTGAAAGAAGAAGCTCAATATATGATTGAGGAATATGAAGATGACTAAATCTATTATTCTTTTGTCTGGGGGATTAGATTCTTTGGTTAGTCTGGGTTTGTGCAAAGAAAAGTATAATGTGACTTTAGCTTTGACCTTTGATTATGGGCAAAAATCTGCGGTTCAAGAAATTGAAGCCTCAAGAAAAATTTGTGAATATTATGGTCTAGTGCATAAAGTAATTAGGTTGGATTGGTTAAAAGAAATCACCAATACGGCTTTAGTTAGCGATGAAGATGTCCCTCAAGGGATTCAAGAAGATTCAAAAGCTGTATGGGTGCCAAATCGAAATGGCCTTTTTTTAAATATTGCAGGTAGTTTTGCGGATGCAGAAAATTTTGATTATATTTTAATTGGTGCAAATAAAGAAGAAGCAGAAAACTTTTCGGATAATACAGAAGAATTTATTGCTAGGATAAATGCAGAATTTGAGTATTCTACAACAAAACAACCTCAAGTTCTTGCACCCTTGATTAATTATGACAAGAATGATATAGTAAAACAGGCGCTTGATAATTCATTACCTCTAGAACTTTTGTTTAGTTGTTATCAAAGTGGTAAAAAGAATTGTGGAACTTGTGAATCTTGTACAAGGTTAAAAAGAGCGTTAGTAGCAAATAATGATGAGAAATATATAGGGATTTTGTTTTAGATGAAAACATTATTAATCGATGAAAATGTAAAATATGAAGGTTGGCAATTAGCTCCTCATTGGATATATAAAAACTATAAAATAATGGGAGATGCTATAGTTGCCTTTAAAGGCGAATGTGAAGTAAAATTGACCGAAATGGTTGATATAGAAGATGTTGTGAATAATGAACCTATATACAGTAAAAATATGTTGAGCTTTATTACCGAACAATTTAATGTTGAGTTGGTAGAGGGTGTATTTAGACAAAGATTGTTGATTTGCACAATAAAAGAAGCACTTGAAAAAAGAGGCTTTATTGTATCACGAAATGGCGATGATTTATTTGTATGTGGTAAAAAATTGACAGTATCCATTGCGACAAAATCTTTGACGTCTGTATTAATCCATACGGGTATAAATATTGATTCAAATGGTGCTCCTGTGGCGGCTTGTGGATTGGAAAATGATTTAGGTATAACTGATATAGATGAATTTGCAAATGAAATTATGACAAGATATGCTGATGAGTTAACTGATATAGTTATGGCGTCAACAAAGGTTAGAGGAGTGTAGTTTTATGATATACAAAGATGAAGAAAAAATGGAAAAACCTTCTCATATAAGTTATAAAGAGTATAAGCAAAAATTAAACAACAAGCCAAATGAAGGTTTGATTTTATTTGTATCAGCATTTTTTGTTATGCTTATTTTATTTTTAGGCGTAGTTAAACAATTATCTCCTGATGTTGATGTTACTATTGAAGATAATTCAGAAGTTGCGATTGAAGAAGTAGAACGTGGAAGTGTAGATGATCGTTTAAAAGCAATTCAAATGGAAGATAATTCACATACTCCTGGTGATGAGATATTCTCACCTGAATTGGATGAAAAAGTTAATTTGCCAAAGCAAAAGCGTAGAGTTATTGGTGCGTCGGAAGAAGAAGCTGAAGTTATTACTTTAGACAAAAAACAAATGACTCAGTCTGTAATTTCGGGAGACTCTCAAGCTCCGGTACCTGCATCTAAACCTGCGACATTAACAAATGCAAAAGTTATTGTTGGTTATTATACAACATCTGAGCAAGCAGAAGTTGCCAAAAGTATAATTTTAGATGCTGGGTTGAATGTAGAACCATTTATTAAAAATATTGGAGGCGCTTATACATTACAAGTAGGCTCTTTCTCTTCAAGAGAAAAAGCCCAAAGTGTTGCAAATGAATTATTAAGAAATAACTTTCCCGCAAGAGTTATAGTTGAATAATTATATCCAATCGCAGGCATCACCTTTGCATAAAATGTCGTCAAGATCAGTCATTGTTTCTTTTCTTGTCATTTCGTATGTAACAGGTGTTATAGAAATTTTGTTATTTCTGACAGCTGCTATATCAGTATTTGCAGTTGAAGGCTCACTAATTAATTCGCCAGCCATCCAATAATATATTTTACCGCGAGGGTCAACACGTTTTTCGTAGTTATCTGTAAACATTTTACGTCCTAGTTCAGTAATTGCGACACCAATAATGTCATCATCATCAAGTGCTGGAACGTTAACGTTTAAAAGCATTTTAGGTGGAAATTTATAGCCTTTTAATTTTTCTAATAAGGCTGCAATAAATCTTGCGGTATATTTAAAATCTTCGTATTCGCAATGCATACTTGCTAGCGAAACAGCAATACTAGGAACTCCTAACATTGCTCCTTCCATTGCACAACTTACTGTTCCAGAGTATAAAATATCTGAGCCCAAGTTTGGCCCGTGATTGATACCTGAAATTACAAAATCGGGTTGTTCTTCAGGAGCAAGGATTGCGTTAATACCAAGTTTTACACAGTCCCCAGGTGTACCATTTGTAACCCAAGTACGTTTTGCGCCAGATTTTGATTCTTCAAGCTCTTCAACACGAAGAGGTGTGTGAAGTGTTAAAGAATGACCAGCCGCACTTCTTTCTCTATCAGGGGCTACAACATAAACATTATGCTGTTTAGAAAGTTCCTCTGTCAAAGCTCTAATACCATTAGCTGCAATACCATCGTCATTCGCAATTAAAATATTCATATAATTTCTCCTTAATAGTCCATATATATAATACCCATTTTTTTAATAAAAACAAAATCCTTCATGTAACTTTATTAACTTTTGTAAAGAAAAGAGTTTTTTATGCAAAAGTTATAGCAATTATATATACTCAAAATTTTTTATATATATGTAAACACGAGGTACGCTTAAAATTGAGGAATCAAAAGAAATTTTAAGCACACACACTACACTTCACACTATTTACGAGGAATGATGAAAGTTATTCCAAAGGGTCTTAATTATAAGGCTCTTTTTTTTGTCCGTTCGCAGAGATACGAGCGAAGAGGACTTAAAATCGCAACAATGAAAAATGAATTATTTTTTAACAGTTAAAACGATTTCAGCTAAGCGACCACTTTTTGTAGACTTGAAATGAATTTCTTTCTTCGTAGAAATAGGGGTTTTAACTTCTTCTTTTTGATAGTTCATTAAATACTTCATAAATTCTTGGCTGAACATAATACTCCTTTTACACAAGATTTCCTACATATATATAAAAACAGCGAGCTTATATTTATTGCCTTTTATTAAATATTTTTTACAAAAACTTTAAAATGATTTTGATGTATAATTATTGTAGGAGATATATTAATGAAACAGACGTCTATTTTTGATATTATTTCGCCGGTAATGATAGGTCCTTCAAGTTCGCATACAGCAGGTGCTGTTCGCTTAGGACTATTAGCCAAAAATGTTTTTGATGCAGTTCCAAGCAAAGTTATTTTTAAATTGTATAATTCCTATGCTCAAACAGGAAAAGGTCATGGCACTGAAAAAGGTTTGTTAGCTGGTGTTTTAGGTTTATCAGTTGATGATAGAAGAATTAAAGATATTTTTGATGATAAAATAGCTGAAAATATTAATTATTCATTTGAATATTATGAAGATTTCAAAAAGCATCCAAATGCTGTTGATTTTATTTTTGAAAACGCTGATAGAAAGATGGAAATATATGGAGAATCAGTAGGAGCTGGCGAAGTCGTTGTTAGGAAAATCGATGATTTTACAGTCAAATTGACAGGTAAATATAACACATTAATGCTTGTCTATGAAGATATTCCAGGAATGATTTCAAAAGTTACATCTTTAATTCAAGAAAAGAATATAAATATAGCCTCTTTGCATTGTGATAGATATGCAAAAGGTGAAGATGCTTCGATGTGTATTTGTATAGATGGTGATATTGATGCTGAAATTATTGAAGCTGTAAAGCAAATTAATAAAGTTTATTTTGTAAGTTACATAAAGAAATTGGAAGACTAAATGGCAATAAATACATTTGAACAGTTATTAGATGAATGTACAAGACGCGGAAAGCGTATTTGGCAAGTAGCTCAAGCTTATGAATCAGAATGGTGTGAAGTTCCAGTAAATTTAGTAAGGCAATGTGCTATGAATAGTTTGCAAGCAATGAAAGAAGCGATTAGAACAGGGCTTGCTTCTACAGAAATGTCTATGAGTGGCATGTGTGGAAATGATTGTGACAAGTTGCAAAAACGATTTGCAATTCGTCCAGCTGTTTTTGGTAAAACATTTGAAAAAATAATGACCTATGCGCTTGCAACAAGTGAAGAAAATATTAGAATGGGCAAAATTGTAGCATGTCCAACTGCGGGTTCTTGTGGAATTGTACCATCTGTGATTATTTCATTGTCTGAAGATTTTAATATATCAGAAGAAAGACAGGTTAACGCACTTATTACTGCTGGTGAAATTGGTAGAATAATTTCAGCAAAAGTAGCATTAGCTGGTGCGGTTGCTGGTTGTCAGGCAGAATGTGGAGCCGCGGCTGCAATGGCGGCAGGAGCAGCAACTCAACTATTAGGTGGTACTCCAAAACAAGTTTTGAACGCTGTAGGATTAGCTTTAAAAAATATTTTAGGCCTAACTTGTGATCCAGTATGTGGTTTGGTTGAAGTTCCTTGTGTCAAACGCAATCCATTTATGGCAATTATTGCGATGACGGCTTGTGAGATGGCGCTTTCTGATATTGAAACGAAAATTCCTGTTGATGAAGTTGTAGATGCAATGGATCAAACAGGTCAATTGATGTCACCAACATTAAAGGAAAGTTCTTTAGGCGGTCTTGCAAGAACTAAAACAGCCCTAGAGCTTCAAGCTAGAATTTTTGGGAAATAATTTGTGTAAATAAATGTAACAACTTTATACAACTCGGTTAATTTTGCGAAAAATAAATACTTAATATATATAGAGTATATTAAAAGCGAGGAGTATAATTTATGGCAACAGTAAATAATGTGATTAATAAAATTCTAGGCATTGGCCAAGGTGAACAAGCAACACAGGCGGCATTTACTGCAGATGCTTCTAAAGCGGATGACGTGAATTTCAAAAAGCGTCAAGAAACAATTCCAATGGTTGCGTATAATGAAACTTTTGTCGCTAGTCCAACATTATCTAACGGACAACCAAATTCGATACATACAGCATAAATTTTACAAAAATGTTTGTTTGATATAAAATAGTCCCGAAAAGGGACTATTTTTATGCTTTTAACTTCAGATATCGGAAATACAAATATTACATTAGGGCTTTTTGACAATGAAGCTTTTGTTGAAGAGTTCAGATTGGCTTCTGATAAGGATTTGACACAAGAAGAATACGAAGTGCTTCTAAAAACTTTGTTTAAAGATTTCAAAATTGACGGATGTATTATTGGTTCTGTTGTAGAAGAATTGAATAAAAAATTCACAGATGCAATTAAAAATGTTTTTTCTGTAGAGCCAGTATTTCTATCTAATAAAATAAATACAGGTGTAAAAATTAAAACAGATTTTCCTGATGAAGTTGGAGCAGACCGAATTGCAAATGCAGTAGGTGCTTATGTTTTGTATCAAAAACCAACTATTGTTGTTGATTTTGGTACAGCTACATCATTTGATATCATTAATCAAAACGGTGAATTTATTGGTGGTGTTATTGCCCCTGGTATTAATTTACAAATGAAGACTTTGAATAAATTCACTTCAAAACTTCCAAGAACAGATGTTGCAATTTCAACAAAAGCTATTGGTGGAAATACAACAGATGCGATTTTGTCAGGTGTCATTCGAGGAACTGCTTGTATGATTGATGGCTTGGTAGAACAATGTGAAAAAGAACTTGGAGCTAAAGCCGTTATTGTTGCAACAGGTGGTTATTCAGGTTTGATTGCTAATTATTTAAAACGACCATTTGATTATATTAATCCGACACTTACTTTAGAAGGATTAAGACACCTTTATAATTTAAATATTGTAAGTGAATTGCAAGAAATTACCCATTAGGTTTTCGTTCCAAACTTGAACATCTTTTGGAACACTCAAAACAGTAGGAGTAAAATTCCAGATATATTTGATATCTGCTGCGACTAAAAAATCTGCAGTTTTTTGCGCAAATTTGCCAGGGACTGTCAATATTGCAATATCAACATTGTTTTTTATTGCTAAATTCGGGAGTTTGCTGATATCTAAAACTAATTTATCATTTATGGTAGTTCCGATTTTTGATTTATCATTGTCAAAAAGAGCTATGATATTTAATCCGTAGTTTGTGAAATTATCATATTTGGCAAGAGCCATGCCAAGATTCCCAGCTCCAACAATAAAGGCTTTTTTAGTTTTTGCAAAACCAAGAGTCTTTTCAATAGATGTTTTTAATTCTTCTACAATGTAGCCAATTCTGGATTTGCCAGAGTTGTTCAAAATGCTTATATCTTTTCGAACTTGAGAATCATCAATGTTCAATAAAGATGCAATTTGCCCGCTAGAAATATATCTTTCACCACTGTTAATATAGTCTTGCAGAATACAGTGGTATAAAGTCAATCTATTAATAACTTTGTCTGATATTTTTTTATTCATAAATTAATTATACCATGTAAAAAGCGGAGGTGGTATTCCTCCGCTTTTGGGGTCTGCGTCTAAATTTTTATTTTCCAAATAATACGGCTCTAGCTGCATTTGATGCTGGTTCAACAGTTTGTCCATAGTATTTTACAGGAAATATGTCCATTATACCTGTAGCTGATACAACGCAAGGTTTTGTAGAATCACCAGTGCCACTGTCGCAAACTGTTTGTTGGTTAGGACCTGTTGAGCCGTTTACGTCAATATAACCATAACATGGAGTTGTTTCAGTACATTTAGCGTCTGTTGTTTTATTGTATGCAAATGCGGTACCATCAGCAAATGCTAACACAATGTCAGCTGCATTGTTAACTGTTACGTTATTAGAATCATCGTCATTAGCTTTATAAGCTGCAATTGTAGGAAGAGTACCGTATGAATCTGTAATATCATTTGCTGATTGTAAACGTCCTTTTAAAAATTCTTCAACAGTAATACCAGTGTCTTTATCTGCATCTTTAACCATACCAGAAAAATCAGTATCTTCTAAAGCCACATTCATCAAAACTGCTTGGTTTAATGTTGATAAAGCTTTTTTGTAAGCTGTTTTAAATTGAGCACCATTTGTATTGGAAATCAATGTCGGGATTGTCATAGCTGCAACTACACCAATAATACCAAGTGTAATTAATACTTCTGCCAACGTAAAACCTTGTCTTTTCATCATATTGTTTTCACCTTTCTTTTATACTCATACTCCACCCCAAAACTGGGTATAAAATTTTATATACCCGATAGCTAATTCTTTATAACTATATGTAACAAAAAATTAATACTTTAGAATTAGTTTTTCTAATTCTAATTAATTATTTTCTCGTTTTTCTTCTTCTTTAATAAAGTCGCAAAGTTGTTCTAAACGTCGATCTTCCATTGCATCAATGACTTCTTGAATATCTGTAATTTTATTTAGAGCAAAGCCTGTTTCTGCTATTAATACGCAGTCGTTGCATAATCTATAGCCAGTATATTCAACCGATCCCGCAAGAGGTTTTAATTGCCCGCAACAATCGCATTCAAATTGTTCATCAGCTAATGATGGATCTTCTTCAATATCATCAATAATCATTTGAGCGACAACTTCTTGCATTTCTTTAATAATTTCTTCGTTTGATTTCATTATTTCACCAAATCCTTCATTTCTTTTACAGCTTGAGGCAAGCCTACAAAAATTGCTCTTGATATGATACTGTGACCTATGTTTAGTTCATACAAGTCAGGTATTTCATGCATTCTATGGACATTTTCATAATTTAAACCGTGTCCTGCATTAACTTTTAAACCTAAGTTTTGTGCAAGTTTTGCAGAATTTTTTAATTTTAAAAATTCTGTTTCTTCATCTTCAGTTCCAAATTTTTCGCTATATTGTCCGGTATGCATTTCAATAAATTGTGCTCCTGTTTTTGCGGAAGCTTCAACTTGGTCTTTTGTAGGGTCAATAAATAGACTTACTAAAATACCAGCATCTTTAAGTGGTTTTACAAATTCTGTTATTTTTTCTAATTGTCTGGCAACATCAAGGCCGCCTTCAGTTGTAACTTCTTGACGTTTTTCAGGTACTAAACATACTGAATGAGGTCTAACTTCTAATGCAATTTTTTGCATTTCATCTGTTACAGCCATTTCTAAGTTCATGTTAGTTTTTAATGTATGGATAAGAGTGCGGATATCTGCGTCCTTAATATGTCTTCTATCTTCTCTTAAGTGTGTAGTTATTGAAGTCGCTCCGTTAAGTTCGCAAATTTCAGCGGCTTTAACAGTATCTGGTTCAACTCCTCCTCTGGCATTTCTCAAAGTTGCTACGTGATCTATATTTACACCTAATAACATTTTCTTCTCCTTAATATTTACTAATTTTTAATAACGCAGTGTAAGACGGTAAAATTGTTATTTTTTCGTCTTTAGATATATTTTCTGTTACATCTTTAAATGCTTTTTTTACATCTGGTTCAATAACTATGTTTTCAGTTTTGATACCTGCATGTTTTAGTCTTATTGCTATATCATATGCTCTTGTCCCAGAAACAGTTATTGGTTTTCTTGCATTATTAAGTATTTCAAAATCTGTATCCCAAATCCAAGATATGTCTCTCCCATCTGAATATGCGTCATTAAGAGCAATTATAATATTAGAATTGAAATCGATAGTTTTTAAGACTTCATTAGCTCCTGTTGGGTTTTTAATTAATTGAATTAATACGTTATGTCCTTTAATGATACGAGTTTCAGCGCGACCAAATGCTGTATGATAAGAGTCTAGTGCTTTTTGAATTTGTGTGTGTGTAAAACCATTTTTCAGTGCTGTTGCAATTGCTGCAAGTGCATTGTAAGCATTATATTCTCCTACAAGATTTATTTTAAATTTTAGTGTGTTATTTACTTCTAATTCAAAATAATTATCGCGCATTGTCACGCTAGCCTTATAATCGGCGTGATTATTAATGCCGTAATAAATTGCATTTCGGCCTTTTCCAAATTCTCTTACAACAGGATCATCAGCATTAAGTACTAATTTTAGGTTTGGATTTTTTGCAATAGCTTCTTGAATGATTTTAGAGGTAAAATCGGCTTCCCCGTACCTATCAAGTTGATCACAAAATAGATTAGTTACTATTAAATAATCTCCTTTTACATAATCATAAACTTTTGTTAGATAAGCTTCATCTGTTTCAATTACGGCATAGTCATATTTTTTAATTGGACAAATATGACGAACAAAAACATTTGCAATTCCTGATAACATATTAGCACCTTTGATGTTATGGATTACTCTGTTATTATTTTCTTCTAAAATATGTGCCAAAATGCCTGAAGTTGTGGTCTTGCCGTTAGTTCCGGTGATATTTATAAAGGCTTTATCTATATATCGTTGTGTATATTTTAAAAAATCCGGACAAATTTTCAATGCTACAAAACCGGCAAAAGATGTTGCAGGTCGTCTTAGTAATTTTAATCCTATATATGCTAATTTTGATATAAATAAAGCTATGTAAAATTTCATAAATAGTCCTATAAGTGTATTCCAATTTAAACGGAATTATTCTATACTTCAAATATAATACAAAAGTAAGAAAACATGTACCTATTTATTGCAATAATTTTAATAGCGGAATTGATAATCGCAACAAATATAATTTGTCTGATAAAAAGAATCGACAAAAAAGTTTTGGCGCTTGATGAGCATTTATATACTGTCAGACCAAAAATATGTGAAGGATTAACGGTATTTAAAGATGGAGTAGCAAAGTTTGTTTTGGGCGTACACAATCTTGTTGATTTTGCAAAACGGCAAAGACAAAAGTATTTAATTACAACAGTGCAAAATATTCTAATATATTTATTGTTATTTATGCTCAGAGGCAAGAAGAAAAAATATGCCTCTGCATTGCGTATGGCAATGACTTTGAGAGATTGTTGGGCTTGTAATTCCTAAAAAAATATGATATGATAACTAAAAAATAAGAAAGGTACACAAATTATGGGCAAAAAATCATTTATGTTCGGTATGGGGCTTATTGCAGGTGTAATTGGCGGTGTTGTTGCAGGTGTACTTTATGCTCCAAAATCTGGTGAAGAATCAAGACGAGAGCTTAAAGAGGCGGCTTGCAAATTATATGAAGAAAACTCTCCGGCAATTTCTGAAGCTAAAAAACAAGCTTTGGAATCAGTTGATTTGATGAGATATAAATTAGAAAGACAATTAAGAAAATTCAGCAATATGCTTAAAAATAGAAAATTAAGAAAAGCAAAAGAATTGGAAGATGCTGAAAGTGAATTCACATATTAAGAAAGGAATTTAAATTATGGAACTATCACAAGTAGCATTAAACCAAGGACTTACTTTTTTAACATGGGTTACAAGTATTGTAATCATTGTTGTTTCGGCTTTTCTTGTAAAATTATTGATTGATTTATCGAAATTATCAAAAAATTTGACTGAGACATCAAAGATTTTGAATGAGCAATTGCAACCAACATTACAAGAATTAAGTGAAACATTAAAAACGATCAATGAACTTGTAAAAACGACAGACAAGGGATTTGATAATATAAGAAGTGCCGTAGAAAAATTCTTAGGCAAGACAAAAGAAGTTTCAGAAAATATTTTTGGAGGTTTTTTGAAAGGTTTTGTCTCCGTTCTAGGTCTATTTTCTAAAAAATAGCCGTTTATGGGAATTGAAAAAATCCATGTAAACGAAAAAATGTAATTGAACAGAAAAGGAGTGAAAATATGTCAGCAACAAGATTTTTAGCAGGTTTTATAGTAGGCGGCGCAATTGGTGCGATTACGGGTATTTTATTGGCACCAAAATCAGGTGCTGAGACTCGTGCTATGCTTGCAGATTCTGCAAAAGATGCAATGAAAAAAGCTGATGCAACAGTAAAAGAAATTCAGTCAAAAGCTGATGATGTTGTTTCAGATTTGCAAAAAAAAGGTGATGAAATCAAAGAAAAACTTCAAGGTTTAATTAATCAACAAAAAGAACAAACTGCAGAGTAAAATAGATTTTCATACTAAGGAGAGGTCGCATTTCGCGGCCTCTCCGTTTTTAATTATTATTTATTTAAAGCATCTTGGAGAGCTTTTTCTAATGTTGCGATCTTTGCTTCTAAGACCTGCACTTTTGAAGAATTTGAACTATTGCTTACAGAACTTTTTTCCAATTCTCTTTTGTATGCATTTAATTTATTTTTTTCAGATAAATAAAATTGTCCGAAAAAGCAGCTTCCTGAAAAAATTCCAATACATAAAATTGTAATAGTGTATATTGCAAGATTTATTGTGTTATTAATAATTTCAATATTCTGTTGTGTATTTGTTATTGCAATATAAACTATTGCTAAAATAGCTAAGAATGATATTGTATTTAAGATTATTTTCATTATTTACTCCTATTTCTGTAAAATGCTAGTACTTTGTTTATTTTTTCATCAGGTTCTATTTCTAATTCTATTATCTCATCACTTAGTGGTTTTGTAAACTTCAAGTAGTATGATTGCAATACTTGATGTTGTGTATCAACTTCGCCTTTTGGAGCACCGTAAAGAAAATCATTATAAAGAGGGTATCCTTTAGAACTCAAATGAACACGAATTTGATGAGTTCTGCCTGTAACTAATGTTACCTCTACTAATGTTACCTCTTTTAATCGTTCAACTACTTTTACTTTTGTTAGGCTGGGTTTGCCTCCTTGAGTTGTTACCATTTGTTTAGTCCAATGTTTAGGATCTCTTGTTATTTGTGCATCAATTACATCATAATCTTTTGGATAGTTTCCGACTAAAATTGCGCGATATTTTTTTGTTATTGTTCTTTTCTTGAATTGATCGGTTAATTCTTTGTGAGCGGCATTATTTTTGGCGATTATTAAAAGCCCAGAAGTGTTTCTATCTAGTCGGTGGACAATGCCACGTTTTTCAGGACCTTCAGTATCAGATAAATTTTGACCAAACTTGTACAAAAGTGCGTTCACAAGAGTATTTTGCTTTTCTTTGTTAGTCGGATGTGTAAGAAGTCCAGAAGGTTTGTTTATTACTGCAAAATTTTCATCTTCATAAACAATTTCTAAAGGAATATTTTTAGGACGTATAGTTTTGTTTATCTCTTTTAGATACTTATGATAAACAGCTTTAGCAGAATGAGAAATTTTATCTGAGTCAAGAACAACTTGAAATAATAAAAGCAGTGTTAATATTAATGATAAAATTCTTAATCTCATTATCTCATCCTATTTCTGTAAAAATTTAGAACTTTGTTTATTTTTTCATCGGGTTCTATTTCTAGTTCAATTGTTTCATTAGTTACTGGTTTTGTAAAGCTCAAATAATAAGATTGCAATACTTGTTCTTCTGTTTTAACTCGACTTTCTCCAGATCCATACATGCTGTCGTTGTATACAGGGTGGTGTTTGTGACTCATATGAACTCTAATTTGGTGAGTTCGGCCCGTAATTAATGTCAATTCAACATAAGTAGCTTCTTTAAATCTTTCTAAGACTTTTAAAAGGGTGATACTTTCTTTTCCTCCATCTTTAACGGGAACTATTGCCATTTTGTGTGGATATTTAGGGTGACGTCCTATAGGTTCTTCAATTCTATCTTCATCTCCATTGTAGTTACCTTTTACAACGGCTCTATATTTTTTTGTTATAGAGTGATCTTTAATTTGTTGAGCTAAAAACTCATGTGCCATGTTATTTTTTGCAATCATTAATAGCCCAGAAGTATTTCGATCTAATCGATGTAAAATTCCACGTCTAAATTCTCCGTTAATATCTGAAAGATTATCACCATATTTATACAATAAAGCGTTTACAAGAGTGTTTTCACGTTCTATTGTAGTTGGGTGTGTTAGCATTCCTGACGGCTTGTTAACAACAAGCATATTGTCATCTTCGTAAACAATATCCAAAGGAATATCTTGAGGTTCAATTTTTAATTCTTCCTCTTCAAGTTTTTCAAATTCAACCTTGTCACCTTCTTTAAGAAAATATGCAGGTTTCTTTTCTAGATTGTTTACTAAAACTTTTCCATCTTTGATAAATTTTTGAATTTTAGAACGCGAAAGATCAGTAAACATATCAGAAAGATAGTTATCTAATCGTTTGTTTTCATCATTTTCGTCAATAAAAATTATCATAAGTTTTTCTTTAATAATATTACTATAACTAATGCTATTACGCTTACATTTATAAGAATATCAGAAATATTAAATACAGGAAAGTTTACGGAATTCAATTGAACATAATCTCTTACAAAGCCAAGAGCAATTCTTTCGTGTAAATTTCCTCCGATACCTGCTGATAACATAGACAAGAGAAAAATAGATTTCATTGATATTGTTGAAATATGTCGTATTATATAAAAGAAAATGCCAAAAATCGCAAACGCAGATACAAGTATTAGCACTTCCCTTGAGTCTTTTAAAATACTAAATGCTGCGCCAGTATTCTCAATATATTTCAAAGTTATTATGTCGTTTGAATAAGTGAAGCCTTGCATTAATTGATTAACAATTTGATCAGAACAATACAAAGTAAAGAATACAAAAAACGCAAAACAAATTGAAAAATATGAAAGTTTACTAATTTTCTTCTGCATTTTGTACCTCGACATTTACTCTAGTCATTATGAAGGCAATTCCTGCCATATAAACTTGAACTTTATCAATTCCGTAGGTTTTTGATTTTGACATTGCAATTGATGCGACGTTATATTCATTTTTACCGTTTTTATTTGCAATAAACATGCGCTCTAAAATATTGTCGTTAGGAAGATTTCGAAAAACTTCTTCAGCTTTTTGTTGAGGATAAGTAATATCATCACGACAAATTGAAGCTATAATAAATGCATCATCAGGTTTTTCAATTTTTAATGTTGCGGTGTAATATTCACCTGCCTTTGCGGTCTCAGGAGAAATTAAATCCATTTCAACAAAGCGAGTGTCACCATATTTTAAAAAGGATTTTTCATTGATTATTTTTTCGCCTGTCATAAGCCATTGGGTATTATATTTTTTTAAATAATATGTTCCGTTGGATTGAGAATTAAGTTCTCCGTATACTTTCAAACCTTCTTCTATTTGTGTTGATGTAGCAAGTGATGTTTCATATACGTCGACTTCTGCCAAATCTCCATTTATTCGAATATCTTTTATTTCTGAAGAATACACAATGTCAGGATAAGATTTCCAAGTATCTTTTATAAGCTCAAAGTAAACATCTTTTTTAAAGCCATCCGCGCTAACAAAATCCTGATGATATAAAGTTGAAAGTCCGATTAAATCATATTTAGATGCAAATTTTTCTTGTTGGCTTAGAACTTTTTTAATAGCTTTTTCATTTGTTTTAATTTCACGTCGTTGAATTATTTCAGCTTTTTTGTCAGCCCAAAAACTTGCTTGAACAGGTTCATAACTTCCAATTCCAATTAAAATTATTAAAGCTAAAACAATTCTCTTCATAGTTTTATTATATGTTAAAAGTTTCAAAATAGTAATAATGTAAACAAATTTTTTGAAAAAGGGCTTTCTTCATGATAGGATTTGTTTAAAAACAGGGAGAGAAAAAGAATGAAAGAAAGTTATTTTCCACAAGAAATAGAAAAAAAATGGCAAAAAATTTGGGAAGAATCAGGTGCTTTTAAAACTTTGGATGATTCAGATAAACCTAAATATTATGCTCTATCAATGTTCCCATATCCATCAGGAAAACTACACATGGGCCACGTTAGAAACTATACAATTACAGATGTAATTGCAAGATTTAAAAAAGCTCAAGGATTCAATGTTTTACATCCAATGGGTTGGGATAGTTTTGGTCTGCCTGCAGAAAACGCAGCAATGAAACATGGTGCAGATCCTGAAACTTGGACTGATGAAAATATTGCATATATGACAAAACAATTAAAAATGTTAGGTCTTTCCTATGATTGGGATAGAGAAGTTGCAACTTGCAAACCTGATTATTACAAATGGACTCAATGGTTGTTCTTGCAACTTTATAAAAAAGGTTTGGCATATAAAAAAGAAGCTGCGGTTAACTGGTGTGAAACTTGCGGAACTGTTTTGGCAAATGAACAAGTTATTGACGGAAAATGCTGGAGATGTGATAACATTGTTGAGAAAAAATATCTTTCTCAATGGTTTTTGAAAATCACTGATTACGCTGATGTATTGCTTGAGGACTTGGATAAACTTTCTGGTTGGGGCGATAATGTGAAAACAATGCAAGCTAACTGGATTGGCAAATCTCATGGTGCAATCTTCAGATTTAAAGTAAAAGAAATTGAAGGTCTTGAAGTTCCTGTTTACACAACAAGGCCAGATACTGTTCACGGTATTACATACTTGGTTGTAGCACCTGAATACAAAGATATAGAAAAACTTACAACTCCTGAAAATAAACAGGCCGTAGAAGAATACAGAGCTAATGCTCGTAAAATGTCTGAAATTGAAAGACTTTCAACAGATAGAGTTAAAACAGGTGTCCCTTTAGGTACTCACTGTATCAACCCATTTACAGGAGAAGAATTCCCATTATGGACTGCAGATTATGCTCTTGTTGAATATGGAACAGGTGCTGTTATGGCAGTTCCTACTCACGATACACGTGACTTTGATTTCGCTAAAAAATATAACTTGCCACTAAAAGTTGTTATCCAAAACCCTGAAAATCCTTCAGATTGTAAAGATGAAGCTTACACAGAAGAAGGTGTTTTGATTAATTCTAACGAATTTAACGGTATGAAGAATACTGAAGCTAAAAAGGCAATTACTCAAAAAGCTGTTGATAATGGTTTTGGAGAATTCAAAACTCAATACAGATTAAGAGATTGGTTAATTTCTCGTCAACGTTATTGGGGTGCTCCAATTCCTGTTGTGTATTGCGATAAGTGTGGTATTGTTCCAGAAAAAGAAGAAAATCTTCCTGTATTATTACCGAAAGATGTTGATTTTAAAGTCGTTGGTAAATCTCCAATTACTACATCTGAAACTTTTGCAGAAACTACTTGTCCAATTTGTGGAGCTAAGGCTAGACGTGAAATGGATACAATGGATACATTTGTTTGCTCAAGCTGGTATTATTTAAGATATTCTGATGCGAAAAATTCGGATAAACCGTTTGATAAAGATTTGGTAAATAAATGGTTGCCTGTTGATCAATACGTAGGTGGTATTGAGCACGCAATTCTTCACTTATTATACTCAAGATTCTTTACTAAAGCTTTGAGAGATTTAGGATTGTTAGATTTTGATGAACCGTTTAAAAACTTATTGACTCAGGGTATGGTTCTTAAAGATGGTTCAAAAATGTCAAAATCTAAAGGCAATACAGTTGATCCAGACGAAATTTTTGAAAATTATGGTGCAGATACTGCAAGATTGTTTATCTTGTCGGATTCCCCACCAGCGCGTGACTTTGATTGGTCAGATGCAGGTGTTGAAGGTTGCTACAAATTCCTGAACAGAGTATGGAGACTGGTTGCAACTAATGCAAATAATATTGATATCAATGCAAAACCTGCAGCTACTCTAAGAAAAGATAATGATGACCTTGTGCGTATTGTGCATATGGCGGTTAAAGGGATTACAAACGATATTTCTAATGACTTCCAATTTAATACAGTAATTTCTAAATACAGAGAACTCACAAATGCAATTTACGATTGGCAAGGTAAAAAATCTAATCTTGATGATGAAGATAAATCTGTATTGAGCTTTGCAATTGTTGCGTTATTAAAATTGATGTCACCTGTTGCTGTTCACTTAACAGAAGAAGCTTGGCACGAATTGGGTGCAACAAATTCGATCCATGAAGAAGCTTGGCTAGAATGGGATGAAAATCTGGCAAAAGCAAGTTCAATAACTTTGGTTGTTCAAATTAACGGCAAAGTTAAGGACAAGATTGAGGTTGATGAAGCTCTTTCACAAGATGAATTGAAAGAAGTTGCATTGAACAGTCCGAGAATAAAAGAATTAACTGATGGACATGAAATTGTAAAAACAATTGTAGTTCCGAAAAAATTGGTTAATATCGTAATAAAATAAAAAAAGAGCCGAAGGGCTCTTTTTTTATGATGTTGCTTCTAAATACATATTGGTTGGAACATTCCAGTTACCAAATAATCGTGGCGTTTTTGTGTTAGTTTTTTCTAGTTTTAAAATCTCAGCTAAATGTTTTTTATTGGCAGTTGTAAATCCCATTTTGTGGTAAAAAACTTGAGGGCAAACTTTTGAATCATCTAAACACCAGGCCAATATATTAATTTTACCTTTAGCATTAGAATTCTTACTTAAATTTTTTGCGAACTCTATAAAGCTTTTACCAACACCTTGCATTTTTTTGTATGCTATTAATCCGTCTATATATAGACATGTATAAGGTTGTTTCTCTTTTGGATAATAATTTTTGCTGGGAGGCCATTCAACTAAATAGGCATTCATTCTGCCTAATTGTTCTCCTGTTTTAGTTGAAAACATAAAATAATCATTCCCAGTATTGTAAATTAACGTTTCAGGAATCTTTTGTGTTGGTTTTGACTGTAAAATATTGTCTATACCAAGTTTATTACAATATCTTTTAATTCTTAATCGAGTAATCATATTTTTGCTAAAGTAAGTAAACTTGAAAAATTGCCAGAATTGTAAAGATAAATTAAAAAGGTCGGTATGTACCGACCTTTAAAAATCTCTCTTGCTTAAATAAACACTGGTTACTTTACAGCTACCAGTTTGGCTTGAATACCTGCATCCGCATTTACTGCTCTTGCATTCATTAACGCCATAGAACGGCGTTTCTTCGCTCCTCTTAATATAAATTCAACACTATCGCTTATATTGCAAGTAGGTTGTTCAATCTTTTTTATCATGAGATACTCCTTAGATAACTAATTACATATTTGTTATCGGAAGTATTTATGTGAAACTTTAATAAATTAGTTTAAATGTTAACAAAAGTTAAATAAAAAAAGAGTCCTTATTACAAGGACTCTTTTTTATGTTTAATTTGTGACTATTAAACAGCGTAAACACTAACTTGTTTTCTGTCGCGTCTGTGTGGTTCAAATTTAACTTCACCATCGATTAAAGCAAACAATGTATCATCAGAACCGATACCAACATTGTTACCAGGGTGAATTTTTGTTCCTCTTTGACGAACAAGAATGTTACCTGCTTTAACAGTTTCTCCACCAAACTTTTTAACGCCTAAGCGCTTCGCTTCGGAGTCACGTCCGTTTCTGGTGGATCCCATACCTTTCTTATGTGCCATTTTTATTCTCCTTGTAGTTTTTTACTAATAAATTAATTATGCTTCAGTTGCTTCAGCTGTTTCAGCTTTCTTTTGAGCAGATGTTCTGATTTTGTTAATCATAACTCTTGTAAAGCCTTGTCTGTGGCCGTATTTTCTTCTGTAACCTTTTTTAGGTCTTTGTTTGAATACGATTACTTTTTTAGCTTTATCGTTAGCCAATACAACACCTTCAGCAGATGCACCAGTTACGTATGGTTGACCAACTTTTGATTTTTTGCCGTTAACGATCATAACAACTTTATCGAAAACAACTTTTGCGTCTTTTTCTGCGTCTAGCAATTCTACTTCTACGTAGCGACCTTCTTCAACTTGGTATTGCTTTCCGCCTGTTTCTACGATTGCGTACATTTTACTTTCCTTTCATTTTGGGTTTCGTACTCCCGAAAACAATCGCTCGTTGGGTTTAAATTATCTCAAGCTAGTGTTACGGGGGTTTTTATAACGAGTTACCGCATACTAATACGTATGATAATTATCTGACACTAAAACATAGTTGTCAAGTAGTTTTAATATTTGTTAACTTAATGATTTATAAGTATTTTTGGGGTATGATTAGTATATGAGAGAAGATGAGATTGTAAAAGCTTGTGGGGCTGAGGTTTTAAAAAAGAGTAAAGTTGGTGCAGATTACTCTTTTTCGACTGATACAAGAACCATAAAAAAGGGTGATATTTATTTGCCATTAAAGGGCGAAAATTTTGATGGCGAAGATTTTATACAAGAGGCTCTGAATAATGGCGCTATAGGGTATTTTACAACTAAGAATAAAATTAATGACATGGCAGAGGTCGTTTTTAAAGTTGAAAACACGTTAGACGCATACCTAAAACTAGCTAATTTTTACAAAAGTAAGATTAATTCAAAAGTTATTGGGATTACTGGTAGTTCTGGTAAAACTACAACCAAAGAAATGGTTTATTCTGTTGTTAAAGAAAAGTTTAAAACGGTAAAAACTTTTTCAAATCATAATAATGAAATTGGTTTTTGTCAGACTGTTTTTGGAGCACAAGCTGACACAGAGGTTCTTATTATTGAAATGGGAATGCGAGGATTAGGTGAAATTGAATTAATTTCTCGTTATGCGATTCCGGATTATGCGATTATTACTAATGCAGGTTCAGCTCATATTGGAAGGCTTGGTAGTCTTGAAAATATTGCCAAGGCTAAATGTGAAATAGCAAAATTTTTAAATCCTGATGGTGCATTTATTTCGCTAGATCAACAACGTATAAAAGATGTACTTCAGTATACGGGTGAGAAGATTTTTTATTCTATAGATGATGTAGAAATACTGGAAAAGCGCCCTTCATATTCTAGATTTATTTACAAAAACAACGAATATGAGTTGTTTGTGGAAGGGGATTACAATATTGAAAATTCTTTAGCTGCTATAGAAATTGGTTTTAAATTAGAGATGTCGTATGTTGAAATTAAGCGAGGGCTTGCTTCATACAAACCGATTGAAAAGCGTTGGGAAACTGAAAAAATTGGCAATTTGAAAATAATTAATGATAGTTACAATGCAAATCCAGAATCAATGAAAGCTTCAGTGAAGACATTTGTTGAACTTTATGAAAATCCAGTTGTTGTTTTGGGTAACATGGGTGAACTTGGTGAAAATGAGGTTGAATATCATAAAGAAGTTGGACGATTTTTAGCAAATTTAAATGTTAAAAATGTTAAATTTTTAATCGTTGGTAATTTGGCCTTTGAAATTGGTAAAGAACTTTCAAACAAAGGTTTTGAAGTGGCTTGCTTTGAAAATAATGATCAAGTTGCTTGTTACATTCTTGATAATTTAAATGTCGGTTATACAATATTTTTGAAGGCTTCAAGAGCTATGAAATTTGAGGAGATTATTGAAGTCCTGAAAAGAGGTAAGCTATGATTATGATAACAGTAGCATTCCTTTTAGGAATGATTTTATGCCTTTTATTTGGTGTTCCATATATAGATTTTTTAAAGAAAAAAATGATAGGGCAATATGTAAAAGAACTTGCTCCTGAATCTCATGCGCAAAAGCAAGGCACACCTACAACAGGCGGTGTTTTTATTATTGTTGCAATAATTATTGCTTCAATAATTACTTTGATGTTAGCTCAAAGACTTTCAACTGATGCATTTATAATTTTAATCACATTAGTGTTTTATACTTTTGCAGGGTTTCAAGATGATTATATAAAAATAAAAGGAAAAGGAAACGATGGCTTAACCCCAAAAGGAAAACTTTTAAGACAGATTGCAATTGCTTTATTGCCAACATTATATGTAATGATGGCAAATCCATATGGTTCATATTTTTCAATAGGAAGTTTTGTTATTAATTTACATTGGTTTTATCCATTATTGTCAGTGTTTATTATTACTGGGGCTTCCAATGCTTATAATTTAACAGATGGTTTGGATGGGCTTGCTGCTTCAACTGGAGTTCCAACATTTGTTGTTTGTTCAATAATTGCTTTATTCAGTGGGTATCCTGAGGTTGCAATTATATCAGCTACTGTTGCGGGTGCGCTTGTTGGATTTTTGAAATATAATAAGCCAAAAGCTCAAGTGTTCATGGGTGATACTGGAAGTTTAGCAATTGGTGGCTTGTTAGGGACATTGGCTGTTATGGGCAAATTCGAATTTCTTTTAATTTTCTTGGCAGCTATTTTTGTCACTGAAACTTTATCAGTTATTATTCAAGTTGCAAGTTTTAAAACAACTGGAAAAAGAGTATTTAAAATGGCACCTATTCATCACCATTTTGAATTGTGTGGTTGGAGTGAAAAGAAAGTTGTAATTGTTTTTGCGATTGCATCTTGTCTATGTTCAGTGTTTGCATTAGGTTTGTTTGAATTATTTAAAAAAGGAATTTTATAGTATGACAAAGGTTTTAGTATTAGGTTTATCTAAAAGTGGTATAGCAGCGGCAAAGTTTTTAAATCGTCACGGCTATGATGTTTATTTGACTGAGAGCAAAAATGTTGAGCCTGATGCTGAATTAGAAAAATTAGGAATTAAAATTGAAACTGGCGGGCACTCATTAAAATTTGTTGACGGGGCTGAATTTGCTGTAACAAGTCCAGGTATTCCGCCTCATAGTATTATTATCGAACTTTTAAGACTAAAAAATATTCCAGTTATTTCTGAATTGGAATTAGCTTATAGGATGAGTGAAACGCCTTTTGTTGCAATTACAGGTACAAATGGGAAAACGACTACAACGGCTTTGACGGCACATATTTTTAGCAAAAAATTTAATGCAAAGGCTTGTGGAAATATTGGTCAACCGCCTTGCGATTTAGCAGATGATAAATTGGATTATTATGTTTGTGAAATGAGTTCATATCAGATTGCAATGAGTCCGACTTTAACTCCATTTATTTCTGTTTGGACTAATTTTACGCCTGATCATATAGATTGGCACCAAGGCTTGGAAAATTATTTTTCAGCAAAAGCTAAAATCTTCAGAGATAACCAAGCACCTAAGTATTCAGTATTAAATGCTTGTGACGAAAAACTTAAGGATTTCGATGCAAAAGGCGAGATATTTTATTTTGGAGAACGTAAAGGTGGCAATTCTTGTTACGTTAAAAATTTGGAATTTATATATGAAAAAGATGGTGTTGTTGAGTTTGTAATGCCAATTACTGAATGTCCGCTTGTTGGAGAACATAATTACCAAAACGTTGAATGTGCAATAATTTGTGCCAAATTGGCAGGTGTTGATAATGAAACAATTATTTCTGCGATAAAAGAATTTAAATCTCCTGCACACCGACTTGAGTTTGTTGCTAACGTTGAAGATATTGCATTTTATAATGATTCAAAGGCTACTAATCCTGAAGCAGCAATTGTTGCAATAAAATCATTTAAAGATAAAAATGTTGTTCTAATTGCTGGTGGCCGTGATAAAAACACAAGTTTAAAAGAATTTTGTGATGTTACAAAAGAGTACATTAAAAATGTAATATTAATTGGTGAGGCTACAGAGCGATTTGAAAAAAATCTTGTAAATTGTGGTTTCGATAACATAATTAAAGAACCTACTTTACAGACCGCTGTGGATAAATCTATTGAGTTGAAGCCTGATGTGGTCTTATTATCTCCAGCTTGTGCAAGTTTTGATATGTTTAAAAGTTATGAAGAAAGGGGGGACGTTTTCAAAGATTATGTCTTATCAAAGATCTGAAGACAGAACTCCAAAACGTAAGCAAGCTATACAAAGTATTATTGAATCAACTCCTGATAAAACTTTGTTGTTAGTTGTGACGTTTCTTATAATAATAGGTTTTTTGGCAATATTTTCTTCAACAGCGCCAAAATGTTTTTTTGAAGGTGGTAATCCGGCTCAATTCTTAATCAAACAATTATTAGCTTTTGTTGCTGGGTTTGTTGGGTTGAAATTCTTTGCTAATTATGATTATAAAAAATTGGCAAAGTGGAATAATATATATGCTGGTATTGTTGTAATATTATTAATTCTTGTAGCGTTTACACCATTAGGTGTTAATGTTAATGGTGCAACAAGGTGGATAAATGTTGCAGGATTTCAACTGCAACCATCAGAATTTGCAAAGCCTGCGGTAGTATTGTTATTAGCTTCAATTTTTAGAGAAGATGCAGATTTATTTGATAAACGCAAGTGGGTATTTGCTTTTATACCTATCTTGCTGATGATAGGTTTGATTTACCAACAACCTAACTTGAGTATGGTTATATTGCTTTTATCGACTTCAGTTGTTATGTTTTTATGCGCTGGTGGTTCGATGAAATTATTCTTAAGTGTTGTAAGTTTAGGTATAACAGGTATTGTTGTCGCAGCGACTACGGTTATCAAACCATATCAAATTAAGCGTATAATGGTTTGGTTAAATCCAGAAAGTGATCCATTGGGGGCTGGATATAATATTCGTCAATCATTGATGGCCTTTGCCTCTGGTGGATTGACTGGTGTTGGTTATGGTGGCTCTATACAGAAATTGAGATATTTACCTGAATGTCATACTGACTTTATTTTCGCGATTATTGGCGAAGAACTGGGCTTGCTTGGATGTTTGTTGGTAATTGGTTTGTTCTTTACTTTTGTACAAAGAGGATTTTTAATTGCTGGAAGATGTCCAGATATGTATGGTAAGTTGTTAGCGGTTGGATTGACTTTCTCTATAGGTTTCCAAGCATTTTTGAATATGAGTGTTGCAAGTTCATTCTTGCCTGCTACGGGTGTACCTTTACCGTTTATCAGTTATGGTGGTTCTTCTTTAGTTGTTTCAATGTGTATGGTTGGAATTTTATTGAATATTTCTAAAAAAAGAATTAAAAAAATAAGGAATGTCGATGAAACAACAAGATAAATCAAAAATCTTTATAACTGGTGGTGGAACAGGTGGTCATATATATCCTGCTGTTGCAATAGCTGAAGCATTAAAAAATGAGTACGAAATTTTTTATGTTGGCAACCCAAGAAATTTAGAAAAAGATATTGTTGCTCAAAAGGGATACCGTTTTTTACCAGTCTGTGTACAAGGGTTACCTCGTAAGGCTACATTAGATTTAATAAATTGGTGTACTAAGCTAGTAATATCTGTATTAAAAGCGATTTTTTATATCCTCAAATACAAGCCAATTGTTGTTTTTGGTACTGGTGGTTATGTTTCAGCACCAGCATTATTGGCCGCGAAAATTTTGAATGTACCTTTTGTAATGCATGACTGTGATGCTAATCCAGGGCTTGTTACAAGAAAATTAGCACCGTTTGCGTCGAGTGTGTCATTAGTCTTTGAGTGTGCAAAGTCTGTTGTAAAAAATAAGAATATTTGTATTAATGGAAATCCGTTGAGAGAAGAATTTAAAACTCTTTCCAAAGAAGAAGCTCGTAAAAATCTAGGATTGGATGATAAATTAACGATTGCGTTTATGGGTGGTTCTCAAGGCGCAAAATCTATAAATAGTGCAGCTTGTGAAATCTTGAAAAAACTTTCTAAAGAGTTTAATGCGCAAATAATTTTCCAAACTGGCAAAAAAAAGTTCGAAGATGTTATTGAAAAACTCGAAACTTTTTATCCTGAATATAAAGACGATAAAAATATTGTTGTTCGACCTTATTTTGATGATATGGTAAGTGTGATGAAAGCATCTGATATTGCTGTTTCAAGAGCAGGTTCTTTAAGTATTTCGGAGTTGCTAGCTTCAGGTGTAGCGACAATATATGTACCTTATCCTTATGCTGCTGCGGATCATCAAAGAAAAAATGCACGATTTATGGAAGAAAATGGTGTAGGTTTGTACTTAGAAGATGCGGATGTTTGCCCACAAAAATTATTAGAGCTTTTAGTATCATTGATTCAAAATTCAGACCGTTTGTATCAAATTCAACAGTCTGCGTCTAAAATGGCGAAACTTGATAGTGTTGCTTCTATTGTCCAGCAAATTAAAAATGTTCTATAACTACGTTTATTTACAATAATTTTTGTTTTAAGTATAATTTAGACAAAGACTATTAGTAAAGGACGAGATATGAGCAAATATTTATTGGAAATTGGAACAGAAGAATTACCTTATAGATTTATCCCATCAGCAATTGAACAGTTGCGAACTGGATTTGAAAATTTTTTGAATACAAATAAAGTTGGTTTTGAAAAAATTGACGTTTATGCAACACCAAGACGTTTGGCGGTTATTATTGCAGGATTAGATGCACAAAGCCCTGATGAAGAAAAAATTGTAAAAGGGCCAATTAAAAAAGTTGCTTATGACGAAAATGGTAATCTTACTCGTGCTGGTGAAGGTTTTATGAATAAAAACGGTTTAAAGCCAGAAGATTTGTATGTTGAAAATGATTATCTTCACGCAAAAATAGTTGTAAAAGGACAATCAATTGTTGAACTTTTACAACAAAATGTGCCTTCGATCGTAATGAAGTTACAAGGGTCACATTTTATGAGATGGGCTTATAACGAAGAAAAATTTTCTCGTCCTATCAGATGGATTGTTTCAGTTTTGGATAGAGAAGAAGTAAAAATAAAAATTATTGATAAAGAATCATCAATTTATTCTAGAGGACACAGATTTGCTCAACAGAATGTTATGATAGGTTCACCTGATGATTATATTGAAACTATGCGTAATGCTTGCGTAATTGTTGACCAAAATGAACGTCGTCAATTAATCATTGACAGAGCAAAAGCTGAAGCGGATAAATTGGGTGCGCAAGTTCGTTATACAGATGATTTGTTAGATGAAGTAACATTTATTACTGAGTATCCAGTACCTGCAGTATGTGAATTTGATCCTCAGTATTTGCAAATTCCAGAGGAAGTTACAGTTACAGTGATGGCAGTTCATCAAAGATATTTTGCATTGTATAAAGGTGGTAAATTGATTAATAAATTTATTACTATGACAAATTATATAGGTGATGAATTTGCGAACATCAAAGCTGGAAACGTTCGTGTTATAAAAGCCAGACTTGATGATGCTGTTTTCTTCTATTCTGAAGATACTAAAAAGCCTTTGGTTGATTATGTTGAGGACTTGAAAGGCATAACTTTCCAAAAAGGTATGGGTTCAGTTTATGATAAAACTCAAAGAATTATTCAACTTTCAAAAAATATTGCAAATGATATGAATGTTTCTTCTGCGGACATTGAAAGAACTGCATTGCTGTGCAAGGCTGATTTGACAACAAGTTTGGTATTTGAGTTTACAGAACTTCAAGGCTATATTGGTGCAGATTATGCAAGAGTTTCAAATGAAAATGAAAAAGTTTCGGAAGGTATTAAAGAACACTATTTCCCTCTAAATGCAGAAAGTGAAACAGCAAAAGGAATAGAGGGGCAAATAGTTGGTATTGCTGATAAATTAGATACTATTTGTGCAGTGTTTGCAGATGGCAAAAAACCTACAGGATCTTCAGACCCTCTAGGTGTAAGACGTGCAGCATTAGGTGTTATGAGAACTGTTCTTGATGCTAAATTAGGAATTAACTTGGAAAAATATATTGAACAAGCTGTGAAACTTTTACCAATACAAAAAGATTGTGTTGAAGAGGTAAAAGAATTTTTCGTACAAAGATTAATTATTATGCTTGCTGATACATATAAGAAAAACGTTTTAGAAGCTTGTGCAAATGCACCATTGAAAGATTTGTTGGATTATGTAGAAAGAGTAAAAGTTGTTTCAACTCTTGATAGTCCTGCAATGTTAGAAAGTGCAAATCGTGTTATAAGAATTTTAAAAGATGATGTATCAACGATTGTAGATACAAAATTATTTAAAGAACAAGCTGAAGGCATGCTATTTGATGCTATTAAAACAGTTAACGAAGAATTGTCTTATGCTGAATATTTAAAAGCGTTAGAAGCTATTAATCCAGCTGTTGAAAAATTCTTTGCAGATGTTTTGGTTATGGATAAAGATGAAAATGTTAAGAAAAATAGACAAGCATTATTGTCTTTATTAAAGAAAAAATATGAAGTGTTAGCGGATTTTAGCAAACTATAATTGGGTTTTAGAAAATATTGTAACACTTTGTTAACAATGTAATCAAAACAGTAAATTTTTATTTTCATATTACTTTAAAATAATACCAGAAGGTAGTGTAACAGATTTGAGGTAGTTATGATTAACCGATTCAACAATTTAAAGATCGTTAAAAAGTTTAAAAGTGAAATTAGCCCAAAATTCAGATGGCTAACATTTGCTAATAAAAGTGCAAATAAAACATCAAAAGACTATATTCAAATGGTTAGTGGTGTTGAATTGCAATCAATGTCTGACGAAAGAAAGCTGGAAGCAATGGTCAGAGAACAACTTAAGGCTGAAATTCCAAATGTGGAAAGTATGAAGTCTTACGAATTATTAGTTGATGCAGTAATGCACAACATAAAGAAAAAACAGCTTCAAGCAATGGAAAATCTTGATATAGAATAGTAGGTTATCAAGGATTGAACAAAAAGTAGCACCTGTAGAGGGTGTTATTTTTTTGTTTTTTTTTAGATATTTAAGCAGGGGGTAAAACAATGAAAACAATTATAGGTATAAAATTATCTAATAGAAATGAAACTTCGATAGAGTTTCAGAAAATTTTATCAGATTATGGTTGTAGTATTAGAACAAGAATTGGGTTGCATGATACACATACTGATTATTGTACAAATTTTGGCATTGTATTGTTAGAGGTTATTGACGACAAGGCAGAAGCATTATTTGATAAGTTGTCAGATAAATGGGAATGCCAAAAAATGTCATTTTATTTGTAAAAAAAAACGGGCTTTGCCCGTTTTTTTTATTCTTCAATTTGTTCAACTTTTGCTTTGTATATTTGTACTGAGCAGAATATAATTATAACGCTTAAAATGTATCCGAAATATCCACCTATAGCTGCTAAAATGTATGCAAATACAGAACTGCTTTCGCTGAAAGCATTTAGTATTAAGCTGATAATAATTAATGGTAATAACTTAAGATAAAGCATTAATAAGCTACCAATGGTTGGTTTGATAAATTTGAATGGAAGAGTTATATTGAATAATCCTTTTTTATCAAAATTCTTTGCAAATTTTATATATACAAATTGCAAGAATGAGCACACAATGATAATTAGAAAGAATAAAATTGGTGCAACTATTTTGCCGGCGCTTCCAAGAAAAATTGGTGTTACAGCTGCAAAAATTGCGAGGATTATAATATACAATCCCCAAACAAATAAAAGTGGAAATGCCTTACCAAATGTACCCCAGTGGGATCTGTCGAATTCAGGCAAAATTTCTTCTCGTGTTTCATCAAAGGAATTATGTGTTATGTTAAATCCATAACCACATAAATAAAAAGTAATTAAAAGTAGCGCCAAAAGTCCACAAAAACATGGGCCTATGATTGACGGATCAGGTGTTTGTTGATTACTTAGTGTGTTCATATACGAACTAAAAATACTGGTTATACCTGTAATTACAAATATAATCGAATGTTTTGTTAACCAGTTTTCTCCTGCATAAATTCTTTTAAAAGCCTCTTTAATTCCTAACATATAAATCTCCTTTTTAATACTGTTTGATTATAACATTTTTATCTGTTTCTTGCAATAAGCTTCGTCTTATTGTATGATTTGCGTATGGAAACAGAATTAAAACAACTTTTAAATTTAGTAAAACCTCGTGTTGAAAAAATAAAGGAGTGTCTTTGACACTGCAAATTTAAGAAAAAGGCTTGTTGAATTAGAAGAAAAAATGCAGGCGCCTGATATTTGGTCGGATCAAGCATTAGTTTCAAAATTAGGTGCAGAGATTAAAGAAATAAAAGAAAATCTTGAAATGCTTTCATTTTGGCAAACAACTCTTGAAGATGCTGATGTTGCAGTTGAGATTCAGGATATTGATTTAATTCAAGAGAGTTTAAATGATACTAATTTGTTGGTAAAGGCTGTTGATAGCTTTGAGCTTCGTATGATGCTAAGTGGTGAATATGATGAAGCTGATGCTATTTTAACAATAAATGCGGGTGCCGGTGGTACAGATGCTCAAGATTGGGCAAGTATGTTGCTTCGTATGTATATGAGGTGGGCAGAAAACCGTAATTGGAAAGTAGAATTGTTAGATAAACTTGATGGTGAAGAAGCTGGGATTAAATCAGCTACCATTAAAATTACAGGTAAATACGCTTTTGGATATTCAAAAGCTGAGAAAGGTGTCCATAGATTAGTTAGAATTTCACCATTTAATGCTAACGGAAAACGCCAAACAAGTTTTGCATCATTGGAAGTTTCACCGATTATAGAAGACTATGAAAAAACTATTGTTATTCCACCAGAAGATTTGGAAATAGATACTATGCGCTCAGGTGGTGCTGGTGGTCAAAATGTAAATAAAGTCGAAACAGCTGTTAGAATTTTGCATAAACCTACAGGTATTGTAATTAAGTGTCAACAAGAACGTTCGCAATTGCAAAATAAAGAAAATGCAATGCAAATGCTTGCATCAAAACTTTTGGCTATGCGGCAAGCTGAACACGAGAAAAAACTTGCAGAATTAAAAGGTGAAAACGTTGACATAAATTTTGGCTCGCAAATTCGTTCGTATGTATTCCATCCATATAAAATGGTAAAAGATCACAGAACAGGTTTCGAAGTAGGCAATGTGGATTCTGTAATGGATGGTGATTTGGACGGATTTATTGAAGAATATTTACGTAGTAATAATTAGAATTTTTCATCGTGTAAATCTGTTCCACCTGTCATAATAAGATTGTGTTTTTGTGCGATTTTTTTTACGTTTTCTACGGTGTTGAATTTGATTATCCCTCGGTGTCTTGGATATGGATAATAAACTTCTACTCCGTCTAGTCCGATTTTTTTTAGTTTCTTAATAAATCTGTCTAGATTTAATGCCCAACAACAAGCGGGGTGAGCAATTACAGCAATGCCACCTGCATCATGTATTGCTCGTATAAGTTTTTTTATGTTTCTTTTTGCGAAAATTCTGATTATATCCCATTCAGTTTCTTTTTTTGATTTAGCCCAAAAAGGCTTTAATGCTTTTGAATTAACATCAATTCCATATGCTAATAAATGCAAAAACACGTATCCGTACCAAACGTCAAATTCTACAGCAGGTATTACATATGAAGGGATTTTATTTTCCAAATATCCTTGAATTGTGTTGTGATCAGAAATCGCAATAGCCTTATAGTTTTTAGCTTGTTCAACTATATCTGAAAATTCTCCTTTGCCATCAGAATAGGTTGTGTGAATATGTAAATTCACCCTATTGTTTTTGTAATCATCTTCAGTAAAATTTTTTATTAATTCTTTGTAATTTGTCATTGTTTTTTTAAATATATTTGTAATAAAATTATTATACATCAAAGGAGAGTATATGGCGAAAGTAAAATTGCAAAATAGTGTTTGGAATATCTTATTTGAAGGGTTAAAACTGTATTTTAAAAATATAGGGACTTTTTCAAAATATATGTTATTTCCGGTTTTTGGTCAAATAATTGGTATTGTATTAATTTTTTCATTGACTGGGTGGTTTACCTTTAATTTGCCGAGCATAGTTGCGAAACATCCAGTATTTAATGATTTTTCGGTAATATTGTTGACCATACTATTGATTACAATCCCAGGGTTTGTAGTGTTTCTAAAAGCTTTCTGGGATTATTTGGTAGCATATGGTGCATTAAATTCTATGGCTCAGGCTGTTTTATCAACAGGAAAATTGTATGATTTAAAAGCCCACAATGAAGTGATCACAAAACGTACATTTACTTTTGTCGGTTTGCTTTTGGTTATTACAATATTGTCACTTATAGCTATTAATCCTTTGTTTTGGGTTATAGGTTTGGTGTTTTTTGTATATTTTATATTGGTATTTCAAGTATTTACGTTTGAAGAAGATAAATCCATTATCAATTGTTTTAAAAGGAGTTTGGAACTAGTAAAAGGTAATTTTGCCAGAACTTTCTTTATAGCAACTGTATTAGGTGTTATATCTTACTATATTTTAAGCTATTGTGTTACTGCATTTGTTGAAGTCATAAGATTGGGTGAAATTTTAAAAGGTATCTTTGAAGCTTGGGCGCAGACCTTGCCTTTAGCAGATATAAATGCAACAGCAGCCACTTTTAAATTGCCAGCAATAACACCATTAGATGTAGCGGAACAAGTGTTTAGTTCTTCAATATTCTTTGTTGTGGCAGGTTTAACGCTTCCGATGAGAAGTGTTTGTTGGACGTTGTGGTATAAAAATTTGGCGGAAATTAGAACGCAAAAACTTCCTAAAAAAGGTAAATAATGTTTATTTGTAAAAATTGTAAGTCAGTAGATAAATTTGAATTAATGTTTTCACCAGATTACAAAGGTGATAGACATTTTACGCAAAAATACAATGATAATAATGAAATCATGATAACTGTCGATGGGTATACTTTTATGCCAGATTTACAATTTATGAATGAACACGCAGTATGCAGATATTGTGGACAAATTTATATGTGGGACTACGATTATAGAGGATAAGACTATGAGAGAAAACAGAAAAAATAATGAAACAAGAGAAATTAAATTCACACGAAATTATACAAAACACGCTATGGGATCAGTTTTGGCAGAATTTGGTGACACAAAAGTTATTGTTACAGCATCTGTCGAAAATGCAAAACCAAAATGGATGGCAAAAGATGAAGAAAGAGGTTGGGTAACGGCAGAATACTCATTGTTACCATCTTCTACAAGTACAAGATGCCAACGTGAAAGAACAAAAATTTCTGGCAGAACTCAAGAAATTCAACGCTTAATTGGAAGAAGTTTAAGAGCTTGTGTAGATTTGAATAAAATGCCTGATGTTACAATTACTATAGATGCTGATGTAATCCAAGCTGATGGTGGGACAAGAACCGCAAGTATTTGTGGTGGCTTTGTTGCACTTTCAGATGCAGTTGAAAAATTATTAAATGAAGGTATTTTAAAAGAAAATCCTATTATTGAACCAATTGGTGCGATTTCTGCAGGAATTATCGATGGCGAAGTTCGCTTGGATCTGGATTATTCAGAAGATTCAACTGCGCAAGTTGATTCTAATATTGTTCTTACTCAAAGTGGCAAAATTGTAGAATTTCAAACAACTGCAGAAGGCGAAGCATATGAATACAACCAAATGTTAGAAATTTTTAATGTTGCGAAAAAAGGTATTGACGAAATTATAGCAAAATATTAAAATTGAATTATAAAGGAGAAAAAATGAAAAAGATTTTATTGGCTCTAATGGTTACAACTTTGGCGACTTCTGTATTTGCAGCGGATGACGCTAAAACAACAACGACTCCATCAAGTTTTTTATCAAAATACACTCAAAAAATGCGTGAGGTCGGTCAAAAACTGGATAAAACATCAAACGACATTGATGCAAAAATTCTTGAGCAGCAACAAAAAGCGCAAGAACAACAAAAAAAATATGAAAAAGAAAAAGCTGCTCGTGATGCAAAAATTCTTGAAAAACAAAAAGCAAGACAAGAAGCATACAATGCAACACAAAAACGTTTAGAACAAAAAAGAGAACAGTTAAGATTACTGTTAGAAGAGTAATAAGGAGAAATAATTATGAAAAAAATGTTAATCGCTTTGACAGCAGTTATGTTTGCGACAACTTCAGCGTTTGCGGCAACTACTTCTTTTGGTCAATGGGCTAATGATGCAGCTAATAAAGTAAATCAAAAAGAAGCTGCTATACAAAAATCTATTTCAGATAAGAAAAATGCATACAAAAAACAACAAGCAGATGCAGAAGCAAAAAGAGCTGCTCAAAAGAAAGAAATCGAAGCTAAAAAAGCAGAACAAGTAAAAAAATATGAAGATCAAAAGAAACAAGCTGAAGCAAAAAGAGCAGAACAAGTAAAAAAATACGAAGCTCAAAAAGATGCGTATAAAAAAGAAGCAGCTGCAAGAGAAGCAGAACAAAAAGCAAAACAGGATGCTGTAAAGAAAAAAATTGAAACCAAAAAACAACAATGGAATCAATTAATTAGTAAATAATTTTGAAAAGAGTCTGCACTATGCAGGCTCTTTTTTTATGTTAAAATTAGGTTATGAATAACACTATCTCAAAAACATATACTGGCGCGAAAGTTATAATAGAAACACTTAAAAATCTAGGTGTTGAAAAGATTTTTGGATACCCTGGGGGTGTTGTTCTAAAAATATACGATGAGTTATATAGCCAAAAAGATATAGAACATATTCTTGTTCGTCATGAACAAGCTGCAACACATGCTGCGGAAGGATATGCAAGAGTAACAGGAAAACCAGGTGTCGTTTTGGTTACATCTGGCCCTGGAGCGACAAATACTGTTACTGGTATTGTAAATGCATATCTTGATGGTTTCCCGCTTGTAGTTCTAACAGGCCAAGTATTTTCTGATTTAATTGGTAAAGACGCTTTTCAAGAAGCGGATATTTGCGATATGACAAAATCTTGCACAAAAAAAGTTTTTCAAGTCACCAACGCAAAAGATTTGGAAGATACACTTGTTGAAGCTTTCGACGTTGCAATGTCAGGCAAAAAAGGCCCTGTAGTAGTAGATTTGGCTAAAAATGTTTTATATGAAAACATTGAGTTTAAAGGATTGACTTCAAAGATTGAAGTAAAAAAAGAGCATATTTATATTAAACATGCATTAAAAGAAATTTGTTTAGCGAAGCACCCTGTAATTGTTGCGGGTGGTGGTTCTGTCGGAGCAGCAGAAGAATTAACAGCATTTGCGAAAGCTTTAAATTTGCCTGTAGTTTCAACATTGATGGGTATTGGTTCTTATCCTCAAAGTGATGAAAATTACTTGGGTATGGTTGGGATTTTTGGAGATAAATCTGCAAACGAATTGTTGAAACAAAGTGATTTGGTGCTTTCTGTTGGTGCTAGATTTAATGACAGAATAACTTGCAAATTTGGAGATGGCGAACTTGCTAGAAAATTTATACAAATTGATATAAATAAAAAAGAAATTTCACGTGTTATTCCTGCATACTTGCGTTTAGAAGGTGATGCAAAGGTTGTTATAGCTGATATGCTTGAGGAATTTCAAGCAGGTGAGTATGTTTTAAATGCTGACTGGGCAAATATTCAAGAGCTCAAAGATCTAAATATTTCAAGAAAACCTATTGGCACCCAATTAAATTCATATCAGGTTATGCAAGAATTACAAAAGTTTATAGAAAATAAAGATATAGTTGTAACAACTGAGGTTGGACAACATCAGCTTTGGGCAGCGCAGAATTTAAAATTTGATAAACCCCTTAAATTTTTAACTTCTGGTGGCTCTGGAACTATGGGCTTTGGTTTTCCAGCAGCAATTGGTGCAGCTATTGCAAATCCGTCTAAGTCTGTTGTATGTGTTGCAGGTGATGGTTCGTTTCAGATGAATATGCAAGAATTAGCAACTTGTATGGATTATGATTTACCAGTTAAGGTGTTAATTTTGAATAATGGATACTTGGGAATGGTTAGACAATTGCAACAAGGCCAATGCGATGGAAGATATTCTCAGACAAAAATTTCAAATCCTGATTTTGTAAAATTTGCTCAAAGTTATGGTGCCAAAGCTATCAGAGTGGAAAAATTGGAAGATGTCAAATCTGCTTTAGAATTTGCTTTTGACTCTCAAGGACCTGTAATTGTTGATTTTATCGTAGAACCAATGGAAATGCTATAGTTTTAGCTATTGCATGTTTCTTTAAAATTTTGTATAATAGTGACGAAGTTTTTGCATAAAGGATATTGGAGGTTATATGAAAAAAGGTTTTACTCTCGCAGAAGTCTTAATAACACTTGGTATAATAGGTGTTGTAGCGGCGATGACAATTCCAACGTTGATAAGTAATTATCAGAAAAAACAGTATGTTGTTGGATTACAAAGAAATATGTCTGTTATTCAGAATGGCATAAAGCTGATGTTAGCTGATGAGCAAGTTGATACTATAAGACAATCAACATTTTATACTATGGATTTGGCGCAAAGTGGAAGTAATTTTGGTGCAATAATGTTTCCTGCATATGATACATTATCTAAATATATGAAAATAGTTGATAAATGTTTTGGGGAAGCGGAGGATTCTTGTCCATTATATAAAACCCAATATAAAATGTTAGATGAAACTTTGGAAATGGGTTCTTTGGTAGGAGTGCCTTATTTTATTTTAAATGATGGAACAATAATTTTTTGTTATTTAGTTGCCACTGATAGTTATACACATGTGTTATATGTAGATGTTAATGGCGAAAAGGGTCCGAATCAATTTGGTCGAGATTTCTTTTTCTTTTATCTAAAAGATAATGGTGGATTATGGTATGGACAAGAACCGTTAGAGCCAGGACTACCAATGGATGATTGGCGTGAGCACCCAGAAATGTGCGGTTCTCCAAACTCTACGGATTTAACTGGTGCAGAAGGTACAGGTTGTGTCATAAGAATTATTGAAGAAGGTTGGAAAATGACTTACTAATAATTATTGGTAACGAGTGTAAATTTTAAAAGGGTTTATGACTAGTCAAGCATGTCATAAACCTTTTTGATTTCTTGTATATCTTGCCACATAAGCCATTTAGGGCTGCCTTTTTCACGACTGTCATTTCTTAGTAGGTATGATGGGTGAAAAATTGGCATCATTTTTGAAAAATGCGGACCTTCAAACCATTTGCCTCGAATTTTTGTTATTCCTTGATTTGTATTTAGCATAGAATTTACGGCAACTCGGCCACATAGAAGAATAATTTTGGGTTTTAATATCTCGATTTGAGCATCTAAATATTCTCGACAAGCTTCTTTTTCTTCCGGTAATGGATCTCGATTGTCTGGCGGTCTGCATTTTAATGTATTACAGATATAGACATCTTTTTGTCTGGATAATCCAACCGATGCAAAAATCCTATCCAATAATTGTCCTGCTTTCCCGACAAACGGTTCTCCTTGCTGATCTTCATAATACCCTGGAGCTTCGCCAATTAGCATAAGTTTTGTATTGGGAATTCCGCCAGAAAAAACAGTATTTGTACGAGTTTTGTATAAACTGCATTTTTGACAGGATAAACATTTTTCTTTTACGTTATCTAATTCTGTCTGCAGTGTTTGCATTAGCCCTCCGGAACTAAAACAGAAATCACAGCATTATTAATGCTTAAATACTTACTAATTACCTCTTCTAAATCTGAAATAGTAATGTTTTCAAGTTCTTTTAGATAAGTTTCAACAAGTCTTAAATCATCACAAACAGTTGCAAAATAACCTATATTTTCACCGATTTCAGAAACTGTTTCTGCTGAAAATGCAAATTTAGTTTTAGTTTTCTTAGCCGCTTTTTTAAATTCTTCGTCTGTAATTTTTTTAGTTAAAAGCCCAGACAATTCTTCTTTTATAAGTCGTAATGCTTCTTCTTTTTTATCAGGTTTGAAGTTAGCTTGAATGAAGAAATTGTTGCCGTCTTTAAATTGATAATGTTCAGAATTAATCATATTGAAAACGGGTTCAGAAAGTTTTTCAATTAAATTTTGGTATAATCTTGAGCTTGTTCCATCACCTAATATAATGCTAATCAAATCAAGACAAATTGTATCTCTAAGATTATTTGCTTTTGGACCTAGCCAACCAAACATCGCATAAGCTGTGTTTACGTTAGAAGTTGTTTCAATATATTTTGTTTCTGAAACTGGAACATCAATTTGTAATTCTCTTTTTGGTGCATTTGGTCTACCTTTGAAATCAAATTCTTTTTCAACTTTTGCCAATACTTCATCGTGATTAAAATCTCCAACAATTATTGTTGTCATATTTTCAGGTGTATAGAAAGTCTGATAATATTCCATAATATCTTCTCTAGTTACTTGAGAAATAATTTCAGGCGTGCCGATTACATCACGTTTGTATGGGTGCTGTGTATACATATTATGATTACAAATGTTGTAAACTTTTGTCCAAGGTTGATCTTTTCTCATTCTTATTTCTTCTATTACAACGTGGCGTTCTCTTTTGTCTGTAACAGAAGTATCGTTTAAATCAAAAGGCGCACCTATTTCTTCATAAGGAAGAACAGGATCTAGCATCATATCAGCATGTAATTCTATTGCCAAATTTAAATCGCAACAATCTTTTCCTTTTGGTAAAGTTACGTAATAGAAAGTGTAATCCTTCCAAGTTGCAGCGTTAACGATTGCCCCTTTTGCTTCTAACGTTCTATCAAAATAACCTGCTTCATGTTTGTTAGTACCTTTAAACATCAAGTGTTCTAAAAAGTGAGAGATTCCATTGTTTTTATCAGTTTCGTTTATCGAACCAGTTTTAACCCAAGTGCTAACATTAACTAAATCACCTTCTTTATGAGCAAGGACAATTGTATGCCCGTTATCTCGGTGGTAAACTTCAACTTCTTGAGTTAAATACATATATTTTATTAATTCTTTTTCCATAGCATCTCTCCACTTAACAATACTTACATTATATCGCAAAAATCTTTTTTAGGTTATAATACTGCTATGGATATTATAAATCGTTTGAAAAATAAAGTTGTGGTTTCTGTTCAGGCTATGCCAAATGAGCCTTTGTATGTAGAAAATTGTATGGCCGCAATGATGAAATCTGTTATTAAAGGTGGCGCTGGTGGGCTTAGAGTTGCCGGAATTCGCGATGTGAAAAATGCGAAAACTATGACAAACATTCCTGTGATTGGCATTACTAAACCTGATGTAATTCCTGCGAATTTTAAAGAAATTGTATATATAACCCCGACACTAGATGATGTTATTGCCCTTGTTGATGCAGGAGCGGATATAATCGCATTTGATGGAACTCAAAGACCGAGAAAATCATCTTTGTCTGAAATGATTAAATATATTCATATTAATAAAAGAATTGCAATGGCAGATATTTCGACTTATGAAGAAGGCCTTGAAGCTGTGAAATTAGGTGCAGATATTCTGTCTACGACATTGGCTGGTTATACAATTGAGTCAAAAGATTCTCCAGAAGGTCCAGATTTCCCATTGTTAGAAAAGCTGGCAAGAGATGTTAATGTACCTGTTATATTAGAAGGTAGAATTTGGGAACCGGAAGATGTGGATAGAGCTTTTGCACTTGGCGCACACGCCGTTGTAATAGGTTCTGCTATTACTCGTCCGCAATTAATTACAAAAAGATTTGTTCAAAGAGGTTAGTATGAAAAAAGCACTTGCCATTGATGTTGGCGGGACAAAAATTTATAGCACAATTGTCAATGATTGTGGTGAAATAATTGGTGAGATAGAAAAATATTCTACATCAAAAAGTTATGCTGAAATTATTTCTACATTTAAAGAAATAATTTCAAAACACGAAAATGAAGTAGATGTAATTGCGTTTTCAACTTGCGGTGCAGTTAATAATGAAAACACAGGAATTTTGGGTTCGACAGGAAATATTGCAAAAGAATATCCTACAACAGATTTTCAAGCATTAAGTTCAAAACCTGTTTTTGTAGAAAATGATGCAAATTGTGCAGCATGGGCAGAATATGAAATCGGCTCAGCTAAAAATTGTCTTAATTCTGTAATGCTAACATTAGGCACTGGTGTAGGTGGCGGGATTATTGTTAATGGACAATTGCTAAAAGGAAAAAACGGTGCTGCTGGTGAAATGCATTTTAAATTAAGAACTGACAATCACAGAAAATGTACTTGTGGTTCGTGGGACTGTTTTGAAATTTATTGTTCTGGAACTGGATTGAAATTAACAGGTGAAGAAATTTCTGGGAATCCAAATGTTACAACCTATGATATTATTAATGGTTATAAATCCAGTGATGAAATTATGACCAAAATTTTTAATATATGGCAAGATGATATTTTGGCAGGTTGTATAGGATTAGCGAATATATTTGATCCAGATTGTATAGTTTTATCAGGTTCAATGGCAGAATTTGTTGATGTGGATTATTTGACAGAAAAAACGAATGAAGGAATTGTAACAACAGCAACTAAAATAGTTAAAGCAAGTGCGGGCAACTATTCTGGCATGATAGGTGCAGCGCTTTTAGCGTTTAGAAAGGGTTTTTAAGTGGGGAAGGCTAAAAAAAGAAGTTTACATCTTGGTATAAATGATAGATTTTCACGACTTTCAAGAAGTGAGGCGGTTGAAGCTGTAGTTGAAATGCTTGCAAATGGAGATAAAGATGTATACGGTTTGATAACACTTTTTGGCTTAACTGCGGAAGAAATTTTGGAAGCAGGAGCAAGTTATGAAACAGTTAAAGGATTAGAAAGTATTTTGTTATGATAAGTAGAATTCGTTTTTGGCTTGAAAATTCCAGAGTTTTTTCATTGCCTATGACAATTTTGTCTTGGCTTGTGATTTTTGTTTACTCTTTAAAATTTAATGGAGATATTCTCAATGGATTTTTAGCTTTGATAGGTATTGCGTGTGGACAATTAGCAACAAATTTGTTTGATGATTATATGGATTATAAAAGGTTAAATGATAATTCTCAACAATGTAAATGTGCGTATATAAAGGAAGGTAAGGCAACATTAGCAGATGTTTTAAAAGTTGTCATTATATATTGTGTGATTGCTTCTTTTATGGGACTTGTATTATTTTTAAGAACAGGTTTTCCTGTTATATGGTTAGCGATTATTGGTGGCATTGTTGTTTTAAGTTATTCGAAATTTTCACAAGTCGGTTTAAGCGAAATTGCAGTTGGAATCACATTTGGTCCACTTTTATTTGAAGGGGTCTATTATGTAATGACAAAAACTTTTTCGTTGGAAGTTTTCTTTTTATCTTTAGCGGTTGTTATGTTCACTATTGGTTTAATGTATGTGCATACAGTTTTAGATTTTGAGGGGGATATGTTTTCTCATAAAAAGACGATTGCTTGCCGATTAGGTGACAAGAATAAAGCCATAAATGGCGTATGGATTGTTTATGGTTTGGGTTATCTGTTTACATTGTTTTTTGCAATTAAAAGCCAAAATTATTTATGTTTGGTAACCTTTGTTCTACTGCCACTTGTATATATTATATACAAATCGCTTAAATCTTTCACCAGTGGTGAAGACGTAAAAGAATTTTATTTCAGGCTTTTAAAAGCCAGAAATTTAATGGTTTATTACTCGTTAATTTTGATTATTTGTTTATTGTTAAAATTTTAAAAGATGAAAATGTTCATATATTTAACCGAGTAAAATTAGTGTATTCTTGTGTTATTATTAACTTAAGGAGATTACATGGCAACAGCAAATCAATTTATTAAACCATTAACTACAAAAGTGAATGCTAACGGAAATTTGGAAGTTGGCGGTTGTGATTTGTTGAATCTTGCGGATAAATATGGAACACCACTTTATGTCTTAGATGAATTTACGTTACGTTCTATTTGCAGAAGTTATGCAAATGCGTTTTCTAAATACCCAAAAGCTCAAATGATGTACGCATCAAAAGCTCTTTGTTCTTTAGCAACAACTGCAATTATTGCACAGGAGGGTTTTGGCTTTGATGTAGTTTCGTCTGGGGAAATTTATACTGTTTATAAGGCCGGTGTAGATATGTCAAAAGTTTTGTTTAATGGTAATAATAAATCTTATGATGAATTAACTTTGGCTTTGGAGCTTAATGTTGGCAGAATTTCAGTTGATAATTTTCTAGAGTTATCTATGTTAAATGAAATAGCCAAATCTCAAAATAAAGTAGTTAGTGTGCTTTTAAGAATTACTCCAGGTATTGAATGTCATACTCATGAATATATTCAAACAGGACATTTAGATTGTAAATTTGGTTTTGATTTAACTCAGCTGGATGAAGTTATAGAACTTATTTTAAACGAGTATACGAATTTAAAATTATGTGGGTTGCACGCACACGTTGGATCTCAAATTTTTGAAACATCAATTTATGCTGATGAAATTGAAATTTTGATAAAGGAAATTGCTCGTATTGAATTTAAGTATAATGTAAAATTGGAAGAAATTAACATTGGTGGTGGTTTAGGAGTTAAATATGTTGATTCTGATTGCCCGCCATCTGTTGATGAAATAGCAGAAGTTATTATTGAAAAAATGTATGAAGCTACTGCAAAGTATAATGTCGAATTGCCAATTTTAATATTGGAACCAGGCAGAAGTATAGTGTCTACAGCTGGAGTAACTTTATATACTATTGGGGGTTCTAAACAAGTTCCTAATGCTACAAAATATATATTTGTAGATGGTGGAATGGCGGATAATCTTCGCCCTGCAATGTACCAAGCTGAATATTTTGCAGAAATTGTTAACAAGTCAGAACAAACTGAGGCTTTACAAAAGGTAACAATTGCGGGAAGATTTTGCGAATCTGGTGATATTTTAATAAAAGATTTTGAATTGCCAAATCCTGAAGAGGGAGATATATTGTGTGTTTACAACACTGGATCGTATAATTATTCAATGGCTTCAAATTATAATAGAGTACAAAGGCCTGCAATGGTACTTGTAAATAATTCACAATCTGATATTATAGTGAATAGAGAGACATTAGAAGATCTAATTTCTCACGAAGTTATTCCAAGTAGGGTAAAAGATATATGTTAGAAGTGTTTTCAACTTATTTTCAAAATTTAATTTCTGTTATGAATTTGTCTTTTAGTTGGACAAACTTAGTTGAAATTTTCATAATAGCATTTATCTTGTTTGTGTTTTATAAAAAATTTATTAAAAATACTCAATCTGAGAAATTTGTAAAAGGTGCATTTTTCTTGGTATTTGTGTGGATAATGAGTGAAATTTTAGTTAGATTGGATTTAAAAATATTAGGTGTGTTTTTAAAATCAATTGTAGCTTTAGTTTCTTTGAGTTTAATTGTTATCTTCCAACCTGAACTTAGAAGATTTTTAGGCTTTCTTGGTGAAGTTGATTTCTTTAACAAATTATTTGGAAGTTCATCTAAAAATCCTTTGGATAAGCGTATAGATGTAGTTAAAGAAATTATTGAATCTGTTAAATATTTTTCAAAATCTCATACAGGAGCATTGATTGTATTCCAAAATGATTTGAGTAATACATATTATGATGTTGGAACAACTTTGAATGCAGATGTTTCTACAGAGTTGTTGCTTACTATCTTCCATACAAACACTCCGTTGCATGATGGTGCAGTGGTTATAAGTGGTGAAAAAATAATTTCAGCAGGCGTTTTGTTACCACTGACAGAAGATCCTAAATTAAGTTGGAAATATGGTACCAGACATCGTGCAGCAATCGGTATGTCTGAGGTTAGTGATGCTGCTTGCTTAGTAGTTTCAGAAGAAACAGGTGATGTTTCCATCACAGTTGATGGGTCTTTGAAAAAGTACGATGATTTGGTTTCTTTAAAAGCTGACTTGGAGAGCATATTAGGCGTAAAGCAGATTGAAGAAGAAAAAAAGACCGGTTTTAAGTTTAATAGTTTTATAAGTATTAAGAAGAAGTAAAATGCAGTCAAAACAAATGACAATTAAAAACAAAGTAGCTCTAGTTATAAGAAAAATGTTTTTTCTTACTTTGGGTGCGTTTATAGCTGCGGCGGCAATTGAAGGATTTTTAGCTCCAAATAATATTATTGATGGTGGTGTTATTGGGATTTCTATGATTGCAAGTTATCTTTCAAAAATTAATTTAGGATTACTTGTTGTCTTGATTAACATACCATTTATTTGCCTTGCTTTCACAAAGATGGGGAAAAAATTTGTTTTACAAACATTTTATGCAATTATTATCTTTTCTTTAGCTTTGAATGTTTTTCATGGTCATATTGCAACAACAGATTTGCTCTTAGCAACGGTATTTGGAGGTATTATACTGGGTGCTGGTGTTGGTATAATTCTTAAAAATGATGGTTCTTTAGATGGAACAGAGATTCTTTCTTTGGTTTTATCGAAAAAATGGGGACTATCTGTTGGCGAGTTTATAATGGGTTTAAACATATTTATATATTGTGGTGCAGGACTAGTTTTTGGTTGGGGCAAAGCAATGTATTCTATGCTAACTTATTTTATTGCATATAAAGTTATAGATATTGTTATGGAAGGTATGAACAGTTCAAAATCGGTTCGTATTATCAGTGATAAATCATATGAGATTGGACAAGCTTTAATCGAGAGGTTAGACATCGGCATAACTTATATTTATGGTCAAGGTGGATATTCAAGAGTTGATAAAACAATTATCTATTGTATTATATCTCGTCTTGAAATGTCTAAAATGAAGGAAATTATTAGAGAAATTGATCCAAATGCATTTATCTCAGTTGTAGATGTTCATGAAGCTTATGGTGCAAGATTAAAAAAACGTACAGAAAAGATATAACAATATCTTTACATATGGACATAAGCTTGAAAATATTATATACTCAAATAGTTAAGTGAGGATTTTATGGCTAAAAATATTGATACAGTACCTATAGAAGTTAGTATTTTGACAGTTGATCATGACATTAAAGGTGTTGTGCATGTGTCAAAGTATACAAATACGAATCGAGAATTGACTGATTTGTTAAATGACAAAGAAAGACGTTTTTTGGCAGTTACTAATGCTGAAATTTACCCTAGAAATGCAAATCAATCACCACGTCGTTACAACTTTTTAGAGATACACATGGACTATGTTTTGATGGTACATCCATCAACTCAAGCAGTATTCAAAGACTCTGGTAAAACGCAAGAAGATATTGCACGATTCAGGGATTTAAGATTAAAGTTAAATCAAACAAAACCATTTTAAAAAAAAGACTCGCAATTGCGAGTCTTTTTTTTGATTTATATTATGCAACATTATAATATTTTTTGTATCTTTCTAAAAGATTTGTATCATCTAACTCTTCATTTTTTTCGATTGGTTTTTGTTGAGTTTCAATTTGTTCTTCTGTTGGCTTTGCTCCGCCTTTTTTTGCATCTGCTATATCCCATTTAGCTTTAAGTTTGCTAGCTAATGGAGTTGCAATTAATGGAACGATCATACGTTTACCAACAATTGTTGCTGCTGCAAGTTCAGAAACGAATGAGAAGATGTTGAATGCATCTTTTTCATATTTATCAATCTTTTTGTAAATATCATGTTTTCTATCTGGAACTTTGCCAGCTTTTTTCTGTAACATTCTCCATTGAGTTGCAATAGTTTTCTTTGCATTTTTGCTAAATGAACTATTGAAAGCCCAGCCGAACAATTTTTTATTAACAGCACGCATACCGAAGAACATCGCAATTTGAGCAGTAATCATTAATATACCGTTAGTAAGGTCTAATGCTGCTACAAATTTACGTTTATCATCAGGAATCTTTTTGTTATTTAAACTTTGAGTAACATACATTGCGCAACCTACACCATCTTTAACAGCTACTGATGTAATAGCAGCGATAGCGATAGCTTTTGCTGGATTTTTTCTGTAAGCATTTACCACGCGTTGCATTGGGTTTGCTTTTGATAATGCACTAACTATACCCATTATTTGTTACCTCCTTCCTTTTTAACTCCCGCGAGTTTAGGGAAGAATAATTCCATAAATCTAGGATATACCCAGTTTAGAGCGGTACATGTGATTGGTAATGTGATGAATACACCGATCAATACTTTTGCTACTTGGCTGAATCCTTTATATCCTTTTTCGATAAATGATTTATAACCTTTTGCCATGTCTTTATAAATTTTTTCAGAAATTTTTCCTGCACTTTTTTGCATTGTTTCTGTATCGTGGAAAATTCCGTGTAATTGTTTATTAGCACCTTCGTCATAAGTACAGATTTTTTTCAATTTTTCTAATGTTTGTTTGATAACGTTACCGTCTGATTCAGCAACTTTTTGAATTTTTGCATCTTCAAGTTGTTGAACAATATCTTCTACAAGTTTGTTATCAGATTTCATTTTTTCAAGGTATTTTTCAGGAGTAAATCCGCCTTCTCCGCAAGCTGATTTGATTTTTTCGATACGTTCAATGGTTCTTGCGCATCTGCTTTCCATTAATTCTTTTTTATGTCCTAAAATTTCTTTGAATATAACTTTTACATCTTCTGGTGCATTTGCCATTTCTGCTTTTAGGTAACTTTCTATATTGTTTTCTGGTAAGTTGCCTAAAACTCTTTTTAAGTAAGCTTCATTATCCATTAATACTGTTGCTCTACCTTTGTAGAATTCAAGACCTTCAGGATTAATAATATGAGATTTAACGTCATCTATGTAGTCTTGAATGTTAGAGTTAGCAATTTCTGCAACGTATTGATTTGGTAATTTTCTGCCGTGAATATTAATTTCACCAGTTTCTTTAATTTGTTGCGCTACGCTGTTAAGTTGTTCGCTGCTACGTGCTGATACTCGTTTTGCTAATTCTGCGTCAAAAGCCTCTTTTGTAGCATATGTTACACCTTCAGCTTTCATTTCATTTTTTATTGTTGTTTCAAGATAAGATTTTTTATTTACCAAGCTTTGATCAAGATCAATTGAAACTTTCTTAGATTTTGTAGGATCATTAAATTGTCTATCTAAGTATTTATCAATTGGCATTAAAGCTCCGATTTGGAACAAAATTGATAATGCTGCTGAAATTGGTTGTCTCATTGCAGTATAAAGTTTGTTATTTTTAACATCTTCTTTTTGTTCTTTGCTTGCATCTTTTGGTGGTTTAACAAATGGGTTAAATCCGATAAATATCGGAGCTACTAAACCTGTACCAAAAGCAGTAATGATGATAGTTCCAAGTTCGCCTCTCAACCATTCAAATTTATTTAAGAAGTTGATGGCTTTTTTACCTGGTACTAAATCGATTAAATCTTTTCCCACAGTAGCAATGCCACCCGTAAAGTTTGGATTGGATTGAGTTTTTAGCCTGCGCTGTGGAGCTAAATAATTTTGTTGAATTTTTCCGACTTCCATGACCTTTTCCTACAAACACCTTCCTATATATATAGAAATGTCGACAAAACAAAAATTGCTAAATTCTCTTCCAATTGTGAAGTTTTGTTAACAGGTGTTTACTACCTACATTCCTGTTAGTTAATAATTTATAAGCAGAAACCAAACTATTCCCTAACTCTCCCCAAAGAGGATACATGTCTATTATACAACTTCAAGATATCTGTCAAGATATCCTAATACTTGAAAAAAAAACAGGAAGTTATAAAATAGGTATAAAATAAGGAATTGAATATGAATAATAGTGAAATAATTTCAAAAGTAAGGGCTTTATTAACTTCAACGCGAACTGTCAAGGCATTGTCGCTGTTTGCGTTTACATTATTATTGACAGGTATAATTTCATCTCAAAACTTTTTCTTTCAAAATATTATTGAGAATGGGATGAGTAAGCGTGATATTGTAGCACAAAAAACATTAACAGTTGTAGATGTTAAAAGAACTGAGCAACATAGAAAAGAAGTAGCCTCTAGGCTAGATCCAGTTTTGACAGCTACTGAGGATGAGTTTATTAAAACAAACCTTTTAACTTTAGAAAATTCAATTTCGCAAATTCGTAAAAAAGATACAAGTTATAATACAAAGTTAGAAGAATTGGGAATTTTGCTTGATTTTTCTGGTAATAATAACAAAGAATTTATTATAAATTTTCTTTTAAAAGCAGATGAAAAAAGCCTTCAAGAAGCTTTTGACAAAGCCAATTTAACGTTAGATAAAATTTTGCGTGTTGGAATTACGGAAAGTGATTTTGAAAGAGATAATATTGAAGATTTAATCTCCAACAACGTGGTTGCAAATGTTTCAAAACGTCAAATTTCTGTAATTACGGCTTTGTTGGAGCAAATTATTGTCCCTAATTTGGTTGTAGATGAATTTGCAACAGAAGTGGCTCGTAAAAATGTCATGAATTCGGTTAAACCGTACGAAATTACTTTCCAAAAAGGTGATAAAATCCTTTTTGAAGGCGAACCAGTTACTCGTTTAAAAAGAGATGCATTAAGACAAGCTGGTTATAACGTATACAAATTGAATTGGCAAGGATTAACTGCAATTTACATACTAGTATTTTTAGCTACAATGATGTTTTTAGGTTATATGAAATTTTTCGAGAAAAAATTTTTAGAACCTAGTTATTTAATGATTTCAGCTGTGTTATCTGTTATTTTAGCTGTGTTTACTGCAGTTATGCCAACTGGATTTTCGCCATATATTTTACCAGTTCCTGCATATATGATTATATTATCGATATTCTTGAGTCCAAGAGTTGCGTTTGTTGCAACTTCTATAATTTGTGCTGTGTTAGCTGTTGGTGCACAGTATGATTTACAGTGGCTAATTACATTTATATTACTGGGTGTGGTTACAATGATCACAATTTCAAGAATTCGTTTTTCAAGACGATTTGATTTGATTAGAACAGGTTTTCATATTTCTCTAGCAGGTTTAATAATTGTTTTGAGTATTTATTTGATTGAAAAATGTTTGATAGATGTTGAAAATGTTTTGATTTTACAAAATTGTGTATTGATTTTTATAAACGGTATTTTAAGTTCAGTTATAGCGTTAGGCTTATTCCCAGTATTTGAAAGTTGGTTTAAAATTATTACGCCATACGGTTTGGCAGAACTTGCGGATCACAATCAACCACTGTTAAAACGTTTGCAATTCGAAGCTCCTGGGACTTATCATCATAGCTTAATGGTATCTAATTTGTGTGAAGCAGCTGCAGAAGCTATTGGAGCAAATCCTATTTTAGCTCGTGTTGGTGCTTTTTATCATGATATTGGTAAATTAAAACGACCATTGTTTTTTGTAGAGAATCAATCTTATTTTGGAATTGAAAATCCTCATACAAAATTAAATCCAAGATTAAGTAAAATGGTTATTACGGCTCACCCTAAAGATGGTGTTGAATTGGCTAAGGAATATGGTTTGCCGCCAGTTATTCATAATTTTATTTTACAACACCATGGTGAAGGTTTGGCAAGCTATTTTTATAATCAAGCTGTGCAAGAAGAAGGTATTGAAAATGTAAAAGAAGAACAATTCAGATATACTGGTCCAAAACCAAACATGAAAGAAACTGCAATTTTGATGATTGCTGATGCTGTTGAATCTGCGGTTCGTTCTTTAAAGCATCCAACACCTGAAGAAATTGAAAATATTATAGATAAGATTATTATTGAACGTTTAAATGATACCCAACTTGCAGATAGCCCGCTTACGTTGCAAGACTTGAAAGTTATGGCTGCAACCTTCAGTAGAATTTTACGAGGTATGCAACATAATAGAATTAAATACCAAGAATCTTTGGACGAAGAATTTGATAAGAATAAATTAATCATGCCGAGCAAGTTATTAGACGAAGATTTGGAAAATAAAATTAAGCAATTGGAACAACGTAGTGAAGAAAACAACGATTAATATTTTTAGTGAAAACATTTATGCTGAAAAAGATATTAATGAAAAAAAATTCATTGATATAGCTAAAAAGGTATTAAAGTTTTATATGTCTGAAATTCTTGAAACTTCTTGTTTAAATGGTCAGGATTTTGATACTATTTCGTTTGATTTTCTGTACTGTGATAGTGTTAAAACTCATGAAATTAATCGAGAATATCGCAATAAAGATTATCCCGCAGATATTATTACTTTTGCTATATTTGCAGATAGTGAAGAAAAATTTATTTTTGATGGTGAAATTAATCTTGGTGAAGTTATCATTGCGTTGGATAAGGTTCAGGAAGAAGCAGACAAAAAGGAAACAACATTTGATTATGAATTAGCCTTTTTGATTAGTCATGGGATAATGCATTTGTTAGGATTTGACCATCAGACAGAAGAGGATTATAATTTTGTTGTGAGTATGCAAAATAAGGCATTGGAAAGTATTGGGATATGAGTAAATTTAAATCACAAGGATTTTGGGGAACGTTTTTAAACGCACAAAAAGGATTAAGGTTAGTTTTGAAAAGTGAAGTTAATATAAGAATTCACTTTTGTGCGGCGCTTTTGATTTTAATTTTAGCGGTGTGTTTGAATTTTTCTATTACGAGAATTTGTATTTTGCTGTTAACTATCTCTGGTGTAATTTGTTCTGAGATGGTTAATTCAGCTTTGGAATTTTCGCTAGATGCAATGTATAAAAATAAATATTCAAAACTTGTAGGAATGGCAAAAGATATAGCTGCAGGAGCTGTAATGTTTACGACGTTTATTGCAGTTGTAATCGGATTTTTGTTATTTATTCCGCCAATTGTTAGTTTGTTTAAATAATAAAAAGCTCCCATCAGGGAGCTTTTAAACCATTTTTTCTTTATTTCTAATTATTACTCAATACTAATCTGAATGTTGCTAAATTTTTGATAGAAAGCATTGTGTGTTTGATATGCTGTTCTTCGTTAATGTTGAAGATACGGATAATTCTTTGAATTTCCTCCAAGTCTTTTCTAGATTCGATTTTATAAACATTTTTAATCGGATCTGAAACTACTGACATCATTGTATTTAATTCTTGTTCTTTCATTGATTATCCTCTTTCCAACCTGTATATTTATATAAAGATTTTTTTTTAGAGAAAATTGCTTTTTGGAGTATATGGAACGTAACATTTGTTTACATAAAATAAACTCGTTGCGCTGTCTGTATTTCAACCCCCTTGACGAGTGTTTTTTTTAGGACTAAAATTGTCTTGCAAATAGAATTTGCAGTAATTTACCCACATTAATCAGGCAAGGGAAGAGGTTTATGGAATATTTTTTTGTAGGAATAGCAATTTTGTTTTTGAGTGGAATTATTTCTGACTTTTTCAAAAATAAGATAGCTGTATTGTCTGGCATTGCAATTGTTTCGGCTGTATTAGCTATTATTCCTGCAATAAACATTCTGTTAACAGGTGAAAGCTTAATCCAAACTTTTAATTTTAACAATTTATTTGGTGCAGTAAATTTTGTTATAGACCCGTTATCTGCATTTTTTATTATTGTAATTTCAGTAATGAGTTTGGTATCGCTCATTTATTCAAAAGGATATTTAAAGCCTTATATTGAAAAAGGTAAAAATATAAAAGCTCATATTGTGTTTTTACCTATATTGATGGCATCAATGATGGCTGTTGTTACTTGTCAAAATGCACTGATGTTTTTGATTTGTTGGGAAATTATGTCATTGAGTTCATTTTTCTTGGTTATTTTTGAACACGAGAAAAAAGAGGTTCGACGTGCCGCAATTAAATATTTAGTATTTATGCATTTGTCTGTTTTATTCATTATGGTAGCGTTTGCGTTGTTGTCATTAAAATCAGGAAGCTTTGATTTTACGTCATTTATGTCCGCAATGCATGGGGATAAACATTTTACAAATACAATTTTCTTGTTATTATTTGTCGGATTTGGTATGAAAGCCGGATTTGTACCGTTCCACAATTGGTTACCTGATGCTCACCCTGCAGCGCCAAGCCATGTTAGTGCAATGATGTCCGGTGTAATGATTAAAACTGGTATTTACGGGATTTTAAGACTGCTTTCGTTAATTGATGTTCCTTCAAAATCAATTTGTTTTGCTGTTTTGATAATTTCGGTTGTATCGGCTTTATATGGACTTTTATATGCAATTACTCAGCACGATGTTAAAAGGTTTTTAGCATATTCATCAATAGAAAACATTGGCATTATTGGAATAAGTATTTCTATTGGTATGATTGGTTTATCTTATGGAAATGATATTGTCGCACTTTTAGGTTTTGCTGGTGCGCTTTTACATATATTAAATCACTCTATATTTAAACAATTATTGTTCTTGGCTGCAGGCGCGGTTTATAATAAAACTCACACAAGACATGTTGAATTGTTGGGTGGTTTGATCAAATCAATGCCTAAAACCTCAGTGGCATTTTTAATAGGTGCAATTGCGATTTGTGGGTTACCACCGTTTAATGGCTTTGTTAGTGAACTTATAATTTATTTTGGCATGTTTAAAGCATTATCAATTCACCATTTTGTATCAGTAATTATGATTTTATTCGCAATTTCGAGTTTGGCACTTGTTGGCACAATGGCAGTTTTATGCTTTTCAAAGGCATTTAGTATTATATTTTTGGGAATGCCAAGAAGTGAAGCTGCTGAAAAAGTAAAAGAAGATGCAGATTGTTCAATGTTGATGCCGATGGGATTTTTAGCGGTTTTGACCTTGATTATAGGTTTACTGCCGCAATTTATGTTTAAGTTTGTGCTCATTCCTGTAAGTGTATTTACAAGTGTTGATTATTCTACGGTTGCAGAACCATTGCATATTTTGCAGTTGATTTCATTGTTTGCTCTTGCTTTTGTTGTGGTTCTTTCTGTCGTTATTTTGTTTAAGTTGAAATTATCTAAGGGTAGAATTGAACTTCACGAAACTTGGGGATGTGGTTATAATCAACCTAATAATCATATGCAATATACGGCATCATCTTATGCAAGTCCGTTTTTGTCAATGTTAAAACCTTTATTTAAAAAAGTATTTGATATAGAAAAACCAAGACGATTATTCCCTAGAAGTGCTCACTTTAGTTTAAAAGTTGAAGATATCGAGGAAGCTTATATTATTAATCCGATTTTAAAATATGATGAAATGTTTTTGTCTAAATTTGAATCGATGCAAAGCGGTAATATTCAGTCTTATATCAAGTATGGTTTGATATTTCTTGTAGTTATAGTAATAGGAAGTCTGTTGTAAATGATGATTAAATTTTTAAATTTAATAATACTTTTATTTGTACCATTTTTAATGGCTGGTGTAATCAAAAAGACAAAATCTTTTTGGGGTGGACGAAAAGGCCCATCTGTTTTGCAACCGTTATATGATTTTGTAAAATTAATAAAAAAAGATTTTGTTATCAGTAAAACTACATCAGGTATATTTAGAATTGCGCCAATTGTTCAGATTGTGTCTGTATTGTTTGCGGCACTATTTATACCTTTAGCTGCGGGTTCAGCATTGCTGAATGTTCAAGCTGGACTTATAATTTTTGCTTATACATTAAGTTTAGGTAAGTTTATGTCATTAATTTCTGCAATGGATACAGGTAGTAGTTTTGAAGGTATGGGAGCTTCTCGTGAGGCTTGTTTTACTTCAATTGTTGAACCGGCATTTTTTATGGTAATTGCATCTATTATGGCATTGACTGGTAATTATACTTTTGACAGTTTGAAAGAAATCTTAACTACAGCTGGTAGTTATGGATTTTTAATTACGGTTTTTGCGGTTGTTGTTTTATTCATAATGATATTAATAGAAGGTTCACGAGTTCCTGTTGATGATCCTGCAACTCACCTTGAACTGACGATGATTCATGAAGTTATGATTTTGGATAATTCTGGAAGCGACTTGGCTTTGTTTACTTGGGCAAATGGAATTAAGATGCTTTTAATCAGCTCATTAATTGCATATATGGTCATACCACAAGGAATATGTGATTTGTTCTCAATTATCTATTATTTATTGATAATGTTTGCATTGTCTGTAATTATTGGTACTGTTGAGTCTTGTATGGCACGTATTAGAATGTCGCACGTATTTGAATTTATTTTTATTATGAGTTCTTTAGCGCTTGTTGTGCTTTCGTTAGTTGTAGCAAGGATGTTTGGAGGTTAAGATGGTAAACGGTTTTATTATACTTTTCGGACTTACAATGCTATATTTGGCGGCAACAAGCAGAATCGTTGCCCATATTAGGGTTTTAATTGTTCAGGGCTTTTTATTGTTCTTGATATGTATGAACGGTTCTGAACATATGAATTTATTAAACATTGCATTTTTAACTATTGAAACGTTGATAGTTAAATCAATTGTTATTCCTTGGTTTTTATACAGAGTTTTGAGAAAAACTCATTCTAATCGAGATGTTGCTGCAAATATTCCACACTTTTATTGCCTTGTAATTGCAAGCATTATTTTGTTGGCTGGATTTTTGTTATCCAATTATTATATTTCATCTATAAAATTAATTTCGCCAATGTTCTTTGGCGTTTCAGCTGCAACTATTGTTATAAGTTTGTGGCTTATAACTATTAAACATAAAATTATTTCTAATGTTATTGAATTTATTACAATGGAAAACGGTTTATTTTTGCTATCGCTTTCTGTTGCAAAAGAAATGCCAATGCTTGTGAATATGGGTGTATTATTGGACGTGTTTATCGCAGTTTATATCTTAGGATTGTTTGTAAATGAGATAAACAAAGAATTTAATGACTTAGAGGTTTCGCACTTATCAGATTTAAAGGATTACGAATACAATGATTAGTATACTTTTAATATTTCCAATAATTGCTTGTCTACTTGTTTTATTGATAAAAAATAAAACTTTTGACATTTGGATTGTCAATTTATATGCAATTATGCATCTTGTTTTTAGTACTCTGTTAGCATTAGGATTTGGAGAAAAAACGTTTACGTCGTATTTTGCAATAGATGGCTTAAATGGATTGTTTATGTTAGTTCTATCTATTGTATTTTTAATGGTAACTATTTATAACAATGGTTATGTAAAAACCTTTGATTTTTCACCTAATAAGATAAGTCGTTATTCATTTATGATTTTGATATTTGTTTTATCAATGACAGGTACATTGTTGAGTACTGATTTAGGTTTGGCGTGGATTTTAATTGAAGCAACAACTCTGTCAAGTGCATACTTGATTTATTTCAATAAAACAAAACATTCAATTGAAGCAGCTTGGAAATATGTGTTTATTTGTTCAATAGGTATTGCCCTAGCGTTTGTTGGAATTATTTTGTTAAATATTTCAACAGGTTCAGTAAACACCTTGAATTTTGCAGAATTATATAAATTTGCACCAACGTTTGATAATGGTTGGTTGAAAATAGCTTTTGTATTTATGTTATTCGGATTTGGAGCAAAAATGGGGTTGGCTCCAGGACATTTTTGGTTGCCTGATGCTCACGCAGAAGCTCCTTCTCCAATTTCAGCATTATTGTCAGCAGCTTTATTAAATTCGGCTTTCCTTGTAATTGTCAGAGTATTTAAAATTGTTGAGATTGCAGGTTGTGATGAATATCCAAGATTTATGCTTTTGTTGATGGGATTTATTTCATTATTTGTAACTGCCGTTTTTGTTTACCATATAAAGAATTACAAACGTATGTTGGCTTATTCTTCTATTGAAAATATGGGTATTTTGGCAATAGGAACAGCATTAGGTGGTATTGGATATTTTGCTGTAGTTTTACATTTGATAGGACATTCCTTGGCAAAAGCATCATTTTTCTTGACTGCTGGCAATATCTTAGAATTATATGGGACAAAAAGGGTTAAATCTGTTAATGGTGTTATCAATGCTGATAGCAAAACTGGTTGGTTGTGGGTACTTTCTTGTTTAGGCATATGCGCGTTTCCAACATCCGTTTTATTCATAAGTGAATTTTTAATTGTAAAAGTTTTGATAACTCAGCATCATTATATTTTGTGTGGATTATTTGTTCTCTTATTAACTATAATTTTGTATGGTATTTCCAGAGTAGTTGTGAAAACCGCTTTTGGTAATGTAAGTGATGACAAAATTAAGTCTATCGAGTCAAATAAAAAGAAAATAACAATGTGTATGTATGTTCCACAATTTATAATGTTGGCTATTGTATTTTGCTTAGGCGTTTATGTACCGCCATTTTTGAGTGAAATTATATCAGCAGCTATTGTTGGATTTTAAAGGATAAAAATATGGAAAATTGGATTAAAACTCAAAATAATACAAAACTAAATTTATCAGATATTCCAGTCTTAAAAATTGATGATTTGAGGACAAGTATTATTGAATTAAATAAACGCCCAGTTGGATTTTTTGGTAAAGACTGGGGCTTTGGTTTAGCAAGATTATTTGTAGTTCTGGCTGATGATGAAAATGCTGATTTGTATGTGTCTTCAGCTATGTTTAGTGCTGAACAAAAATCTTATGAATCTTTAACACAAGTTATTCCTGCATTTCATATTTTTGAAAGAGAATTTTATGAACAATTTGGTATAGAACCATTAAATCACCCTTGGTTGAAGCCTGTTAGAATAAACCAAGATGAATATAAATTTTTTGAAATGCAAGGTGAAGAAGTACACCAAGTTGCGGTTGGTCCTATTCACGCGGGTGTGATTGAACCAGGGCATTTTAGATTTATGTGTAATGGTGAAACTGTTTATCACTTAGAAATTATGCTAGGTTATCAACATAGAGGTGTTGAGGAATTAATGGTTAAATCACCATCAAATCAATTGGCTGAATCTATTTGTGGTGATAGCGTTATTGCATATAATACGGCTTATTCAAACATAATGGAAACACTAAAAGGTGTTGAGATTTCAGATAAGGCTCAGTTGATTCGAAAAGCTGCATTGGAAATGGAAAGAATGGCCATTCATATAGGAGATTTGGGAGCTATTGCAGGTGATATTGCTTATTTAATGGGCGCATCTGTATTTGGTGCTACAAGAACATTAGTTATAAATTCAATGTTAGAATTTAGCGGTAGCCGTTTTGGTAGAGGTTTAATTACTGTTGGTGGTGTAAATTATGATTTTACTCCAAATAAAAGAAATCATGTTTTAGAAACTTTATCAAAAGTTGTCAAAGATGTTGAAAGAATGACAAATACTATGGTTAAAAATTCTACTGTAATGTCAAGACTAGAAAAAACAGGTACAGTTAGTGAAGAACGAGCAAGGGAAGCAGGTTTGGTTGGAATGGCGGCTAGAGCTTCTGGTGTTGACTTGGATTCACGTTTTGATTTTCCGGACAAATGGATGGGAAAATTAGAATTTACAAAACGTGGTTTTAAAGCAACGGGTGATGTTAATGCAAGATTTAAGTTGCGTTATAAAGAGATTTTGCAATCATATTCAATGATTAAAAAGATTTTTGCAAAACTTGCTGAATATGAGAATGAACCGCTTTTTGTTGAGACAAATGTAAATTTAGAGAAAGATGCCTTTGCTATTTCAATAGTTGAGGGCTGGCGTGGCGAAGTAGTTCATATTGCTTTGACTGATGGTAATGGTAATCTATCTCATTACAAAATAAAGGATCCGTCATTTAATAATTGGTATGGGTTAGCACTAGCAGTTAGAAATAATGGTGTTTCTGATTTCCCATTATGTAATAAGAGTTTTGATTTGTCCTATGCAGGAAATGATTTATAAGGAATAATTTATGTTTGATACATTAAAAGCAAGATATTATCAAGGAAAACAGTATATTAAAGATATTCAAAATGCTCAAATGCGTGAAGAGTTTAGAGGGTTTCCTATTTTACATGAAGGTGAAAGCTGTGATGAAAGTATTTGTCCTACCGGGGCATTAAAAACAAATCCGTTAGCAATTGACATGGGCAAATGTACTTTTTGTGGGGCGTGTGAAAGAGCTTCTAAGGCCATTGAATTTACTAATGGGTATAAATTAACATCGAGCGATAGAAACAAGCTTGTGGTGACACCTGAGATATCTTACGAATATTATTTGAAAACTGCAGTTGAAGCGAAAGAAGAAATTATAAAAACATTTGGTCATTCGTTAAAATTTCGACAAGTTTCAGCTGCTGGTTGTAATGGTTGCGAAATGGAATTGAATGCTTGCTCTAATGTAAACTTTGATATGGGAAGATACGGAATAGATTTTGTGGCTTCACCTCGACATGCAGATGGTATAGTTATTACAGGCCCAATTTCTGAAAATATGGCTTATGCGTTGGAAGATTGTTATAAATCAGTTCCAAATCCTAAATTGGTGGTTTTATGCGGTGCCTGCGCTATTTCAGGTGGTGTGTTCCAAAATAGCACTAAATTAAATAGAGAATTTTTGGAAAAGTATCCGATTGATTTGTATATTCCTGGCTGTCCAGTGCATCCTTTAACATTCATCAATGGGATTTTGAGTTATATAAAAAAATAAACTAGCAAAAAAATAAATTTACAGGTTTTGTTAATCGTAAGGAGAATTTTTATGATTAATAAAATTGGATACAATACCCCATCTTTTCAAGCGAAATTATATACTCATGGACCTATTGAAAGTGATCCGAATTTTGGACTTACAAAAGAAGAAATGTCAGACTTACGTAAGATAGCTAAAACAATTGGTACAGATGAAGACAAAATAATTTTAAGTGCTACAAATTCAAAAAAAGTTTCATCAGATGCGGCTGCATATGATGTTTATGAAAGAATGGCCAATATAACTATGGTTGTGGATGATAGGATCCTTACTAGAACCATAGAGCAAAATAAAGTTTCGGCGGCTTATGATGATGTAGAATATTGGGGTTCTTCAGATGCACTTGGTAATCAAATCAAAGCTGAAAAAATGTTTAATTCTAATTTATACAAGATTGCAAAATACGTTATGGAAACTTTAGTAAAAGAGTAATTTGGGAATAAGTCGAGGTTTTTAAATGCAGAATTTAGAAAATAGAATAAATTTTACTGGGAATTTAGTAGCAAATGATCAATTGAAAAAACGTATTATGGATGATTCTGTATATAATCAATACGGTATTTATCATAATTTAAATGCTATAGATAAATTTGATGACGGTAAAGTGTACACATATGAAGAGAAAAAAATGATGTCAAATCATGATTGCAATATTAGTTTTGATACGATTGCAATGATAAAAAATGAAGACGGTGACAGGATTATTTCAAAGGTGGTTAGCTCTTATAACGAGTTAAATAATAATTATGATGCTCCAAAATCATTTATAAGTGATATGATTTCAGAATTTGCCAAAAAACAATATGGAATAAATTCACAAATTGATAGTACTATTGTTCAAAAAAATATATTTGATTTAATGGTTTAACATCGATAAAATCTTATTATTACGCAAAATTAAAGTCCGATAACCACAAAGGTCATCGGACTTTAATTCGGAGTAATAGGGATTTGAACCCTAGATGCAGGTTATACCCACATAACACCTTAGCAGGGTGCCGCCTTCAGCCACTCGGCCATTACTCCAAGTGCATGCATTAAGCCTGCTTTTTGATTGTAGCATAAAAATTTTTATTTTTAAAGGGGTAAATTAATATTTTTAGTTTATAATATTATTATAGTTAGATAAAGAGGTTTTTATAATGATTGAAATGAAAGTTATGGGTATTGCCCTTGATACAAGAACTGGTTCTCCAATTGTAGTTCTTCACGATAAAGATAACAGAAAAGCGCTTCCTATTTGGATTGGTTCAGCAGAAGCCAGCGCAATTATAAGAAAGATTGAAAATCTTACAGTGGCAAGACCTATGACGCACGATTTAATCATTGATATTATCAAAAAAACAGGCTATGAGCTAGATAGAGTTGAAATTAATGACGTTGAAAAAGAAACATATTATGCAACTCTTTATTTAAAAAATGATGAAGGTAAAGAGATTGAAATCGATTCTCGTCCATCAGATGCAATTGCAGTTGCGATTAGAGTTGATGCTCCAATATTTATTTCTGCAAAAGTTCTTTCTAGTGGTTCGGTTTCCACGGATAGTGCAAAAGATGAAGAAGAAGCTCAAGAATTTAAAAACTTTGTACAAAGTATTAAGCCTTCTGATTTTGCAAGATTAATGAAAGAAAATGATCAACACGAAAGTGATCAGTAATTAAGCTAATAAGTCTAATTTATTTGCCAGAGGACTATCACAAACTTTTGTGCTGCAATGTTGTGGATGAAATTCTCTATCTCGAATGGAAGCTACACCTTGCGGGTTTTGTTGTGCATAGTGTGCTTGATTTCGAGTAATACAATTTACTCCAAAAGTATTGCCATATATTTTCCCAACTGTAGTCATAATACGTCCCTAATTTTTCCCTATATTTATATAAAGATTTTTTTGACGTATAAATTGCTATTATATGAACAAATATTACAACAAGAAAAAATTCTTTTCGCAATTGAGATTATAAATATTTTTTGAAGGATCAAATCTAGGGACATAAACTCTTAGATCCTCTTCTTTTTTAAATCCCGATAGGCCGATTATTTTGTTGTCATCTTTGAATAAATTTTTTAAAAATTCCATACTCCACCTTCTTTTTTTGTGTATAATGTTATTAATGACGGAGTAGAAAAAGTCAAAAAGGAGAAAAATTATGGCAGGAAAAGTTACAAAAGAAATGAATATTATGGATATCGTTCAATCTTATCCTCAAAGTATTGAAGTGTTTCAAAGATATGGTCTAGGTTGTATTGGTTGTGCTGCAGCACGTTTTGAAAATCTTGAAGCTGGTGCAAAAGTTCATGGCTTTGATCCAGATGCAATGGTTGCTGATATTAACGCATTAATCGAAGATTAATTATAGAAATTCATATTTTAAATGGGCGAGTGCTTTGTACTCGCCCATTTGCATACTTGCTAAATTTATGCTAAAATCCCTTTATAGGAGAGAGTTATGGATAAAAAAATATTTAATTTGGAAAATAATATAGAAGGATTTTATAAACGTAATTCGGATACGCCACGCGTGGCATTGTGTTTGAATTTTTCTTTAAACAAACCTGTTAAAAATCCTGGTGTTTATACTCTTATGTCAAGACTTTTGATGCAAGGAACTGCAAACAAAACGTCTGAACAATTATCAAATGAGTTGGATTTGTATGCAATTGAAATGTCTACAGAATTAAAAATGGATTATTTAAAATTTAAATTTGTTTGTTTGAATGAGGATTTTGAAAAAGCGTTAGAAATTTTAGAAGATATTGTTAAAAATTCAACTTTCGAGGAATTTGATAAAGAACGTGTAAAATTGATAGGTGAAATTGAAGCACAACTTGACTCTCCTCGTGCAAAAGTTATTGATAACTATTATAAAAATATATATGCAGATCATTTTTATGGCTATACTAATACAGTTATTCTTGAAAATTTAAAAAATATTACAAAAGAAGATATAGTAAATGGATATCAAACATTTTTGAATGATAGTAAAAAGGTTGTAGCATTTGTTGGTGATTTAGATTTTGATTATGTCCAATCTGAGTTGAACAGCAAATTCGCACAACTTCCATATTCTAAAAATGAGCTTCCAAGTCTATCTGTACCAGTTCTTAATGAAGCAAAAGATCTTAAGATAATCAAACCTGATGCAAATCAAGCTCATATCATTCAAGGTTGGTTGGTTGAAACTTTTAATAGCAATGATTATCCAGTATTGGCGCTTTTAAATATTATTTTAGGCGCTTCAGGGCTTTCTTCACGATTATTTTTGGAACTTCGTGATAAAAAAGGTTTGGCGTATGTTGTAAGAAGTTCTTATGATGTTGCTAGATTGTGTGCTAATTTTTCAATTTATATAGCGACTGAACCTAATAATATTCAAGTTTCCTTAGATGGATTCAAGGAGGAAATTGATAAAATTAAAAAAGTATTGGTTTCAGAAGAAGAACTTGAAAATGCTAGAAATAATATAATGGGTAAATGGGCATTTTCTCAAGAAGATAATAGTCATCAGGCCGCTACTTATGCGCATTATGCAGCTGTAGGTTTAGGATTCGATTTTAATGAAAGAGCAAAAGAGCTTATTAAATCAGTTACTCCTGAGCAAATTATGGATTGTGCAAACAAATATTTTAATGATAAATATGTTGTTTCAATTATCAAACCCTAATTAGGGAATGGTATAGTTTATATTCTGATAAATAATAGTATTGATGAAATTCGTTGGTACTATTATTTTTTATATAACTTTTTGTTCTGGATTGGTTTATTCTTCAGAATTATACAAGTCCAGTTACACTAAAAATGCAGAAAATCTTTTTAAAACCCACGTTGAACTTTATGATAGTATGATTTTTACATATGTTCCTAGAGGGTTAATTGTAAGTATTGATGAAGATATTTTTTTTGCTATTGGATGTGAAAAAATAAAATTATCTGCTTTACCTATTTTGGATAAAATAGGTACGATTTTAAAATCTTTGGGAAATGATTTTATAATTGAAGGGCATACAAAAAATGATGACTTAGAATGTTTGGATAATTATGCAAATTGGGAATTATCTACAGCTCGTGCAAATAATATTACAAAATATTTGATTAGATACGCCAAAGTTCCACCGAATAAGCTTTTTACTGTGGGATTTGGTGAATTTATGCCATTTTATACTAATGTTTCAAATAAAGCGAACATGGATGAAAGAATTGATTTTGTAATTCTTGATTATGAAGTAAGTCGTTAAGCCACGATTGATTGACGCATACGTGTTGAACGATTTTCGCTAAGGATATTTTTCAATTTCATAATACCTTGAGCGTGTAATTGGCAAACACGTGATTCCGACATGCTAATAGTTTCGCCTATTTCTTTTAGTGTCATGTTCTCTTGATAGTAAAGAACCATGATCATTCTTTCTCTCTCTGGTAATCTTTGCAAAGCCCTCTCCAATTCTTGTTTAACATTTTTTTCTTCTGCTTCTTCTTGCGGATTTAATTTGTTTGTATCTTGAATAGTGTCAATGATTTCTACACTATCTTCCGCACTTCCTTTTTTGTCATAAAGTGATGTTATCGTAACATCTTCAGATAAAAGTTGATGTACTTTTTCTGCATCCATATCAACATGGTTTGCAATTTCTTGAGTGGTTGGCATTCTGCCAAGCTCTTGTTTTAAGTATTCTTGTGCTTCTTTTAAGACTTTAATCTTTTGGCGTACACTTCTCGGTAAAAAGTCTTGAGCACGAATTCTATCTAATATAGCTCCACGAATTCTTATAAGAGCATATGTTTCAAATCTGGTATTCTTCTGCGGTGAATATCTTTCAATCGCATTAATTAGCCCTTCAACCCCATATCCGGCGATATCTTCAACAGATATAGTTGTAGGTAATGTTACTTTTACACGTCCCACAACATAGCGGATTAAATAAATGTACTGAACAATAAGAGCGTCACGAGATGCCTTGTCTGTTCTATCAGCAAGATATTTTTCCCATAAGGCTACAAGCTCTTCTTCTGAAAGCCTTTTGATATTATTATACGATGTAAAATCGAAATCTTGACTCATTAATCCGCCCAAATATTGTTCAATATATTACTATTCTATACAATATTGGGGTAGCTACATCAACTAAAAAGATGAATTAAGCAAAATATCATTAAAGTGATGTAGATACTTGCATTAAAATATACAAAACAGGAGGACAAATGCCCTCCTGTTTTATTTATATAAATTTGTACTATTGTTATTCACTAACTTGTTCAGAAACTTGAGTTTCTTCTTTCAAAATTTCCAGTTTGGTAATTCTAGCGCCATCAATTTCTTTTACAGTAAATGTCAAATTGTTACTTGATGCTGTATCACCAACTTCAGCAATTTTACCTAGTAGTTTAACAACCAAACCACCGATAGTGTCTATATCTTCGTCGTCAATAGCTTCTTCATCTAGGTTAAAGAACTCTGCTAATTCGTCTAATCTCATCATGGCATTAGCTTCGTATTTATTAGGTTCTATTTCAACAATATCAACTTCTTCTTCATCTTCGTCAAATTCGTCTTGTACTTCACCAAATATTTCTTCCAATACGTCTTCAAGTGTGATTAAGCCTGATGTGCCACCAAATTCATCAATTACAATAGCCATTTGCCCTTTGCATTTTTTGAATTCTAATACCAAATTATCCATTGTAATTGTTTCAGGAACTAGCAAAATATCACGTTGAATTCTTGAAATCGGACAATCTGTATCATCAATTGAAAGTTTGTACAAGTCTTTTACGTGGATTAAACCTGTAATATGGTCTATATCATCATCAAATACAGGGTATCTAGTATATTGATTTTCTGTTGCTATTTGGTTTAATTCTTCTAATGACATGTCAAGTGGAACACAAACCATGTCTGTTCTAGGTGTCATAACTTGTTTTGCGGTTAAATCAGAAAATTTGAATACATTATGCAACATTTCTTTTTCTGTTTCATTTAATACTCCACCGTTATAACTTGCATCAACAAGCATATCGAGTTCTTCGGATGAATGAACAAGTGACGATTTATGCGAATGAGGAATATTCATTAGTTTTAAACAGAAATTGCCAAAACCATTCAACAACCAAATAAATGGATTGAATACCCAAGTAATTGCTTGCATAGGTTTTGCAATAACTAATGCTGTTTTTTCTGTAAATTCTAGTGCTATAGATTTTGGAATAAGTTCACCAACTACAACGTGTAAGAATGTAATTAATGCGAATGCTATTGATACTGAAACTGTATGCGTTGCGATGTTTTGGCTTATGCCAGGTAAAAACACAAAAATTGGTTCAATTATTCTTGCCAATGTACTTTCACCAACCCAACCAAGACCGATACTTGATATTGTTACGCCAAGTTGTACTGCTGCAATGAATTTATCCAAATCTTTAACTGCTTCAAGTGCTATTTTAGCGTTAGAATCACCTTCTTTTACTAATTGTTCAATTCTGGTTTTTCTTACCTTAACCATTGCGAATTCTGCAGCTACAAAAAAACCGTTCGAAAATAACAAAAATGCTATTAAGAACAAATTAAAAACTAAATTTCCCGACTCATCCATTATGTTTCTTTTACCTCAATTATTGTTAATTACAATTATAATATTATTTGAGGAAAAATGCAACTATTCTACTTCTACTTCTTTTAATTGTGTGTAAATAATTGGTGAGAATCCATCTTTGGAAATAATGTCAATAATTTTATACTGGTGAGGTGTTCCAATTAATGTCGGAGTTGAAATGTGATAAACACCATTTCTCATTTCTTCAGCATTAACGTGAAAATGCCCCGATAAAATTGCCAAAACATTGTCGTGTTTATCTAAAACCTCAAAATATTTTTCTGGTTGGTATGTTCCGTGAGTTTTGAGTTTGCCATCACCAAATTCTTTCATTTTCAAAACCGGATAATGTTGGAAAATTATCACAGGTTTATTTGCATGTTTTGTTAGTTGTTTGTCTAACCATTCACGGGTATCAGCCCTATAATAGCCTACTGATCCAGGAATAATTTCCTTTGCGCCATCAACAACTAAGAATCTATAGCCTTTTTCTCTGAATGAATAATTCCATTTTCTGCGTAACCAGAAGAAGTTATGGTTTGTTACGATTTCGCTATATTGATCCTTAGATAAATTTTTGCTTTTAAATACGTCGTGATCGCCCAAAACTAAATAATAAGGAACATTTAATTTGTTAATTGTTTTGATAAATCCGACTAAATCTGTAGGGTTTGGGTTGTTGAGATTATCGCCTGTAAAAACAACGAAAGAAACATTTTTAAGCTTGTTAATATCTTTAACAGTTTCTTGCAAAACTTTTACTTTATATGGATTGTTCGCTTCATAATGTACATCGGTTACTTGTATAAATTTAATAGCGCTATCTAGTGCAAATGCGCAAGTTTGCATTAATAAAACGGATAAAAATGTTAAAATAACCTTCTTCATAACAAAATTATAGCATGAATATGATATAATAATTCTATGAGATTAGATAAATTTTTAAAAGTATCACGTTTAATAAAAAGAAGAACAGTTGCAAACGAAGTTTCTGACATGGGCCGAGTTCTTGTTAATGGGAATCAGGCAAAACCGTCAAAGCAGCTTAAAGTTGGCGATATTATTACAATTGAATATGCGAATAGAAAAGTTGAAGCACGTGTTTTAAAAGTGCCTGAAAATAACGTTAGTGTCCAAGAAGCTTCAACTTTATATGAATTACTTGATTAAAGTTTTGAAGTATTCTTCGTTTGCTTTAAGTGTGTTTTCTGTTGCAAGAATTGAATATGTTGGTTTACCTGCGAAAACATAATTTGCAGCATTATAAATGTCATCAACTGTTATTTCGTCAATTAACTTAAGTATTTCGTTATCTTCTAGAGGGCCGTAGAAATGGTTCATACCATTAGAAAGTGATATGGTTTTGCTAGTACTTGTTTCGTTTTTAGTTAAAATAACATTTTTCAAGTATAATTTAGCTTCCTCAAGTTCTGATTCAGTTACTTTTTCGGTTTTAATTTTTTTGATGTGTTTGTTGAAACCGTCTATGGATTTTTGTACATTATCGTAACTTATTTCATTTGTGTTTTTATTTTCCGTAGTAGTTCCAATAGTGAATCTAATTATACCAGTATTATCAACTGCTGAAGTACGCGAATCAACGTGGTAAGCTAATTGTTGTTTTTCCCTTAAGTCATTGAATAATCTTGAAGAAGAGTTGCCTCCTAAAATATTATTCATTAATTGAATTGCAACTTTATCTTTTAAGTTGCCACTGATTTTATACGTAAAAGCTTCTACTATGTCGGCTTGAGGTTTGTTATCAGTGTCAGTTAATACTTTTGTTTCAGTTACAGGTTTATATTTGTCTAAAAGATAAGGATGAGATTTGTCAAATGTTTGATATTTGCCAAGTTCATTAAATACAACATCTTTAAGTTCAGGTTTTCTGTTAAAAGGACCTGAGACAACAGCATGAGCTTGTGCTGTATTCATAATATTGCTATATAAAGCTTTTATATCTTCTAATGATACGGTTTTTAATCCTTCTAAAAGGTCTTCTTTTGTTTTTCCCATTTGATAATCAGGGAAAAGTTCTTTATTTAGTTTTTCATTAGCATATTTTTCTCTGCGTTCAAGTCTACTTTTAAGTTCGCTTTTAGCATATTCAAAATTTTCATCTGTAAAGTTTGGATTATTTAAGATATCTTGAAGAGTTTCTAATGCTTTTTTAGTATCATTTGCTGCAAATTTACCATTTGCAGTTATTAAAGTAGTTCCAGCAGAGACACTTAGAGAAATACCATCTTTATTGAGTTCTTTTTCTAATTCAAAATCTGTTTTGTTTTTTGTTCCTTCTTCAAGCATAATTTGTAGAAGTTCAGCTGTTGCAGGATTTGTTTGAGGTTTATTGCTAGTATCAAATACAATATCCATTGACACTAAATCTGTTTTAGAATTATTTAAAACAACATCAAAATTATTATGTAAATTGTATCGTGAAATATTATTAGGATTGATAGCTTGTTTGTTCATATTTCCTGTAAAAGAAACATTATGGTTTTTGTTTTTATCAGGGTGAACAACTGTAATTGCTGTTTTGTTTAAATCCAAATATTGTTTTGCCGCATTGACGATATCTTCTTTGGTTAAAGAATTAACAATTTTTTCGTGATTTGTTATGGCGTCAATGTTACCATCAAGTAGAGCACTACCAATAGCGCTGTTTATGCCAAATGAACTTTCGAATCTGTTAGCTCGTGCATTCAACAAAGATTTTTTAATCATTTGCATTTCTTCATCTGTAGGAGGGTTTGTAATAACAGAATGAATTTGATTGTATGCCGTTTGTAAAACTTGTTCGCAATTTGCTTCGTCTGTACTAATGTCTATAAGGATTGCTGTTGGATCTGTCGGTCTTGCGCCAATTCTTTCACAACCTGCTGTTGCAAATGTGTTATATTTTTTTAATCCTTGATCGAGTCTTCCTGTTGTTGGCATTGATAATAACTCTAATAGTGCATCTGTACAAATTCCATCTTTTGTGTCACTATTTTTAGGTCCTGCAAACCCCATTGATATAAGAGTTGCTGTAGCTTGAGCGGAAGTTATATCATTGCGTTCAGTTTTTTGAATTGGTTTTAATTCTTCGAATTTTCTTGGATGAGTTGTTTTATTTGTATTGGAAAAATACTTCGAAATTAATTTCATTGTTTCGTCAGGATCAACCTCACCAGTTATTACAGTAACCATATTAGCAGGATAATAGTTGTTATTGTAATAGTCTATAACATCTTCTCTTGTTAAATTGGTAATGTTATGTGTGGTTCCTGCAACTAAGTCAGGTGAAGAGCTTTGGATGTTAAATAATTTTTTAATTGTATTATTAAAAGCAAGACTATCAGCCATACCTGAATACATGTTTATTTCAGAGTTAACAATACCTTTTTCTTTTTCTAGCATATCTAATGCAAATTTTGGAGAAGTAATCATTGAGGCGTGAAGTTTAATTTTATTTTCTAAGTCCTCATCTTTCAATAAATTCGAACTAATGAAATAATTTGTATTTGCAAAACTTGTACAAGCGTTTGATTCACCGCCCATTTTGTTTATTGTGTTAAAAAACTCGCCAGCTTCAAGTCCATCAGAACCGTTAAACAAGTTATGTTCAATATAGTGGCTTATACCTCTAACATTGTCTGGTTCATTCGTAGCACCAGTATTGACATACGTTTTTACAAGAGTAACGCCTTCTTGTGGAACGATTACAACACGTTGACCGTTTGCAAGTTTATAACAGTGGCCTTTAAATCCATATGGCAAATTTATATCTTCTGTTTTTTGATATGAAATTGGAGTTTTAACATTGTATGTTGGTGTTACGTTTGGTAGTTTTTCAGTTTGTTGCACTTCTGGTTGTGATGTAAATGCAGGTATTTGTTCTTGATTTTGTTTTTGTTTATCTATTTTTTTATATTCTGTATTTACAACATTATTAATTTTTTGCATAACAATTCCTCATGAAATTTTCATATGTTATTATAAAAACCACATTTTAGAAAAAATTGCCAGTTTGTAAAATTTAATTTACTTAAAAATAGTTTGTTCTCTATCAGGGCCGACACTTACTATCGAGATAGGAGTTTCTAAGATTTCTTCAAGTCTTTCTAAGTATTTGCGACAATTTTCTGGCAATTTATTGTACTCACGTATACCTGTAACATCTTGTTTCCAACCTTTATGAGTTTCATAAATGGGTTCTAGGTACTTATGAATATACACGTCTGTCGGATAATCATTATAAATTTTACCGTCGCGAGTGTCTTTGTAAGCAGTACAAACTTTAATTTCATCAAAAGTATCAAATACGTCGATTTTGGTTAATGCAACTGAAGTTAGACCACCGACTAAGCAGGCATATTTCATCGTAACGGCATCAAACCATCCACAACGTCTTGGACGACCAGTTGTTACTCCAAATTCGTGACCGATTTTTTGAATAGATTCTCCGATTTCGTCTGTTAATTCTGATACAAAAGGACCTTCGCCAACTCGAGTTACGTATGCTTTCGCTACGCCAATAACTTCATCAACCATTTTAGGACCATAGCCTGAACCTGTGCAAGCACCACCACCAATGGGATTTGAGCTTGTAACAAACGGATAAGTTCCGAAATCAACGTCAAGCATTACACCTTGAGCGCCTTCAAATAGAATAGTTTTACCCGCTCTTTTGGCATCTCTTAACATTTCTTGCCAATCAAAGCAAACAAATGGTCTGAAAATTTCAGCATATTTTTCACAAAGAGCTAAAACTTCTTCTTTGGTGTACGTTTTTAGATTATATAACTCTTTTAATTGTTTGTTTTTGATAGGTAAAATTACGTCTAATTTTTCAGATAAAGCTTCTGGTGAATATAAATCCATAACTTTTAATCCAATTCTTTGCATTTTATCTGTGTAAGTAGGTCCAATACCTTTTTTTGTGGTACCGATTTTACCTTTTGTTGCAGTTGATTCTGAATAGCCGTCAACTTCTGTGTGCCATGGCATTGTGATTGAAGCTAGTGGGCTGACTTTTAAACCTGATAAATCGATGTTTTCAGCTTTCAAACCTTCAATTTCAGCTTGGAATGATTCTGGTAAAATAACTGTGCCATTGCCAATTAAACAAGTTTTACCTTTATATAAGATACCTGATGGAATTAAGTGAAATTTGAAAGTTTTGCCGTGTGCAACAACAGTGTGTCCAGCGTTGCAACCACCTTGATATCTGATGATTAAATCAGCATTTTCTGCTAATAAATCCGTAAGTTTTGCTTTCCCTTCGTCTCCCCATTGAGCCCCAACAACAACTCTATTCATATCCGTTCCTTTCTAAAATGGTTTTTACTGATTTATTATAGCACAAAAAAAGAGGTCTGTATAAGACCTCGGAGATTTTTACTATGTTTAAAATTTACTAATAAGTTATTTTCCAACCATCTTCTTGGATTCTTTTTGCACCAACATTAATAGGACCATCAATATTAATAGCATATTCACCGGAATCAATATTAGCTGGAGTTACATGACCATCTCTCCAAAGTGGTAGTCTCTGTATATCATAACCAAGTTGGTTGGGCTTGTTTTGTCCATTGACATCAACAATGATAACACCCACAGAATTTCTTATTGGATCACTAGCACTTGTACTAATTATCCAGAAATGTGCTCCATTTGCTAAAACCCGAGGTTTACTTATATCAAGTCTGTAACGTTCAGTTAAATTGTATTCAGAAGAACCAAAGCAAACAGTTTGTGTTGTACCTGCTATGTGTGGGTATAAAGCAACATATTCGGCGCTATATTCTTCCTCGTGACATGTTTTATTACCACATGTTTGTCCACAAGGTCCATAACTTACTTCATATGGTTTAATTTCGTAGTTTCCGCCTTCAGATATGTATTGAGATTTAAAATATTTACTTAGAATGTCGTTTTCATGTAGGGTATCATTCATATTTGTCCCACGGAATAATTCTCCATGGGTAATGTCTTGCAAACTTTCCTCAGCAACCATTTTTCTAAAACCAGCGTCAAGCATTACCATAGTTTTCGCTAATGCTGAAGCCATTGCTCGTTTTTGATAATTTTGTATTAACGTTGGTACAGTCAATGCTGCAACTACACCAATAATAACTAAAGTTATTAGTACTTCTGCCAAAGTAAAAGCTTTTTTGTTTTTCATAAATCCTCCATAGATTATATTTTAATAAGTTATTTTCCAACCGTCATCTTTAATTCTTTTAGCGCCAATGCTACCGCCATTGATGTTATATTCATCATCTCCTGTAGCATCTATATTCATAGGTACAACGTGTCCGTCAAGTTTAAGTCCTAATTTTTGGATGTCATATCCATATTTGTTAGGTCCTTTTGTACCATTTACGTCTATAAGAATAATTTTAGCAAGGTCTTTATAGTATTCAGCATGTCCAAACCATACCACTGCTCCATTGACAAAAGTTCGTGGTGTTTCACTATTAGCTTGTAAACTTGGTACAAATTCATATGTTTTCCAACCTTGAGATTCTTGTTTGTAACCTCCTGTACAAGTTAGAACAGGACGAGATGAACCTGCCATATGTGGGAATTGAGCTATGTATTCTGAATCCCACGGTGTATCAACATTTTCATACTGCTGGCAAACCGGATGAAAAAGTTCTGTATATTCTTCAAATGGTAAAACAGAGTAATTATCACTTGGAAAACCATATTCGGATTTAAAATATAAAGACAATATAGGATTTTCTTGTAGTAGTCCTATTCCAGCGGTTGAAAACCATGTAGTTCTTGTAATATAATCTACACCATCATCAGCCATCATTTTTCTAAAACCGGCATCTAGTAGCGCTATGTTTTTTTGTAATGCTGTTACAATTGCTCGTTTTTGATAATTTTGTATTAACGTTGGTACAGTCAATGCTGCAACTACACCAATAATAGCTAAAGTTATTAGTACTTCTGCCAATGTGAATGCTTTTCTATAATTTTTCATTTTACCTCCAGATTATCTGTTATGTTGTTGATTTTTCTACTTAATTTTTTTGATTAATTCGGGAATTATTTCGAATGCATCGCCAACGATTCCCGTGTCAGAAACATCAAATATCGGAGCATTAGAATCATTATTGATAGCGATTATGTGGTCGGAATTTGTAATTCCGCAAGTGTGTTGTATAGCACCTGAAATTCCACAAGCAATATAAAGTTTAGGGGAAACGGTTTTGCCAGTTTGTCCAACTTGGATTGAATGATGAGCTAGACCCATATCAACAGCACCACGACTTGCGCCAACTGTACCACCTAAGGCATCAGCAAGTTCTTTTAATAATTTAAAGCCGTCTTCGTTTTTCATTCCTTTTCCGCCAGCAACGATTATTTCAGCAGAATCAAGTTCATTTTTTAAATCTTCTATTCCTTGGATAAATTTAACGAGTTTTACATTGTTTGTAAAATCTTCGTCTTTAATTAATTTATATATAAAATCTGTTTTTCTATAATTGTTTTCAGCAGCAGGTTTTAAAACTTTTGGTCGTACTGTTGCCATTTGTGGTGTTGTTTTACACAAAATTGTAGCCATTAATTGTCCGCCAAAAGTCGGACGAGTTGCTGCGAGTTGACCTTTTTCATTAATATCAAGTTCAATACAATCTGCGGTCAATCCAGTGCCTAGAGATGATGAAATTCTAGGTGCTAAATCTCTACCTTGATTTGTTGCTCCGATTAAGAAAATTTCAGGATCAACATCTTTTATCAAATCAACAATTAAATTTGTATAAGTTTCAGTTGAATAGTTTTCAAATCTTTCGTCTTCATATACATAAACTTGATCAATGCCGCTATTGGTAAAACCTTCTTTTAAATTTTGAATAATCCCAGGTTTTGTCATAATAACTGCCATAACAGGTGCACCGTCAAGTTTGAAAGATAATTCGTTAGCTTTGTTTGCTAATTCAAAAAATACGGTATGGACATAATTTTGGCGTGTCATTTCTGCGTATAAAAGTATTCCTCTAGCCATTATGTACCCCGATTTCTTTTATTTTATTTAAAATAATTTCTGCTCCTTTGCCATTTTCAAGGCAATCAAATTTTTCGCAAGAATGTTTAATTTCTGGTCGAAAAGCTTTTGAAACATAAGTTGGAGAACCTTTTATTCCAACTTCTTCTGGTGAAATTTCCAAATCTTCTAGCGATAAGGTTTGGATTTCAGTATCTTGAGCCTTAATAATTCCGTTAATAAGAGGTCTTGAAGGTTCAAATTCTGATTTTAAAATGCACATTAAAGCTGGAGTTTGAACTTTTACAGTTTCAATACCATCATCAAGAACTCTGGTTGCTGTGATTACACCTTTTTTAACTTCGGTAATATCTTTTACATAAGTTACTTGTGGAATGTTTAGTAAGCTTGCTATACAAGGGCCTGTTTGAGCCGTATCGCCATCTATTGCAAATTGTCCGCATAAAATTAAATCAAAATCAGGCAAAGACTTTTTGATGGCAGAAGAAATGGTTTTTCCTGTAGCATATGTGTCAGCACCGGCAAATTTTTTATCACTAATCAAAACGCCGTCATCAACACCAAGAGCAATCAATTCTTTAAGCATATTTGATGCTTGTTGTGGGCCCATAGTAAATGCTGTTATTTCACCTTTGTATGTTTCTTTTAATTTCAAAGCCAATTCTGTTGCATAAACATCGTAAGGGTTGATAATACTTTCGACCCCTTCTCTTTTCATTGTGTTATTTTCTGTCCATTTGATATCAGATGTATCAGGAACTTGTTTTACGCATAATGCTATTTTCATAATTATGATTTTTTCTTACTATTTGCTTCCATAAGGGCATTATAACCCATTATATACATTGAACATTTTTTTACATTAGCCATATACCATGCACATCTTTCTTGTGTGCAAACCATATCAATACCGTTTGTACCGATACTTAATAATGGGCAAAATGGGATATCGTTTTTTGGTGCCATAATTTATTTCTCCGCTTGTTTAAGTAAATTACAATTTTCTGAACGTTTGCGCTCTTGGTCTTTATAAATACGAGTTCTGTTTATAACTTCATCAAAATCTATTTCGTGAGCATTAAAGTCAGGACCGTCAACGCAAGCGAATTTAGTTTCGCCACCCACAGTTACACGACAAGCCCCGCACATACCTGTACCGTCAACCATAATTGGGTTCATACTTGCCTCTGTATAAATGTCAGTACCACGTGTCATCTCTGCAACAGCTCGCATCATTGGCATAGGACCAACTGCTATTGCATAATCAATTTTTTCTTGATTCATTAAACGATCTAAAACACCTGTAACAAATCCTTTTTCACCCATTGTGCCGTCATCGGTAGTGATAAATAATTCTGTACAAGCATCTTTCATTTTGTCTGCCCAGAATATAAGATCTTTATTTCTTGCTCCCATAATCATATACACTTTGTTGCCAGCCTCTTTGAAAGCTTTAGCAATCAAATAACATGGTGCTGCACCGTAACCTCCAGCTAAGCAAACAACTGTCCCATATTTTTTGATGTGTGTTGGTTGTCCTAATGGTCCGACAATATCAACAAGTTCATCTCCAATATTTAGTGCTGCAAGTTTTTTGGTTGAATAACCAACAGCCATGAACACTAAAGTTAATTCACCTTTTTCTTTGTCAACATCAGCAATAGTTAAAGGTACTCTTTCACCGTTTTCTTCAGCTCTAAATATGATAAATTGTCCAGCCTTTGCGTTTCTGACAACATAAGGTGCATCAATTTTGATTTCAAATTGATTTGGACAAATTTCTTTTTTATCTAAAATTTTGTATCCCATAATTCCCTCTCTAATACAAAGATTATAGCATAAACTTACTAACCTTCAATAACATCGTAGTGATATTGAGGATTTTTGTCTAATTTTTGTTCTATTTCTTCGAATGTCAATAATCCTTGAGTTGCACCAAATTCTGAAACTACTCCTGCTGAATTTACTGATGCGTACATTAAAGATTTACCAATGTTACGTTCGGTTCTTCTTAATGCGGCACAGAAAGTCGATGCAAATGCGTCACCAGCACCAAGTGTTGAAACAACCGGCCCGTCAAAAATTGGACAATGATAGAAGTTTTTACCGTCATAGGCATATGCTCCACGGCCACCATCTGTTATTACAATTACTTGATAGTCAGATACTCTGATTTTCTTGAATATTTCAACTAAATCAGGATGTATAAGTCTTTCAGAAAATTTTTCTTCTCTTGTATCAGGGCGAATTTGTATTCCTGTTGCCATTATAGCTTCTTCTTTATTCATAACTACAATTTGTGCAGTTGAAATAATTTGTTTTAAGAAGTTAAAGCCTTTTTTAATGCTTGTAGAACCAGCGTTAAAGCAAACATAGGTACCGTTTTCTTTTGCAAAATTTACTATATCATCTAATACACGGTTGCTTTCTCCGTTTAATGGTGCAATGTATAAAAGTTTTGCATTTTTAATTGCTTCAAAATTTATTTCTTTTTCTTTGATAAGAGCATTTGCTCCACGATGAGCTAATACAGTTCTATCACCTTCAAAGCTTGTTAATATGATAGAAAAACCAGTACTTATTTTTTTATTTTGAATTATGTTTGATAAGTCTACATTTTTATTTTCAAACGATTTTAAAATACCTTTTGAATAAATATCATCACCGATTTTGAAAATGGCGCTTGTTTTAAATCCGAGGTTAGCAAAGTTTACGGCAGTATTCACTCCTCCACCACCGACTTGAGAATCAAAATCAGATATTTCAAGTTTTGAGCCGTATGGATAACTCATAAATTCAGTAGAAGAATCTTTTTTTCTAACGGATACAATATTTGCATCTTCGCACTCCACAAATACGTCCATAGTAGCACTGCCAATAGTTATTACATCAAACATAATTTTCAAACCTCCGTTTGCTTAAATAATATCATAAAATATTGATTTTGTTAAATTTTATTAACTCTGTAGCAAAAAACTTGGTGTTTGTATTTAATACACTAACAAGTTATTTGAAAGGATTATCAAAGTATGCAAGTAAATTTTAACCTGATTAATTTTACACCTAAGAATAGAAAGCAAGATTACATTACAAACCCGCAAGTCACTAATGATAAGCAAGTAGTAGAATATTCTCCTGCTGCATATAAAGATTTTAATATTTCTTTTGGAGAAAGACTTTTTAGGACTCCAGAAAATTTCTATGAACAAGATTTTAATGAAAAAAATATGCCAAAAACTCTTCATAAATACATTTATGAAGGTATTGATACAAATTTTAAACGTACGATTCCTCCAGCTCAAGCAATGAAAGAAGCTTTTGGAAAGATAAATTTTGCTAAAGATTTAGATACTGTTAAACTTTTATTCCCAGATGAACCTTTATTTGCAAATCTTTCATCAACTCCTAATAAAAAATCTAGAGAAGGTCTCTTAGGTATGATTAATTTGCTTAAAGATGATCCTGAATATAAAGCTCAAAACAGAACTTTATTTAAAAATGGACAAGATGATTTAGGTTTATACATTGTTAAAAAGATCTATTTAGAAGGTAAAACTTTAAAGGAAATTAATAAAGATTTTGCCCGTGATGTAAGTGTATATTATAAAAGTTATGATATTAAGCCTCAAGATTATGCTGCTTTTGGTATAAAATTCCCAGAAAAACCGTTCTGGAAGTCTTTTATTGCAACACGTGAAGATTTTCCATATGTTTATATTCCAAGAACAACTGCAGAAAGAGTTCAAGCTGGCGATAGAACAAACACAAGTTCATCTATTGAGTCAGTTCCAGTTAAGAAAAAACGTCAACCATTAAGCTTTGTAGAACGTAAAAAAATGTCAGAAGCTATGATTAACTGGCATGCAAGTATGACTGAAGAAGAACGCAATGCTTGGCTTGAAAAAATGAAAATAGGCCGTGAAGCATCTGTTTTCCACAATTATTTTGGTGAGATTGTAACTATTGCACAAGATAAAGTTGATCATGCAGGCAAAATGGCGGCATTTTTTGAAAAAGTTTATGGTGATGCTGATTATATGCAAGGCCCAGCGTCTAAAAAAGATAAAGACCTAGCATTGAGTCGTTTTTGGAAAGCACATCATCAACATAGGCTCAATTATTCTAAAGCAATGAATGAAGTTATTGCCGATTTTGATAAAGCTTATGGTGAAGATGGAGATAGCCCAGAATTTAAGGATTTATTATCATTGGCTGAATCGATTGCCAATAAAAACGAAGAAAACAGAAGACTTCGTGCGGAAGCTCGTGCAGAAGCTCAAAGAGAAGCAGAACAAACAAAAAAAATGGAAGAGCTTGTTGAACAGGCAAAAGCTATAATAGAAGCTATTGAAGAAGAAAATACAAAGACAACGGAAACATCTTTGACTTACGAAGAAATGCTGAATGTCGAAGCTGGAAAGAATGGCGCCAAAATTTATAAGTTCAAGTTATCTGACGGTACTGATGTATCTATTGTTGCTAATTTAAAAGAAATGATGAATGACAAGTTAGATAAAGAATTAGCTTATATGCCAACAAGCTTTAGAAGTAAATATAAAAAGTTCTTTATGGAACACCCAAAAGTTGACGAGCATTACTTATTATCATTGTTCTATGGTGATAAGATGGGTGATTTCAACGTGAGCGAATATAAAGGTGATACTCCAATTCAAGCAAGTGATGATGTAAAAGCTCGTATGGATAGTGAGCTAAAAAGTCAATTTATGTCTCATGAAGAAATAGAAAAGATTGGTCAATCTATTCACAAAGAATTTGATGATAACAACAAGGCTTTAGTGCAATCATCTGATCAAGCTTTGATTGAATTGTTAGCTACAATACCATTACCTGAGGGTGAAGGTCTTGATTATTTGGCAAAATGTCGTCTTCAAGGTATGGTAGAGGATGGATTAGTCTCTGACTTCCTTGATGATGAAGGCAAACAAGAAGTACTTAACATGATTAAGATAAATTTATCGAGAGATTTGAGTCATTATCATGGAGCAACTGCTGCATTGTTAGATTCATCAACTTTGGCTGATGGCCTGGGTATATTAAACGGTGCAAAACCACTAACATCTCAGCAACAAAAATTCTTGGATGATAGAGTAACTTATTATCGTACTCCTTTATCAACTGGCGAAACTAGAAAAATTACGTTGAAACTTGTTAATGAAATGCTAAATTTTGATCTGAGAAGTGCATTAGGTAAAGATGTAGAAACTATTGCGGATGTTTATGAAGCATCTATGGCTACAGTTAAAAAACATCCAGAAGTGAGAAGTATTTTAACATCACTTTTACAACGCAGATACGTAACACCTGAAAATTCAACTCTTAGATGTTTACTTGATCCAAAAACTGATAAAAAAGTTCTAGATGCAAAATTATACAAGGTGGTAACTGATATTATGCATAAAGATCCTGATTTCTTTAAATTGGTTGTTTGTATCGATAAAGAAATTATGGCAAAATTTCTGAAGCATAAAGACCCAGAATTGTACCATACATTACTTGCATTTAGAGAAATTACCGGTGCATCTCTTGCTGATTATTATAAAAAATAGTTAATTTAATACAAATAATAGATATAAAAAAAGGCTGCCTATAGGCAGCCTTTAAACTTTCAAATTTAATTATTAATTAAATTGAGCTTTTTCTTCGTCAGTTACACCTTTAATTGTTAGGTTAACTCTGCCTTTTTCGTCAATTTTAATAATTTTAACGATAGCTTCATCGCCGATATTTAAGTGTGGTTCGATGGTTTCAATTCTTTCGTTACAAACTTGAGAAATGTGGACCATACCGTCTTTGCCGCCACCTAATTCAACAAATGCGCCGATCGGAATAATTCTAACAACTTTGCCTTTTAAAATCATACCAACTTCTGGTTTAAAAGTAAGTTCTTTAATCATTCTTTTAGCAATTTCAGCGCCTTCTTGATCGTTAGATGTAATAGTTACAACACCAGAATCTTGAATGTCGATTTCAGCACCTGAAGCATCAATGATTGCTCTGATTTGTTTACCGCCAGGTCCGATAACTGTACCGATATCTTCTGTCGGAATTGTCATTGTTGTAATGCTTGGTGCAAATGGTGACATAGGTCCTGGTTCAGTAATTGCTTTTCTCATTTCACCAAGGATGTGTAATCTGCCTTCTTTAGCTTGAGCTAATGCACGACGCAATGTGTCGTTAGCGATACCTTTTGCTTTCATATCCATTTGTAAAGCTGTGATACCGTCATCATTACCAGTAACTTTGAAGTCCATATCACCCAAGAAGTCTTCGATACCTTGAATGTCTGTCAATACAACAGGTTCTTTGCCTTCTTCTGTAATCATACCCATTGCAACGCCACCGATCATACATTTAACAGGAACACCTGCGTTCATCAATGCCATTGAGCTACCGCAAGTAGATGCCATTGAAGTTGAACCGTTAGATTCTAAAACATCAGAAGTTACACGAATTGTGTATCCAAATTCTTCTTGTGATGGAAGAGCTGGAACGTTAGCTCTTTCAGCCAAGTTTCCATGACCTACTTCACGTCTTCCTGGACCTCTAAGTGGTTTTACTTCACCAACAGAAAATCCTGGGAAGATGTATTTGTGCATATATGATTTTGATTTAACCGGATCAACTCCATCAAATTCTTGAGCCATACCAGGACCAGCCAAAGTAGCAACTGAAAGAACTTGAGTTTGTCCTCTTGTAAATACTGCAGAACCATGTGCTCTTGGAAGAACACCAACTTCACACCAGATAGGACGAACATCTTCAACTTTACGTCCATCAGCACGAACCCCTTCTTCTGTAATCATTTTACGCATGATTTTCTTTTCTAAAGCTTTGAATTGCTCAGCAACAAAGTCAATACCTGTTTCTTCCATCATAACTTTAATTGGG
>JAZRUK010000017.1:0-27929 GCA_045652525.1 Candidatus Gastranaerophilaceae bacterium | reverse complement strand
ACTTGACAAAAAGCTAGCATATGTTAAGAAAATTTAACAATTCAATCGTTTTTTGTTTGAAGTATAATGTTTTCAAGTAGAAAACACATTGGAAGGAAATATTTATGTTAAAAGGAAATGAAATAAGACAACTATATTTAGATTTTTTTGAAAAAAAATATCAACATACAATCGTTGAGAGCTCAAGTCTTGTGCCAGATAATCCTACTGTTTTGTTAACTACAGCTGGCATGTTGCAGTTCTTACCTATATTTTTAGGTATCCAAAAATCGCCTTATGAACCTGCTCGTGCAGCTTCTTGTCAAAAATGTGCTCGTGCTGGTGGTAAAGATTCAGATATCGAAAATGTTGGACGTACGCCACGTCACCATACTTTCTTTGAAATGTTAGGAAACTTTTCATTTGGTGATTATTACAAAAGAGAGATTATTCCTTGGGCTTGGGAATTTGTTACTGAAGTTTTAAAATTAGATAAAGATAGACTATGGATTACAATTTTTGAAACAGACGATGAAGCTGGCGAAATTTGGCAAAGTGTCGGTGTTCCAGCTGATAGAATTAAAAGAAAAGGCAAAAAAGATAACTTCTGGGGCCCTCCAGGAGCTTCAGGTTCTTGTGGACCTTGTTCTGAAATCCACTACGATTTAGGTGAACAATTCAAATGTTCTGATGATTGTGGTATCGATACTTGTGAATGCGATAGATGGGTTGAAATTTGGAACCTTGTATTTACTGAACTTTATCAAGATGAAGAAGGTAATCAATCACCACTCGAAAGCAAAAACGTTGATACGGGCATGGGTCTTGAACGTATTACAATGGTTTGCCAAGGTGTTGCATCAACTTTTGAAACAGATTTATTGAAACCTATTATGGATGAAGTTTCAAAAATGTGTGGTGTTCTATACAAAAAATCTGAAAAAACAGACATTTCATTGCGTATTATCACTGACCACGCAAGATGTGTTTCTTTCTTGATTTCAGATGGCGTTATCCCAGGTAACGAAGGTAGAAGTTATGTTTTAAGAATGATTTTACGTCGTGCATTGCGTCACGGCAAAATGCTTGGACTTGATTTGCCGTTCTTGTATAAATTAGTTGATACAATTATCGAGCACTATGGCAAAGCATATCCTGATTTAGCTAAAAATAGAGATAAAATTGTTGATGTTATTAAAAAAGAAGAAGAAAGATTTGCAAAAACACTTGATAGAGGTTATAAACTTCTTGATGAATTTATTGCAGCTAAAAAAGACATTGATGGTGAAAGCGCATTCAAACTTTATGATACATTCGGATTCCCTCTTGAATTAACAAAAGAAATCGCTGAAGAAAACGGTTTGAAAGTTGATGAAGACGGTTATAAAGTTGCTATGCAAGAACAAAAAGATCGTGCAAAAGCTGCAACTGCAAAAATTAGTGTAACTGGTGATATCAAATATGCAAAAATTGAAGAAAAAGTTGGTTCAACAGATTTTGTAGGGTATTCTGAAAACGAATGCGAAGCAAAAATTCTTGATATAGTTGAAGAAGAAGACTATGTTGATATCGTACTTGACAGAACTCCATTCTATGCTGAATGTGGTGGCCAAACAGGTGATAGTGGTTATATTGAAAATGACAACTTAAAAGCAGAAGTTTTAACAACATTCAAAGTTAATAAATTATTTGTTCACAGATCAAAAGTTATTAACGGCGAAATTATCATTGGAGATACTGTAAAAGCTTCTATCGATGTTCCTCGTCGTGAAGAAATTAGAGTTCACCACTCATCTGCTCACTTGCTTCAAGCTGCTTTAATTAAAGTTCTTGGAGATGAAGTTAAACAAGCAGGTTCTCAAGTTGAAGAAAATCGTATGAGATTTGACTTTACATTCTCTCGTGCAATGACTCCTCAAGAAGTTGAAAAAACTGAAGCAATTATGAACACTTGGGTTGGTCAAAAACTTCCTATCCAAACAGATGTTATGGATATTGAAGAAGCTAAATTGACAGGTGCAACAGCATTGTTTGGTGAAAAATACGAAGACGTTGTTAGAGTTGTTTCAATTGGTGGTGCTAAAAAATGCAAATGTGGTGGCCACGGACACCAATGCAAACATTCTCACACAGATGAACCTGAAGTTATTTCTAGAGAATTTTGTGCAGGTACACACGCAAAATCAACAGGCGATTTAAGATTGGTGAAAATCGTTTCAGAAGGTGCAATCGCTGCAGGTACAAGACGTATTGAACTTGTTGTTTCTAATTCAGCTTTGGAATATTTGAACAATAAAGCGAAAGTTACAAACGAATTAGAAGCTAAATTTAAAGTTCATACTGGAGAAGTTCTTGAGCGTGTTGAAAAACTTGCAGAGGAAAATAGAGAACTTCAAAAAGAATTAACTCGCGTTAAAGAAGAAAATGCGAGAGGTAAATTTGCAACATTTATTTCACGAGCTCAAGATATTGATGGTGGCAAATTATTCATCTCTAAAATCGAAGACTTTGATGGTGATGCTGTTAAGGCTGGTGTTGAACTTCTTGCAAACAAACTTGGCGAAAGTATTATTATTCTTGCAAATAGTCGTATGGTTATGGCGAGAGTTTCTGATAGTTTCGTTCAAAAAGGCGTTAATGCTGGAAAAATTGTTGGAGAAATCGCTCGCGCTACCGGTGCAAACGGTGGTGGCAGACCAAATTTTGCACAAGGTGGTGTGAAAGACGCTTCTAATCTTGATGAAATTTTGGCAAATGTCGAAGCAAGTTTGAAGTAAATTCATGTAAACATTTTTGAATAAACCCGTCAAAAATATTTTTGACGGGTTTTCTATTCTCAAAAGGAGAATAAAAATGCAAATTAATTCAGTAGGTTATCAACAAAATTTTGGAGCAAAAATTTCGCAAAGATTCATTGAAGCTGGAGAAGCATTTCACGACAGAAATTCAACATTAACACGTGCAAGAAAGTTTAAAAGACAAGTTCGTGATGTAGAAACTTTTGGTCATCCAGCATCAGAAATTAAATATTCTAAAAATCCAGCAAAAGGCACATATTCATTGATTCTTAAAAATGAAGAGTTAGCTCCTGGTGGAAGTCTTGTTATATGTAAAAAAGACCATTTTAGAAAAGTTTTAGAATATTTTTCTCATCTTACGGACGGCAAAATTAAATTTGCAGAAAGACGTTTAACAGGAGAAATTAAATAAAAAGTCGGGTTCAACCCGACTTTTTTTATGCTGCTAAAGATACAAAATTTAATTCCGGTAGTTCGCACGTGAACTCTTTTAATTCAATGTCGTATTCGGCAAGAATAGCATTAATTTCAGGAAGTTCAATAATTTCATTTGGATCTAAATTAAGATCTAAAATTGTATCTGCGAATTTGTCATTTGAGAAGTAATGTTTGATAAAATCAACAATTTCTCCGATTGTAAATTCTCTTGTTAAAATGTCCATACTCATATTAAGCCTCTCTTTCTTCTGAATATATAAACAATTTCAAAACATTAAAAATTTAAAATATAATGAAATCGTTACATAAGTTTATAAAGTTTAAATACTTAGTGTGCTATTATTTTTTTAAAGGAGTTCTGAATATGACAGTATTGAAGATTGAAAGATTATCACATAATAAAAGTATTCCACAGTATCAAACAGTAGGAGCTGCAGGTATGGATTTGTGTGCAGCTATTGAAGAACCAATCGAATTAAAGCCGTTGGAAAGAAAGTTGATACCAACAGGTTTAAAAATTGAATTAGAACCTGGTTATGAAGCTCAGATTAGACCGCGTTCAGGTTTGTCTATAAAACATGGAATTACATTAATCAATTGTGTTGGAACTATTGATGAAGATTACAGAGGTGAAGTTTGTGTTCCTTTGGTTAATCTTTCAAATGAAACGTATACAATTCAGCCACAAGAGCGTATAGCACAAATGGTTATTGCAAGAGTTGAACAGGCAAAAATTGAAGTTGTAACTGAATTAACTAAAACAACACGTGGTGAAGGTGGTTTTGGTTCAACTGGCAAAAACTAAGCTCTAGGGTGTGCTTCATTATAAACTTCTTTCAGGTGTTGCATAGATATGTGAGTGTATATTTGCGTGTTTGAAATACTTGCATGTCCCAAAAGTTCTTGAACTACTCTTAAGTCTGCACCATTTTCTATTAAATGAGTTGCAAAACTATGTCTGAAAACGTGGGGAGTAACTTTTTTAGGTAATTCTATTTTTTCAACGATATCATTAATAACATTTCTTATGGTTTTTGTTTGGAGTCTGTAACCAGTATTATTAATAAAAACAGGAGAACTTTCTGTTGGTTCTTCTACTCTATAACCTTTTGCAACTAAGCTTCTTGCCCCTTGAATATATCTTTCTAAGTATGTTTTTGCTCGATCTGAAACAAGAATAATTCTTTCTTTTGCGCCTTTACCAAAAACTCGGATTTCATTGTTAACAAGATTCAAATCCCCAAAATTCAAGCCACTAAGTTCAGAAACACGCATTCCTGTTGCCCAAAGAAGTTCTAATATGGCTCTATTTCTGTATCCTGCAGGAGTGTCGATTTTTACGTTATTTAGGATTTGTTCAACTTCATTTTGGGATAAAAATTTTGGTAAAGATTTTGGACGTTTTGGAAGGTTCAAATTCATTGCAGGATTTGAATCAACTTTACGTTCTCTATATAAAAACTTATAAAAGGTTCTGATTGATGCAATTTTTCTAGCCAGAGTTGTTTTTTTGTAATTGAATTTTTGAATAAAGTGAATATATTCTCTAACTTTTGAAAAGTTTACATCTTCACAAGAAGTTTCATCCATCCAAACCAAAAAGCTTAAAATATCAGAACAATAAGCTTTTGCCGTGTGTTTGGAAAAATTTCTTTCCACTAGTATGTACGATTTGAAATCTTCTAAATCTCTCTTTGAATTTGAATTTAAACCCATCATTCACCGTATTGCTTTTTTACATTATATATTATACAATATACCTAGAATATTTTAAATAGAAAATCGGGAGAAAATATGACTTGTAAAAAATTATTAGTATCTGCAATGATTTTATCAGGAATTATGTTTAGTGCAAATGCCTTTGCTGCGGATTTGGAAGCTTCAGTAGAAAAAAATAAAATATCAAAAAAATACCCTGAAGTTAGTAAAATGATTGAATACAACAACTATGCGCAAGCAGATAGTGCGATTAAAAAGCTTTTAGCTTCAAATCCATATGATATTGACGCTCAGGCACTAGAAGCTGTTTCTTTGGCAAAACAACATAAACTTGCTCCTGCACAAACTCGTTTGGATAAATTATTAAAAGAATATCCAAATAATGCAGATTTACATTATGCACAAGGTCTTGTTTATATGATGAGACAAACTTCTTCTGATGTTGATTATATTAAACAATCAAAAGATTTAACAAAAAACGCTATTCGTGAATTTGTTGAAGCTGTTAATTTAGACAACAACCATTATGAAGCATACAATGCGATGGGTGTAGCTACTTTGAAATTAGGCAACAGAAAAGATGCTCAAGAATTGTTCCAAGTTGCAGCTCAAATCAAATCTGATTTTGCACCTGCTTATGACAATTTAGGTAATGTTGCTTTATTAGAAAACAATTTAGATAAAGCAGAAGAATATTTTAAACAATCTTTAAAATATAATTCACACAACCCAACTTCAATGTATCATTTAGGTCAAGTTGAGGCAAAAAGAAAAAATTATTCACAAGCATTAACTTGGATTAACCATTCATTACATATTAATCCAAATTCATCTCCTGCGTTAAATTTACAAGGTGAATTATATCTAAGACAAGGTAACCAAGCTGCTGCAATTAACTCATTTAAGAAAGCTGTAGCTGTAAAACCAGAAAATTCTCGTCCTTATATCAATTTGGCAGGTGTTTATGAAAAAAGAGCAGATTCTGAATTTGCTATGGAACAATTAAAGACCGCGATTGTCATCAATCCAAATTACAAAGACGGTATTTTTAGAGTTGCTAATATGTCTTTGGAAACAAAAAAATACCCACAAGCTCTTGACTATTATTCAAGACTATTGGGTGATGAAAACTATAATGACGATGCTATTATCGGTTTGGCAAATACATATTATGAAATGGCAAAAGATACTGGTGATAGTGAAGCTTATACAACAAACAAAGATGTATATTTAGCTTATGATTATGTAAACGAAGCTATTAAAAGAACTCCAAATGATTTGAAATTACATCTTGCAAAAATCAAGTTATCAAGAATTACTCACCAAATCCCATTGTCAAAAGAAAGCTTGAATTATATTATTCAATCAGCTAGCAATAGTGTAATGGATTCTGTGATTAAAGGTGAAGCATATTTGGCTTTGGGCAGAGAAAAAGATGCCGTATACACATTTGAAAATGCAATCAATTTCGCAACAGATGTTCAAGACTATTTGTATTTGGCAGAAATTCTTGTTCATAATAAACAATTTAGAACAGGTAGAGTTGCATTACAAAAAGCATTGTTGAAAGATCCAAACAATGTTATTGCTAAAAACGGTATTGATTACATTAACCTTTGCCAAATCAAATCTCAAGAATTCTTTGATGTTGCTCAAAGACAATACAAAGAAAAAAATTACGCATCTACAATTGAATATTGTAACCGTGCAATAGACTTTTATCACAACTCAGCAGAAATTGCTAAGTTAAAAGCTATGGCATATGAAGCAGAATTGAATTATCAAGGTGCTGTAAAATATTACAACCAATACTTGTCTTATGCACCAAATGCTGCAGATAAAGATGCTGTAACTAAGAAAATTAACAAATATAAGAACAAAATTAAATAATGAAAAAATTCGATATTCGAAAAACTTTTGAAATATTTTTGAGAGAGCCTCTAAGTGTATTGACTGAGGGGCTTTTTCAGATTGTAAATTTAAAATCGAATATTTTTAGCAATCCGCCAACTGTAAATGTAGATTTTGTCAATAAAAAAACTCAAATTACTGTTGTGGATAGTGATAATATGTACAATTTATTTCAAACAGTTTTGTATAAACGAAGATTGCAAGAACAGAAAGAAAAGGCGCTTAAATGAAACCTCATATGCATGCAGATTTTATAGTAAGTGCGGAAAAGTTGAGTCAATGTCCTGATTTTCAGCTTGCAGAATTCCCATTGTTAGGGCGTTCAAATGTTGGGAAATCTTCTTTCATTAATGGTCTTGCAAATAATAGAAAACTAGCAAAAACTTCAAATACCCCTGGCAAAACAAGATTGATTAATTTCTTTAATTTTTCAAACGAATTTATTTTGGCGGATTTACCTGGGTATGGTTATGCAAAAGTTTCAAAAGAAGCTCAAAATCGTTGGCAAAAATATTTGGAAGAATATTTGTTAAAACGTGAACAAATCACATCATTAATCCAACTTGTTGATGGACGTCATGACATTCAAAAAAATGATTTTCAGATGCGGGAATGGATTATGGCGTATGACTTGCCGATTTTTACTGTTGTTACAAAAATAGATTATGTACCAAAACCAAAAGTTCAAAGTGTTATTAATAAAGTTGCAAAAGAATTTGGTGGTGAGGTCTATCCATTCAGCGCAATAGATAACAGATACAATGCAAAGATTTTTGAAAAATTAATGAATGAAAAAAATCCCCATTAGGGGATTTTTTAGTTGAATGTTTTTTCGTTTTCAATATATTAACTAAATGAATTCTTTGATGAGAAAGAATATGCGAGGTGTTAATAAAGTAAAATTTATTTTACACAAATTGTGGAAATGCCACTGGCACTTTTATTCATGGTAGATATACTTCCGTTATAGAAGGAAGCTATATATGCGTTAGCATTTCCGTTTTCAAGCTCAGTTGATGACCAAAAATAACCATGACCAGATGAAGATATTTCACCAGAAGCTTTTAGAGTTTCATATGTTGTAAATAATTCACTTTTTGTTGGTAATCGCATTCCGGCTTCATCACAGATCTTTTGTGCGCCTGCCCAATAATCTGTAGAATAACCAGATGCCCATGATGAACCAGTGTAAGCTTTACCACAATATTTAATAATGTCATTACTAATACTTCCATAACAAGAAATAGTAGGGTAATTAATATCTATAAATAATATTTCGGGACTGGTATCCAGAATAATATTTATTCCTCTAATATCTTTTTCATTTGTGTATGTATTAGGATTAGATGACCCAGAAACGTCATATAGAATAGCTAACGCATCAGTACCTAACCCAATAGATAAATCTTTACCAGTACCTGATGATGTAACATCAACAACTCTATTATTAAATGGATCTTGTTTAGCATTTTTGTTGTATGCAACTAAAGCAGTAACCCCATCAGCAAACTGAACACCAATAGTTTCAGTACCATAGTTCCCATCTTTATTTAAATTTTTAGCTTGTTTTAATTCTTCAGTTTTGTATGTATCTTCATTAGTAGAGAATTCAGAAACAAAACAACTAGTTAAATGTTCAGAATCACAAGTTTTAACTATTTTGATATGTTTACCTAATTCTTTAACAAAATCTTCAGTAGAGTTATATCCTGCTAAAGAAGAATTAGAGTTCATAACTTTTAAAGCTTCACCGAGTTTTCTATTAAACACATTTGCAGCAGTATCCATAGATCTTTGTTGATAATTAGCAACAAGCGTAGGAATAGTCATAGCAGCAACTACACCAATGATACCTAAAGTTATCAACACCTCAGCTAAGGTAAAAGCATTTCTTGCCCCTCTACCTTTGGGAGAGGGTGTCACGAAGTGACGGGTGAGGGTTTTTGTTGTCTGCAAGTCTGCAAGACCGCAAGACTGCAAGTTCATTTCATTTTTCTTTTTCATAAATTTTCCTTTCGTTTTTTTATGTGTACTACTATCTTTATTTATTCGTCATCCCGCACTTGTTGCGGGATCTAAATTCAGGATCTATTAGTATTAAGCTTGTAGGATGTTTCTACCCCACACCCAAATTGCTAAATTCACTACGTTCATTAAGCAATTTCACCCTCTCCCTCAAGGGGTGAGGGTAAATCCCTGCATAACAAAACAAGGTTGAACAAGAATTAATTCTTGTTAACAACCTTTCAACCTTTAAACTACTCAACCATTCAACAGAAGGATGCCCTAAAACCCAGTCTAGGAGAGTGTTTCTACCCCCCCCCCCTAAGGTCTTAAAGCCTGTCATAGATAATGTTTTCATCTTTTTCTCTCCTTGTGTTAACTCACTGACTTTACTCACTTATCCTACCATTTTTTCTTAACTTTGACAATATAGTGATAAAAAATCCACTCTAAATGAGTGGATTTTTTTTATCTATTCATTTCCGTCTTCAAAATCAAACGGTTCTATTTCGCTCATTAACTCATATTCCTTCACTGAAACCGTATTTGGTGCTTGAGCTCGTTTTTCAAGACCTTTTTCTAAAATTTCTGGTTGTTTTTTGATTAGTTTTTTGTCTGCTGAAACTATATCACGCTCAATAGATGTATTTATAAGTTGAATTGCTTGTTCGGTTGGTGCACCCTCGCAGTTAAGTTTTTCTTGAATTTTATAACCGACCCAATCTTCAGGCAACTCATTAATTGTTGTGTATTCACAATCTTTTGCAAGACGTTTATGAACTTCATTTAATAAAATATCCGCCACGTATTCTTTTTGACTTTCAAAGTGACAAGGCAAAATAATTTCACTGCCGATGATTTCTTCAGGATCACGATCTTCGTATTTTTTAATCATTTCGCTTGCAATTTGCAAATGTCCAAGTTCCATTGCTAACATTTCTTCCCAAATTTGTTTTAATCTTGAACAAGGTTCATCTTTGTAAGCATTATAGTAATTACAAACTTCTGTGTATTCATGCAGAAGAAGTTTTTCAAACGGCGTTTCATTTGGATCAATCAAAGATTCGTACATTGTTACGTGTTCTTCTTCAACATCACAAATTTCTCCATACATTCTTCTTAAATCATCGTTTGCATACATCATGCCGTGTTCTGCATAGAAGTTGTGAGTTTGTTGTTCGCCTGAAACAAGAGTTAGAATATTGACTTTTGTTTGAGGTGATGTTGTATTTTTATCATAGTGTTTTCTTAATCTCATTGCGCTACAGTTATGATGGTTTTGTGTTGGACGTCCGATAACAACGTCTGTTTGGAATTGCAAAATTTCATTTGGGCTAATACCTTCTATCATATATGCCCACTGACTGTATCTGTACAAGTGGTCAAAATCTTCTAATAAGCCGAAATTGAAAGTTTCTTTTACATATTCATCAGGCTCGTTTTGAGCAAGCCAAGCGGTTAAGTCGATTGCAACTTGTTCATATCCTAAAGTTGTTTGCAAAACGCTTTGACAAGCAGGTGTTAACCAATTAACGGTTGTTTGTTGTGTGTCTTCTATACGTCTTGTGATTGCAAGCAGTTTTTTGTCTTCTTCATCAAGCATTGTAGAACAAAGTCTTTGAAATGCGTGTTTGAAGCCCCACGCTTCAACTTCTATTCCGTTTAATAAAATTTGTCTTGTTCGGGAATAGCAATCTACATTGTGTTTATCAAAAGGACGTCTGATAATTTCGTTCCAAGTCCTCAATTGTTTTTCTAAAGGTATTCCTTTTTCTTTTAGTGCGTTAAAGCTCATTTTTTCTCCTTTCTTATAAGCCTAATGCGTGGGCAAAAAGCTCTCCTACTTTGTGGTTATAAAATCTGCCATCATCTTTTGCAAACAAATTTTCCCAATGACTTTCCGGTGTCCCGTCTGTTGAATATGAAGGATTTGTCATCATAATATGATGAGTGTTTGTGTCGTATCTTAGAGGGAAAATATCTCCTGTTTGCATAAAGCTTGGCAGTTTGTCGCTTGCTAAATAAAAGCCAAAAAGGGCTGTGTTTATTCGGTTTAATCTTTGCTCATAGGATAAACCACCTTCGTTGTTGTCGTTTTCGACTTCCACTCCCGGGGCATAATCCCGTAAATATTTGAATTTTTCAGACAATTCTCTAACCGCATAAAAATCATCTCCGGTTATATAATCTGTTCCGGCAGTCAATCCCATTAATCTGTATCGTTCAAAGTCGTCGGAACTTTTTTCGCCGACAAAACTTATATTGGTTTTGCCACTACGAGAGCGAATTTCGTTTAGAATATATTGCATTTGAGGGTATTCAGGTAATGCCCCAACTCCGGTATAATTTTCACAGTCGTAGCCTCCAATGTGTTTGGCTGAATCTATAAACATACATTCAAAGCCAAGATTCATAAGCTTTACACATTCGTTTATGTAAATTCCCTGATGTTCCGGATTACACCAGTCGAATGTTACGTCGTCTTTGCCGTTATATACGACTTTCATTTGATCAGCTGAAATTACCATTCTAAAACCTGATTTTAATCCCCTAAAATGAGCTAAATCGTTGAAAGCTCTGAGTTGTTCCTCAGGTGTGATTCCAAGTTGATAAGAAATTATATTTTCGCTGTAACCGGTATTTAATTTTATTCCGTAGATTGAATTTTCTTCGAAAGGGCCTTTGTTGTATCCATCGCCATAAATATTTGGAAAAATTTGTGAAATAATAACGCAATTGGCCCAACTTTTGGCAGATGGCGGGATTGCCGGAAGAATTTTTATCATACTTAAAATTCCACAGCAATCTTTTTCGTTGTGCATTTCTGAGATTGCACGATTGTTAATTTCTATGTAGTTTGCAAGTCTTCCCCAAGTGTCACCATAATTTGGGGTTTCAATATAATCAGGGAATTTTTCAAAAAACGTTCCGCTTTCTGAAAGAGTTACAATTGATTCAATAGCATTTTTAACCGAGCGAGTCAAGAGTTCTGATGGTACAATGTTGCCAATCCATTTTTTATCAGTATTTAAGGCATAGTAGGTATGACTTTGAGTCCATTTATCTTCTTTTAATTTGGTAGTGTGTTTGCAAGCTTTTAATAATTTATTAACTGTGTTCATAATATTTTTGGTATAAGAAAAACAAATAAAAGTTTCATTACCCAAAATAATAATTTGTGTGCTAGAATGTATTTAAAAAAGGAGAGAATTATGATTACTGCAAAAATGGAACAAGCTTTTAATGAGCAAATTAACAAAGAATTATATTCAGCATACTTGTATTTGTCAATGCAAGCATATTTCGAAAGACTTAATTTAACAGGTTTTGTGAATTGGATGTCAGTTCAAGTCCAAGAAGAAAATGCTCATGCTATGGGTATGTATAATTACGTTAATGAAAGAGGTGGAAAAGTTGAACTTTTGGCTATCGACAAACCTCAAACTGATTGGGAATCACCTTTGGATGTATTCAGACATGTTTTAGAGCATGAAGAATACGTAACTTCAAGAATTAATGCATTAATGGATGTCGCTGATGAAGAAAAAGACAGAGCAGCATTGTCTTTCTTAGATTGGTATTTGAAAGAACAAGTAGAAGAAGAAAGCAATGTCGGTGGTGTTCTTGCAAAATTAGAATTAATTGGTGATGATAAACATGCATTATTATTACTAGACAAAGATTTAGCAACAAGAACATTTGTTGCTCCAGTTATAGGTTAATAGGGGAATAAAATTCCCCTATTTTTTAATTAGGTTAGATATATGATAAAAATAATTTCTAAAATTTTAATGGTTGTTACTCTAATGACATCAACTGTATTTGCTTATCAAGAAGCAAAACAAGTTCGTGCAAGTCATATTTTAGTGAAAACTCGTGCAGAAGCTATTCAGATTAGAAAAGCAATTGGCGATGGCGCAAGTTTTGAAGATTATGCAAGAGAATATTCTCTTTGCCCATCAGGTCAAAAAGGTGGCGATTTAGGCTATTTTTCTCGTGGTCAAATGGTTCAACCATTTGAAGACGAGGCATTTGAATTGCCTGTCGGTGAGGTTTCTACACCTGTTGGAACTCAATTTGGTTGGCACTTGATTAAAGTTACAGATAGAAGATAAAGTTTATAACAGTATTTTTTCTTGCTATATTTACATTTGAGAGGTTTTGTGTTAGTATCTAAAATATACTAATGGAGGAATTATGGAATTAAAAGAGCTTCCGAAGTGTCCAATAGAAACCACATTAAAGCTTTTGAGTAGCAAGTGGAAGGTTTTGATTATACGCGATTTATTAAATGGTACGCGTCGTTTTGGGGAATTAAAAACCGCGTTAGGTACTATTACCCAAAAAGTTTTGACAACAAATTTACGTGATATGGAAGAAAAAGGACTTATTTTAAGAAAAGTTTATTCAGAAAAACCTCCAAAAGTTGAATACACGCTTACGGATATTGGATATAGTTTAGGTAGCATTCTCGATAGTATGGCTGATTGGGGTAGTGCATATAAAGAATACCTTAAAATTTTATCTAAGCAAAAATAGAGGTTTTTATGACTGATTATAAAAAATATTTAGATGATGGAATTTTAGAACTTAGATCTGGTGATTTGAATATTGCTTTAAATAACATTACCAAATCAATCGAGTTAAAAAATGATTGGGAAATATCATATTTTTATCGTGCAGTTGTTAATCAAGAATTAAAAAATTATGATGATGCTATTTTGGATTATACAAAAGCATTGCAAATAAATGACAAGATGGTTGACGCTTATTATAATCGTGCGCAGATTATTTTGACCAGAAAAGATATTATTAATGCCGATATTACAAAAGCAATTGCGGATCTGGAAAAAGCTATAGAATTAGATTCCAAATTTATTGATGCTTTGTTTGCGTTGGCTGCAGCTTATAAGAAACTGGCAAACTATCATAAAGCTTTGGAATATTTGGAACAACTTTTGCAAATTGAACCAGATGCGGTAATGGCAAAGGCACTTAAAAAATTAATTTTGCAAAAATATATGCTTTAACAATTATGTCGAATGCTTAACAAATAAATATAAAAAAAGCAATAATTTATATTTTTAGTCTTTATTGCACATAGAAAAGTGTGTGCATGTGAAAATATTTGATTTAACAAGAAAAGCAATAAGACATATAACAGAAGTTGCAGAAATCGTTCCAAAACGAAACAATACAGTATCATTGCCGAACGGGTTAAATTTTGATGCAAAATTACGTCCACAATTAGAGAAAGATGTTTGCGAAATCAAAGGAGTTAATTTTATGGATCTAAAAATAGGTCCAAGAATTAATGGCGGTCGAGATGCTGAGGTTTTTGATATTCAAGGTCATCCAGATTGGGTTTTGAGATGGGAATACGATGCTGTATTTTCAATGCGAGATATGCGAATGCTAGAAAATCAAGACGATGTTTTGGGAGTTATTGCATCAAATTCGGATGGTTCAATAAAGATATTAAAAAAACTACAAGGTGAACCTTTGTATGAAAAAGATTGGGATATATTTAGAGATCCACCTATAGACGAAACCTTTATTCAATTACAAAAAATTGAAAATATCCCAGATGAAGCGTTCGTAAAATATTATTATGATGTTCTAAATTTGCGTAAAAAAGGTTATGAAGTGGATACAATAAATCCAAACAATATTTTATATGATAAAACTACTAAAACATTTAATCTTGTCGATATAAAAAAGGATAAATTTATAAAAACGGATGTTAACATAAAAGATTTTTATTTGTTTTTAGATGGCTCAAGAGCGTTATCTTTATATAGAAATATTGATGATTTGTCACGTGAAAAATATTCAGCTCATGTAATAAGGTTTTTTGATCGAATAACAAAGCTTTTAAAGCAACAGGGCGTTGATATGCAAGTTAGCGAGGGCGATAATAGGAAATTACAAAACATATTGATATATATCTACAAAAATGATAAAGAAATGCTTAAAGTTATGAGATAAATTGTCAAGTTAGGATATTAAATAATATTCGTGTAATATACTCTGTTTTATTTGGTTGTAAAGATTTGATAATGTTTTGAGTGCTACTAACAAAAAAGTTTTTGTTTAGATTTTCAATAAAAAGTTAGAAAAAAGGGTATGTTATGAGAATATCGGCAACAAACGGATTTACAAATTATAATAAAGATTTGCGTTATAACAATCAAAAAAACAACATGTCACAACCAGTTCTTTTTTAAGGATTAACCAAACGTTTGAAGAATGAAATTTATTTAGATGGACAAAAAGACATCGAATTAATTCTGAATGAAAAACCGAATACGAATCCGGTTGTTGGTCAACTGCCGAATTTTATATTTAAAAAGTTGCCTAAAGAGAATCGCAGAGAATCTATTTTAGAAATTTTGAACGTCTTTGATGAAGTATCAAATACAATTAGAAACTACGTTCCGGAAGGTGATGCGTATATATTTAATCCGTCTTTAAGACATCGTCCTGAAAAGGTAAACAAACTTTTAACAGATGTATTTAGAAAATATGGAGTCTTGGGAAGGTTTGATGACGATATTAATGTTAAATATATAGATCAAGGTGGTAAAGGAAAAGTATTTAAACTAGAAGGTTTAAGGGATCCTGATACCGAAGACGAATATGTAATAAAAGTATTCCATCAAATTAAAGGTAAAGATTGGCATCCATTCAAGAGTCATGGTTGTTATGCTGAAATCAATAATGGCATATATTGGAAAAACCATGAAGGACTTGACACTCATAGAGGAAAATTTTTCTTTGGTAGTTTAGGTTCTGGATACATTGTAAGTAAATTTTTAGATGAAGATGTGCCTCTTCCAAAACGTGTTGTACCAGAATACAAATATGGCATAAAATGTACTGATGAAGAAAAAGATGGCCCAATTAACGGATATAATCGAATTAAAGGTTATAACTATGATTACGGTGGGATGCGAGTTGTTAACAGATTAAAAAATTCCAATAAAATTGCTCGTCAAACATTAGAAAAAATCAAAGAACTAAAACCTGATGACCGTCTTTCTTTCTGGGAAGAAAATTTTAGAGATAGGTATACTTCTGATAATGTATTAGCTGGACTTGCATTAGGGATTAAGTATTTAAATAATAAACCATTTTATATAGATAGATGTATGAAATTGGATAAACCTGTTATTAACCAAGCATTAGGTTATGTTTTGAAATATTTGCCTCATGAAGAAGCTGTGGAATATTTTGAAAGATTATGTCAGATTCCTGATGAAACAACGCAAATAATTCTTTTTAATGAAATACCACTATTAGCAAAAAGAAAAGCCGGTAGTATCGAAATGCAAGATGATATTAATGCCCAGTTGAAGGAAATTATTCCAGAAAGAATTAATACATTCTATAAGATTGCTGAAAAATATGCAATGCCAAGCACTGTTGAGCATCTTGCAAGTTTTATTCATTTATTGCCAAAGGATAAAATTGTACAACAATACGAAACAATCACAAATATTAAAAATATTGAGTTACAGGAACGTTTATTGTGGAAATTTGCATATTTGCCTAAAGATTTACAACCATATGCAATAAGAAGGCTTGCTAGTACTGTAGAAAACCCTGCAATTAAAGAAAAGGTTTTATCTGTAGCTAAATCAATTGGCAAAGATGATTATTCTGACGTGAAAGAAATTTTAGAATTAAGTGATGCACAGTAAATAACTTAGATGTATTAAAAATGTGTTCAAAAGCTGCAACCTTACAAAGTGGCAAAAAAATATTTTACAAGTTTTAAGTAATATATGGATAAAATATCTTTTAAAGCAAATATACATATCAATCCTGCTAAAATACAAACTGCTAGCAGATCGGATAAATTTTTTATAGAAAAAGCAAATGGGCAAAATTTAGATACTGTGATTCAAAAAGTTGCTTCATTAGCTACTATGAAAGAGAATTCTCATGTACGAATCACACCCCGTTTGGATAATAATATGCTAAACCTTATTTGTAAGGTTAGTGATGAATACTCAATAGTTGAAACTACTATAAATGAACGTTCAGCAAGGAGATTAGCTCAGGATTCTAATTTTTCTGAAAGATTTGTACAGAATGTAGCTAAGGCTATAAAAAATGTTGATAAAACTAAAAATTGTGTTTTAGAAATAAATGATTTTATAAAAAAGTCTAATACAATAAAAGATGAAAAATTTATGAGTGAATTACCTCATTATATTTTAAAGAGCTTTGATAATGGTGTTAATCCAACAAAACGTCTGCTATCTGTTTTAAAACAAATAGAAATGGAATATCCTAATGAAATTAATAAAATATCTATAAAAAATTTTACCAATAAGTATGAGCGCTATAAACAAAGTCGTATATATACTTATTTTTGTCTTTCTAATGAGCAAATAGACAAAAAAATCCCAATAAACTATATTATGAAAGACCCTATTGAAAATTTATTTGCATAATCAAAGTTCTCAATTTGTATTAGCAAATTTTTGAACAAAATGGACATAAATATATTTAAACAATTTTTGCAATAAAAATAGCAAGGGAGAGATTCGAACTCTCGACCTCACGGGTATGAGCCGTGCGCTCTCGCCAACTGAGCTACCTTGCCATCTGTAAAATTATTTGATTGTTAATTGATTTTCCAACGATTTTTATCGTCGAGTTCCATTCTTGCATAAAAAAAAATAAATTTCAAGTCCATAATTTTTAAATTAAAATGCCAAAATAAAGTTAATAATATTTCCCGATCTTTATATAAATATTATACCAATAGCTAGTTGCTTTTAAATATTTAGCGTTATACAATGTATTAGCTTTGGAAATAGAAGGAGTATGAAATGAATAAAAGAGCGTTGCTTACAGCATTGTTGTTATCATCATTGACTATTAACGGACATGCTTATGGAGCAGAAAGAGTTGTAGTTGACGAAACTACAAGTGCATCAATTATTTCCCAAACTATATCAGATATAACTACAGTTGATAGTAGTGGTGGGGCAATGTTAGTAAAAGGTGCAATTGCTGCAGCGACAGCAAGTATAACTAATTCAACATATACAAATAACGCTTCTGGATCGTGGGGCGGTGCTGCATATGTAACAAACGGAACATTGAATATTAAAGGTTCAACATTTGATGGCAATATAGCTGCAGCTGGTGGCGCTTTGGCAGGTGGTACTAATAATTCAAATATTATAATTGATAGTACTAATTTCACAAGTAATAAAGCTGATTGGGTAGGTGCTTTGGGTGTATTTAAAAATGCAAAAATCACTAACTCAAAATTTACTGCTAACGAAGCAACTAATGCAACCAAAGAGGGTGGCGGTGCAATGTTCGTTGGTTCAGTTGGTGCAGTAGCGGTTCTTGATAATGTAACATTTACAGGTAATAAATCTGCAAGTGTTGGTGGTGCAATTGCAACAAGAGTTGGTGAAAATGCAAACGGAACACACAATGACAACTCCGCAGCGATATTAAATATTACAAATTCAACATTTGATGGTAATTCAGCAGCTACAACAGGTGGTGCAATTGATAACCACTTCTATAATGAAAATAATGGAATTACAAATACAACTTTTAAAAATAACTATGCAGCTAATGGTGGTGCAATATACAACCATGGTGATGTTGATAACCATGGCAACGCTGCTAATTTAGTTGTTACAGGTGGTTCATTTAAAGGTAATAGTGCATCTGTAAGTGGTGGTGCTATCTATACTGAAAGTGATGCAGTAATTAATGGAGTTACATTTGATGGTAACAAAATTGAATCAGATAGTGCATACAGTGGTGGTGCAATATTTGTAGATGCAATAGATAAAACAGTAAATGTAACAAATTCAACATTTACAAATAACAAAGCATTAAACACTGTATCATATGATTCAGATGGTTCTGCAATATCAGTTAAAAATGGTACAGTAAATATTATAGGTTCAACTTTTGAAAATAACGTTGCTGATCAAGGTACAATAAATCAATATGCAAGTAGAGGCGGTCAACGTGTTTCTATTATTAACATTGATGGAAGTATCTTCAAAAATAATGAAGCTAAAAGTGTTGGTGGTGTAGGTATTTTTAATGTTGGTAACATTAAAAATACAGAATTTATCGGTAACAAAGCTACAGATGCTAATAATGATGGTGGCGGTGCAATGTTCGTTGGTTCAGAAGGTGCAGTAGCAATTCTTGACAATGTAACATTTACTGGTAACACATCAGCATCATCAGGTGGTGCAATAGGAACAAGGGTTGGTGAAAACGCAAATGGATCACACAATGACAACTCTGCTGCTATTTTAAATATCACAAATTCAACATTTGAAGGTAATAAAGCCGCAACAACAGGTGGTGCAATCGATTATCATTTCTATAATGAGAACGGTGGTATTTCAAACTCAACATTTATAAACAACTCAGCAAATGCCGGTGGTGCTATCTACAACCACGGTGATGTAGATAATAAAGGTAACGCAGCAAACTTGAATATTACTGGTGGATTATTCTCTGGTAACACAGCAAATAATGGTGGTGCTATTTATAACGCAGCTAACGCTACAATCAACGGAGTTGAATTCAACAGTAACTCTTCAACTGGAAGTGGTGGCGCTTTATATACAGCAGGAAAATCTTCTGCAGCATTAACTGAAGTAATTAATTCTACTTTCAGTAATAACAATTCAGGTTCTTGGGGCGGTGCTGCATACGTAACTAACGGTACATTAGATATTAAAGGATCTACATTTGCTAACAACACAGCTGAATTTGCAGGTGCTGTTGCAGGTGGAACTAACAACTCTAATATCGTTGTAGATTCAAGTGAATTTACAGGTAATAGCGCAAAAGCTATTGGTGCATTGGGAGTATTCAAAAATGCAACAATTACAAATACAGTGTTTAAAAATAATAGTGCAACAGATTCAGCAGATGATGGTGCAGGTGCATTATTCTTAGGCTCTGAAGCAAATGCTATTCTTGATAATGTTGTATTTGAAGGTAATACCTCTGCAGGTGTTGGTGGCGCAATTGCAACAAGAACATCTGCTCAAGGTGACAATTCAGCTCTTGAATTAACTATTACAAACTCAACATTTACTAATAATACTGCCGCAAAAGAAGGTGGTGCTATATATGCTGCTGCCGATATGATAATTGCTGATACAAGTTTCATAAACAACTCAGCATCTAAAGGTGGTGCAATTTATACAGAAGGCAATTTAACTATCACAGCGCAATCAAAAGACGTTGTATTTGATGGTAACACAAGTGCAAATCTTGAAGATGGTTGTGATATTTACATGGCAACTAAAGATTCTAAATTGGCATTTAATACATCAAATGGTAAAACAATTACAATAAATGGTGGTATTTCAGGTACTGAAGAAGGTTACAACCTAGTTGTAAATGAAACAACAGGTTTTGCTTTAAGATCTTCTGGTTCTGGATCAGGCGGATTGAATATTAACTCTTATGTTAAAAATGCAAATCTTATTGATGTTACAGATGCTACATTAACACTTGGTGCAAATGCAGATGTTTCTGATGTTGATTCCATTTCTATTACAAATGGTGGATTGGATACTGCAAACGGTGTTTCTGATTCATTTGCAGCAGGCCAAGTATCTCTACAAGGCAATGTTGATGTTGTGGCAGATGTAAGCCTTGGTGGTCAAGAAGGTTCTGGCGATAACTTAAGATCTGCGATTGAAGGAAGCACAGCTAATGTATCAATTACAGGTATCAATGCAGTTGGTGATACAACAGCAAGTAACGTAACAATTGATGTTAAAAAAGCGTTAGGATTGGAAGGTTTGAGTAATGTAACTGTAGATACAGCAAACTTTGTTGCTAATGATACTTTAACACCAGTAAGATGGTTGAAAGGTTCAATTGATCAAAATGGTGTAGTTGCATATAATCCACGTGGAAACAAATTTGGTGATTTCAACCCTGCAGTTATGGCAGGTCCTGTAGCTGCTCAATTAGGTGGCTTCTTGAACCAAATTAATTCATATAATCAAGCATTCATGAATATGGATATGAAAATGCTTATGACTCGTGAAGAACGTCAAGCTATGAGAATGAGAAATAGCTATGCTGCTACTTCTACACCTCAAGTATTTTCTCCAACTTACTTGCCTGAAAAAGAAAAAGCAGGTTGGGTAAGACCTTATGCTTCATTTGAAAAAGTTGGTCTTGACGGTGGCCCAAGAATTAACAACGTAATGTATGGTTCATTCTTTGGTGCTGATAGTGATATGTATCAATTGAAAAATGGTGCAGAAGCTCAAGTTAGTGTATATGCTGGTTATACTGGTTCACACCAAACATTCTCAGGTAATAGCATTTACCAAAACGGTGGTACACTTGGTTTGACAGGTATTGTTTATAAAGATAACTTCTTTACAGCATTAACTGCTAACACAGGTGCAAGTGTTGCTGATATGTCAACAATGTATGGTAGTGAAGATATGCCAATGTTAATGGCCGGTGTTGCATCTAAAACTGGTTACAATTGGGAACTAGCAAAAGGCAAATTCATTGTTCAACCAAGCTACTTGATGTCTTATACATTTGTTAATGCATTTGATTATACAAATGCTGCAGGTGTAAGAATGGAATCTGATCCATTGAATGCTATTCAAATTGCTCCTGGAGTTAAATTTATTGGTAACTTCAAAAATGGATGGCAACCATATGTTAACCTAAGAATGGTATGGAACTTAATGGGTAAATCAGACTTTACAGCTGCCAATACATCATTGCCTGAACTTTCTGTAAAACCTTACTTTGAATACGGTGTAGGTTTACAAAAACGTTGGGGTGAAAGATTTACTGGTTTTGGTCAAGCAATGCTTAGAGCCGGTGGCAGAACAGGTGTTGGTTTGGGCTTTGGCTTCAGATGGGCACTTGGTAAAGCACCAAGCAAAGCTTATAATCCAAGCGAAGCTAAAAACATAATTCAACCAACTTCGGTTAAATTAAGTAATATCAAATAAATAAAAAGCGGGTTTTAAGCCCGCTTTTTTATTGCTAAAAATTCCTCTATTTATATGGTTGATTTTTTTCAAAATATCATTAATATAAACATGAGGTAGTATAAAAGGATATACTTATGGCAAATCACAAATCTTTGTTGACAGGAATTTATTCTGGATTAACAAATACATATTCTTATCTTGCGCAGTTGAATCCAAACGGTGTAACTTTAGAAAGTATTAATACAGCAAGAACAGATTCAAAAACAAGTTTAAATGTAAATCAAAGCTTCGCATCATATTTGCAAACAAATTTTACATCAATTGATGCTGATGGTGATGGTATAATTGGTTCAAATGAAATTACAGATTATACAAACACACTTTCAACAAAAGGTTTATCAAGAACTGAATTAACTCAACTTGCTGCTTCAGGAGCATCAGGTCTGTCAGCTGATACAATTAATAAAATTTTAGAACATTTTGATGAAATGGATACAAACGGTGACGGCAGAGTTACAAGTGCAGAAATTACCGCATTTGGACATAGCGCAGCTATGCAAGAAAAAATGGACGAATATAACCATCAAAAAGCAACCAATATGTCAACATTCTATGGAAGTGATTCTTCTTCAAGTGTTGATTCATATAGTATGTTAAGTTATAGATATAAAAATTACAACAAATAATACTTAGTAACAAAATAGCATAAACCCCCATGTATCCTTTAGGTTTATGCGAAGAGAAAGGGAAAACGGTTGATTTTATCAACCGTTTTTATTTTACAGATTTTGCAATTTCAGCAGTAATGTCATCACCGCCAAAAAGCACTATACTTTTAGGCAAAACTAAATTATATTTCATTTCTTTTGCTTTTTCTATGACCAAATTTTTTATATTTGTGTCAATCTGTTTTAGTTTTGTATTGTATTCATTATCAAGTGCAAGTTTTTGATTATTAATGTCATTTCGATATTTTTCTTCTAATTGAGCAATTTTTGTGGGGTCTGTTTCTTTAGAAATGTCTTGTCGAGCTTTATCGACTGTTGCTTTCATTGCATCTAATTTTTTATCTTGATTGGCCTTTAAAGTGTTTACTTCAGATGATTTTTGAATAAGTGTTTGAACATCAACCACAGCAACCCTATAACCAGTGTCCGAAATAGCTTTACTGTTGATTGAATAGCCAGCAACAAATGCGACAATACAAATTGCCATTAACCATAAATGTTTTTTCATAATTTATAAATCCTTTCTTATGTATTAAATTAAAATAGATTTATAAATATTAAATTGGCCATGAGGACTAAAAAAAGAGAGTCGTATGACTCTCTTTTTCAAAACTGATAAAATTATATTATACAGCGCTTTTTGTGAAACAATCTTTGCAATAAACTTCTCTGCCTTCAACAGGTCTGAATGGCACTTGTGTTTGTGCACCACATTTTGCGCAAACTGCATCGTACATTTTTCTGCTTCTTCTGTTGTTTTGTCTGCGTTTTTTTCTACATTCAGGACATCTTTTTGGTTTGTTTACAAGTCCTTTTTCTGCATAAAATTCTTGTTCTCCAACGGTAAAAATAAATTCCATACCGCAGTCTTCGCAGACTAATTTTTCGTCTTGGTACATGGTTTTTCTCCTAATTAGGTACTACTAAAAGAAACATTAATTCCTTTATCCATGTGATTATACACTATTTTTTAAAATTGTGCAATAGGTGAAAAATTAAACATTAATGCAGTTGTTTAAGTATTCTATAGTATTTATTTTTTCATCATAAAGATATTTGATAAAATTTAAATAAGCTATATCATAAGATGTTATTACCAAGTTTATCTCAAATCCGTCGGTACAAAATGGTTCGTAATCATATACGACGTAGCTATTATATTTACTTTTCCATTCTTTACGTTCAATTCGACTGTTGTTTTCTTCAATAATGTCTTCAAGCCACTCGATAATATTTTTATTTACATTTTTCATTTCCAGTCGATTGTACTTACCGCAAGTGTTTCCCATAAGCATAATACTTCTCCTGTTATATCAAAATTTTAATAGTTTTTAATTTCGAAATAATCCCCAAAAGGTATAAGTTACAATAGTGAATTTTGGTAATTTTACAAAATGATACTTATTTGCCAGATATATTATAATATGATATACTCTTGCCTAAAGGAGAGATTATGAATTTCGCACACTTATTTACAGATATTCCAATTTTAATTGTATTAACATTATTTATTGGATCGATTATATTTTGTATTGTTAAATACACATATGTTTGTAAACAATTAAAGCTTTTTATTGCTTTTTTATCTAATTTTAAAAAAAGCGATTTGAATTTTAGATTTAAAGAAATTGATGAATGGATGAACTCAAATCCATATGTTTCATCAGCATGGCAAGAATTTAAAAATACGTTAGTATTTTCAGAATCAGTTGCTCTTAAAGGTCAAACAGAAGAAGATTTGACATATCAAGAAGTATCTTCAACCGTTCAAAATATTCAAACAACTGTAGATCCATCATATTTCTTTAATGAAGAAACACTTGTTACATCAAAATATAATGCAGGGTTTATGGGAGCAATCCCAACTATCTTGACAGGTTGCGGTCCGTTATTTACGTTCTTAAACATTGCAACAGCGTTCGGTAAAATTGACTTTTCAACACAAGAAAGAACAATTGCTTCAGTTGCAGGGTTGATGAGCAGCATGCAAGTTGCAGCGATGGTATCTGTATTTGCGGTAGGTGCCTGTTTGATATTTACTATTGTTGAAAAAATTATATTTAATATTTTATGTCATAGACCTGCTGAACATTCTATGGATTTAATGGGTAAGTTGTTCGATAATGTTTCTTCTGAAAAATTCTTGTTTGAACTTTTGAGAGAAACAAAAATCCAGAATAATTCAGTAACAAATCTTGTTGCAACAATGCCTAATCAGTTTAAAACAGCATTAAATGCAGGTATTGCAAGCAACTTAGTTCCATACTTGGAAAACCTAATTTTTGGTATTAACCAAATGAATAAACAATTAAAAGAAACCGCAAAAAGTGGCGGCGATGCAGTAGATGATTTATTTTAAGGTGTAAATAATATGGCAATTGGTGTAAAACGAAGTTCAGGAGGTCACGGTGGTGGCGGTGGTGAAGGAGATAACGTATTCTGGACCACGATGTCAGACTTGATGTTAGGTTTGGCGATTATTTTCATGACTTTGTTTACTCTTGCGATGACAGGATTTTCACAAAATTCTGTTCAACAAAAACAAGAACAAATAAAAGCCTCTGAAGAATTAATAGAAAAATTAGAAAAAGAAAATATAGAAGCTCAAGTTGATAAGATGACAGGCGATATAAAAATTTCTGATTTGGAATTGTTTGAATTAAACAGTTGGAACCTATCTCCAAGAGGAAAGCAATATTTGGATAAACTTATTCCGATATATGTTAATACAATTTTTACTAAACCAGAATTATTGGAAGGTATAGAAAACATCGTTATTCAAGGCCATACAGATTCACAATCATATGTTGGTTTGTCTACTAAGGATGAACAATTTGCAAAAAACATGGAATTAAGTTTGAAGCGTGCAAATTCAGTTGCTGAATATATGTTCAAAACAGGTTATGATAAAGCTCATGGCGAAAAATTAAGAAAAATGCTTGTAGTTGAAGGCAAGAGTTTTAATGATCCAGTAATTGTTAATGGTGTTGAGGATTATGCAAAGAGCCGACGCGTAGAGTTAAAAGTTAAAGTTAAGCGTTGGGATATTGCTAGCGCATTTGGGTTTTAGGTAATTATGAAAAAAAAGCTGATATTAGAAACTATAAATATGATTAAATTACATAACCTTGATATCAGAACGGTCACTATGGCTATAAGTTTACGTGATTGTGTTTCAGAAGATGTTGATGTTGTGTGTCAAAAGATCTATAACAAAATTACAAAATATGCAAAAAATTTGGTTGAATATGCTGACGAATTAGAAAACGACTATTCAATCCCAATTATAAATAAAAGAATTTCTGTTACACCAATTTCGATGATTGGTGAGGCTTGTACAAATCCTGACTATGTAAAAATTGCACAAACTTTAGATAAAGCGGCAAAAGAAGTTGGTGTAAATTTTGTAGGTGGATTTTCAGCACTTGTTGAAAAAGGTTTTACAAAAGGCGATGAATTATTAATGGAAGCTATTCCTGAGGCTTTAGCAACAACAGAAAGACTTTGTGCGTCAATAAATTTAGCTTCATCAAAAGCCGGTATCAATATGGATGCGGTTTTAAAAATGGCAGAAACAGTAAAGAAAGCTGCAGAATTAACAAAAGATAGTGATGGTTTAGGTGCAGCAAAGCTTGTATGTTTTTGTAATTCTGCAAGTGATAATCCATTTATGGCAGGTGCATATTGTGGAGTTGGTGAGCCTGAATGTGCTTTGAATGTTGGAGTTTCTGGGCCAGGGGTTGTAAGAGCTGCGATTGAAGCATTACCAAAAGATGCAAATATGAGTGATTTAGCAAATAAAATTAAACAAATTGCTTACAAAATTACAACCACAGGTGAATTAGTTGGAAGGAAATTAGCAGAAAAATTGGACATACCATTTGGAGTAATAGATTTGTCATTAGCTCCAACACCTGCAGAGGGTGATAGTGTAGCTGGAATTTTTCAGGCAATGGGCTTGGAACATGCGGGTGCTCATGGAACAACCGCTGCATTAGCTATGTTGAATGATGCTGTTAAAAAAGGTGGTATTATGGCAAGTTCTCATGTTGGGGGGTTGTCAGGAGCATTTATTCCTGTTTCAGAAGATGCGGGAATGATTGAGGCAACTTCAAAAGGTTATTTAACATTCGACAAATTAGAAGCAATGACATCAGTTTGTTCGGTTGGTTTGGATATGATAGCAATCCCTGGAGATACACCTGTAACAACGATTGCGGGAATTATTGCTGATGAAATGGCAATAGGTATGATAAATAAAAAAACAACTGCTGTTAGAATTATTCCTGTTGTGGGAAAAAGAGTAGGTGACAGGGTTGTTTATGGCGGATTGCTTGGTGAAGCGCCTATAATGCCTGTAAATAAACTATCAAGCGAAAACTTTGTATGCAGAGGTGGTAGAATTCCAGCTCCAATACACAGTTTAAATAATTAGGTGATGCATGTCTAAAACGTTAAGTGAATTATCAAGAGAAATGCGTGATTATATTGTTGAGCTTCAATCAGATGCGCACAACGTTTCTGGTGTAAAAAAATATAGATATAATAATTTAAAAATAGAAGTTCTTGATCCTAGAACGGCTAAAGTTCCTCAAGCTAAAGTTACAATAGGAATGTCAGAAGCTGTTTATAACATTATAACTTTGGAAAAAGTTTCAGGTGGTCTTGGGCCAGATGAAAAATATGTAGTTCGTTGGTTTATGCGCGGATCAAACATTGCAGAATTAAAAGAAGCTTGGGGTCGTGCAGAAAAACGTGTTGGTAAAGCTTCTGGCGCAGAATAAAGAATATATAAAACAGGAGGGTGAATGCCCTCCTGTGTGTTTCGTCATCCTGAAGTCGTTTCAGGAACTATTTAAAGATAATTTGATTCCCAAGGTTTTGTCTTGAGAATGACGCTAACCTAATTACCTACGCATAACACGTCGTTTTGATTGTACTTTCCTGAGATATTTTCGCCTTTACCCAAGTGTACAACATAAGCATAATACTCGTCAGAGTCAGAGGAAGACCAGTACCAAAGATTAGTTGGAATATTTTCTTTATTATCAAGCGCTAATAATTCATCTTTAGTAGGCAATTTCATGCCTTGTTCAGCACAAACTTTTTGCGCCCCGGCCCAGTAGTCATCTGTTTCTCCAGAAGGATTACTTCCACAGTACTTGTAATCATTACCGGAAGGGTTAGAACAATCTACCGCAGAATATGTTGTTCCAAGATTAACTAAATCCGCCCCAACTTTAATCGAAACATTCAATCCTCTAATATCTTTCCACTTGCCACTGTCGTTTGTGCCATAAGTATTAGGATTAGATGCCCCAGAAACATCAAATAGAATAGCCAATGCATCAGTACCTAAC